>JASHSS010000524.1 GCA_030038565.1 Bryobacteraceae bacterium
CGCCACGACTCTCGGGCGTAAATCTTACCGAGACCGTCTTGTTCGTGTACCCGGACAGATCTTGCACGCCCACCCTTTGATCGCCGGATTCGATGCGGGTCCTGCCGGTGACGATGATATCGTACGGAGTTCCATCAGGCGTTTGAATGACTACCAGTTTCTGGGCCGGATCGACCATGCTGATCTTCCCGGACAGGGTTTCCGGGGGCCAGGCAGCCCGCATGGCGCTGTTCGTGTCGCTGACGGCCGCTGTGACCGGCGCTTTATAAGCCGCGGACAAGGGGAGCGCCAGCAGCCCACTTGCAACAGCGAGTAACAATGGCTTCCATCTGCATCTTTCATGTACCTCCGAACTCATTGGCGCGCCCAAACGGACATTCTCATCAGGTTCGCAGGCAATGCACGGACTGTCACCCCAAGGGCGCCATTCCCGCGGGCCGCACGGGAACCCTGAGAAGACCAAACCATCCAGCGCTCCTCTGAGTTTCAACTTTCTTTTCCACTTTATTAGACGAGCCGTCGGGAAACCGCGCTTCTCCTGTCGAGAGAGGAGTTGGTGCCGGTCGGTATCGGCGGGCACCAAGTCCAATAGCGTACTGCACCTGCGCAATGCAAGCTTGCGTCCACCAAGGTGAAGGCGAGGAAATATGCGAATTTCTCTTAAAGCAATTACCCTGAGTTCCGCGATTCTATGGGCCTTCGCCATGTTATTCGTGGGTTTGATTCACATGGCCACCCATTCTTACGGCGGAGAGTTTCTGCGGCTGATGAGCTCGGTCTATCCCGGCGCGGATACCATGCCCAGTCTGGGGCAGGTCTTGCTCGGAACCGTTTATGGATTTGTGGATGGCGCTATCGCGGGCTGTATCTTCGGCCTGTTGTATGACTTCTTCGTGGGTCGCCCGAACGCCTTATTGAAATAGCTGCTTTACGGACGGGCACCTTCGCTGATCTGGCGAAACACCCGCAGCAGGTTGCCGCCGAGGAATTTGCGGATGCGTTCCTCGGAGTAACCGCGGCGGAGCATGGCGTCCGTAATCATCGGTAAATCGCGGACATCGCGCATGCCGCGGGGGAGCGGCGGGCCGCCATCGAAATCGCTGCCCAAGGCGACATGATCCTCACCTACCAAGCGGATGGCGCGGTCCACCACGCTGACCCAATCGTCCACGGTCATACGAATCTCCTGCGGAATGGCGTTGGGCCGCATGGGAAACTGGGGTCCCACGAGGCGGTCGATCTCCTCGATTGAAAGGCGATTCCCGCGCTGGAGAATGGCGCTGGTATCCCAGAACGGCTTTCCGGCGTGCGCCGCACCCCATTCGAAGGCTTTGCGGTCGTGGAACTCGCATCCCAGCTGGAAGCCGATCACCCCGCCTTTGGCGGCCAGTTTTTTCAGCAGCCAGTCTGGCATATTCCGCGGAATGTCATTCACCGCGCGCAGCCCATGATGGGTGGCCACCACCGGGACGGTGCTGACGTCGATGGCCCCCGAAATAGCTTCATCGGAGGCGTGCGAAACATTGATCACCATCCCCAGCCTGTTCATTTCGCGGATCACCGCGCGCCCACGATCGTTCAACCCGCCCCATTTGGGGGGCGAGCAGCAGGAGTCCGCGTAATTGTTGGTCCAGTTGTGCGCGGAAAGCTGCACCGAGCGCATCCCCAGACGGTACATCTGGCGGATCACCGCCGGGTCGCCATCCAGATCGAAGCTGCCTTCGATGTCCAGGATAGCGGCGATGCGGCCACTGGCGTGAATGCGCTCGATATCGGCGGCGGTGCGGGCGATTTCGATAGTCCGGTTATTGCGGCCGATCTGTTCGATGGCGCAATCCAACATGCGCAGCGCCTGTTTGGTTTCGAGGCGCGCGGGATAGTAGTCCTCGGTGACGAAGATGGAAAAGAAGAGCGCTCCCAAGCCGCCTTCTTTGGCGCGCGGCAGGTCGAACTGGCCGTCGGGCTTGCGCTCGCCGATGTCGCCCCCGTGATAGAACTCGCGATCCACCGCGTGAACGTGGCCATCGAAGACCAGCGCGCTCGCGTGCAAGGCCCGTGCGCGCGCGGATACCTCCGGGGCCCCCGCGGTTTGCCCGGACAGGCCAAAAGGATACCCGGCCGCCAGCGCCAGAATCACCGGGGCGCCTGCCATTAGACTATAATCGAGGCTCTGGAATCTTCTCATGAGCGATCAGGCGCGTCCGAAACTCGCTGCCGTCACCACCGCTTATTTTAAGTACTCGCACACGCAGCACATCGTCGACCGCCTGCTCGACGGTTACGGCTGGAACGGCACGCACCATTATCCTCCCATGGACCTGGTGTCGCTGTACGTGGATCAGGTGGGCGCGAACGACCTCAGCCGCGAGCGCGCCGCGCGACATCCCGCCATGCGCATCTATCCGGGCATCGCCGAAGCCCTGACCCTGGGCGGAAGCAAGCTGGCCGTGGATGGCGTGGTGATCGTGGGCGAGCACGGCAACTACCCGCGCAACGAAAAGGGGCAGACCAAGTATCCGCGCTACGAATTCTTCGAGCAGGTGGTGAAGGTATTTCGGGAGAGCGGACGGGTGGTTCCGGTGTTCAACGATAAGCACCTTTCGTGGAACTGGGAGTGGGCCCGCCAGATGTACGACACCTCGCGCGAAATGGGCTTCGCCTTCATGGCCGGCTCCAGCCTGCCGGTGACGTGGCGCACGCCTTCGGTCGAGATGCCCATGGGCGTACGCATCAGCGAGGCGCTGTGCGTGTGCTACGGCGGAGTGGACAGCTACGATTTTCACGGCCTCGAAACGGTCCAATGCATGGTGGAGCGGCGGCGGGGAGGCGAAACCGGAGTGCAGTGGATCCAGGCCTATCGCGGCGAGAAATTCTGGGACGCGCTCCGCGACGGCGTCTGGCCCAAGCCGCTGATGGACGCGGCCCTGTGCCGCAGCCACACGCTCACGCCGGCACGGGTGGGCTTCAACGATGTCTTCCCGACGGTAGACGACATGCGGCGGCTGGTGCGAGACCCGGTGGCGTACCGCTACGAGTACGCCGATGGATTGAAGGGCACCGTGCTGCTGATGAACGGCCTGGTTCGGGACTTCAATTTCGCAGCCTTCGTGAATGGCCGCAGCGAGCCGTGGTCCACCCAGATGTACCTGCCCATGCCGGATGGCCGCACTACACTGGCGAATTTCTTCAGCCCGCTGGTAAATCACTTCGAAAGCATGTACCTGACGGGCAAGGCGTCGTACCCCGTGGAGCGCACGCTACTCACCACCGGGCTGACGGCGGCAGGAGTCGAGAGCCTCTTCCGCGGCCAGACCCGCTACGATACGCCACACCTGGCCATCCGCTATCAGCCCACGGCGGAATCCACCTACTGGAGAACGTGATCATGCTGACGCGGCGCAGCTTTCTGCAGACCGCCGCGGTGGCCGCCGCCGCGGGCGCCGGAGGGCCGAAGCGGCTCGCCATCATCGCGACGGTGTACCGCCCCCTTTCGCACGCCCAGCATATGGGCGACCGTTTTCTCACCGGATACCCCTATGGCGGCGCCTGGCACAAGCCCGACATGCGCGTGGTATCGCTCTACGTGGACCAGAAACCGGATGGCGACCTGAGCGCCGCGCGGGCGCGCGAATTCGATTTCCGGGTCTATCCCACGATTGCCGAAACCCTGCGCTGCGGGGGCAAAGAACTGGCCGTGGATGCGGTGCTGATCATCGCCGAGCACGGCGATTACGCGCGCAACGATAAGGGCCAGATCCTCTATCCGCGCTTCGAGTTCTTCGAGCAATGCGTGGAGGTTTTCGAGCGCGACGGCCGCGCCGTGCCGGTGTACAACGACAAACATCTCTCCTACAGCTTCGAGAAGGCCGCCCGGATGGTGGAGACGGCGCACCGCCTGCGGTTCCCGCTGCTGGCCGGTTCGTCGCTGCCGGTTACCTGGCGGCTGCCGGCCATCGACCTGCCGCTGGGCTGTCGGATCGAGGAAGCCCTGATGGTGGGAGAAGGCGGGTCGGACGCGATGGACTTTCACGCGCTCGAAGGATTGCAATGCATGGTGGAGCGGCGCCGCGGCGGCGAAACCGGTGTGAAGGCCGTGCAACTGGTGGACGGCGACGCCGTCTGGCAGGCTGGAGACGCGGGCCGGTACTCGAAGGAATTGCTCACCGCGGCGCTCTCGCGCAGCGATACGCCGCTAGGCCTCACCGTCGAGGATGGCCGCACCCAGGACTTGGTGGCCTCGGGCCAGTTGCGCGTGCTGGCGAAAAAGCCGGCGGCTTATTTCATCGAATACCGCGATGGCCTGAAGGCTACCCTGCTGATGCTGGATGGGGCGCTGAAGGATTTCAATTTCGCCGCGCGCCTGAGCGGCGTGGGGACCGCATCCACGCAGTTCCTGCTGACGCCAGAACCCAACGTCACTTACTCCGCCTGCCTGATGCACAAGGTGGAGGAGATGATCGAAAGCGGCGCGGCGCCTTATCCGGCCGAGCGCACGCTGCTGGTGAGCGGGATGCTGGAAAGCTGTCTGACTTCCCGGCTCCAGAACCACGCGCGGCTGGAGACGCCGCATTTGAAGGTGGCCTATCAACCGCCCCAACGGCCCCAGTTCGCACAGGCGTAGGCCGGCGGGCGGCCGCCGCGATGGGGCAAACTGATCGTATGAACTTCCCTCCGAACTGCCTCCGCGGCGCGCTTCTGGCGGTGCTCACGGCGGCCGTTACGGCCCAGGAACGGCCGGCAGCCGATCTCATCCAGTCCAGCGACCTCGAAGCCGATATCATGTTTCTGGCTTCCGACGACTTGAAAGGCCGCAACGCGGGCAGCGCCGAAGATCATATCGCGACGGATTACATTGCGTCGGAGTTCCTGCGCCTGGGTCTGAAGCCCGCCGGCGATGGCGGCACGTATTTCCAGAACCTGGAGATCCACACGGCCCGAATGGATCCCGCGCATACGACCTTGAGCGCCAGAATCGCCGGAGTGGAACATACGTACAGCCTGAACCGGGATTTCCGCTGGTCGCGGCAGAGCCTGCACCCGGCATCGGCTTGTCGCGGGGTCGTCTTCGCGGGATACGGCATCAACGCTCCCGAATACGGTTACAACGATTTCGCGGGTATTGATGTGAAGGGGAAGATCGTCCTGGTGCTGGGGCGCGAGCCGCAAGCCGACGACCCGCATTCGAAGTTCATGGGCGCCTGGGACACCTATCATGCCTTCTACTGGGAGAAGCTGGAAGAGGCACGCAGGCGCGGTGCCGCGGGCCTGCTGCTGGTTCAGGATCGTGTGCCTCGCGATGTCAAGCCGACGCCGCCAAGCTCGCCGCGCGCCAGCGGCGGTCCCGATTTTGCCTTGGACGGTCCCATGTGGGATATCCTGACCTTTTCGATTACGCGCGACGTGGCCGATCAGCTTCTGGCTCCGGGCGGCAAAACCACGGATGCGCTGCAAGCGGAAATCAACCGCGCGGCGCACCCCGCTTCGCTGGAGGTTCCGGCGAGCGAAGCATGCATGGCCAAGGCCTTCACCGACTTGGAGACCCATCCAGGACGCAACGTGGCGGGGCTGCTGGAAGGCTCCGACGCGGGCCTCAAATCGCAGGCCGTCCTGGTGACGGCGCATCACGACCACATGGGTGCGGCCAACGGCCACATTTACCACGGCGCGGACGACAATGCATCGGGCGTGGCGGGCCTGCTGGAGACCGCGCGGGCATTCGTGCGGGGCCATGTGCATCCCAGGCGCAGCGTGCTGTTCGTGGCCTACGACGGGGAGGAGCGGATCTTCCTGGGGTCCTATTATTACGTGACGCATCCGATTATTCCCCTGGATCGGACGGTGGCCAATATCAACATGGACATGATCGGCCGGAACGAGAATGATGCCAATTGGCCGGTCCCGCTGGACGGCAATGTGAACATGGTGAACGTGCTGGGAACGCGCTACAATCCCCGGCTGCGCGAGATCATCGAGCAGCAGAACGAAGGCATCGGATTGAAGCTCGATTACAAGATGGATGCCAAGGATCCGGATTCTCTGTGGTCGCGCAGCGACCATTTCTGGTTCGCGGCCTTGCACATCCCCCAAGTGGAGTTCCAGACCGGGCTGCACCCGGATTATCACACCGATCACGACACCTGGGATCGTATCAATTACCCCAAGCTGACCAGGATCGCGCGGCTGGTGTTTTTATCGGTGGAAGCCATCGCGGGGTCGGGAGAGAAGATTCCTTTCGTCTTGGAACCTTAACTAACCGCGGGCCATGGACGGAAGGATCAAGAGGAAAACCAGAGCGCTGAACGAAAGCGCCACCACGCCGATACCCGGCAGCCAGAAGTTATCCGGAGAGTTTCCCGGTTCGAGCACCGCCACGTCCGGATCGCTGGGCGAGTACGATACCGTGACCTTGGCTCCCTTGCGATAGCGCGTCGCGAGACGACCCACTTCCTGCGCGCCTCCGCCGCCCTCGACCTGCGCGAACCGCCGCAGGTTGTTGAAGTGATCGACTCCCGCCACACTGTATCGGTACACGAAGCGGGCGTACCAGGCGGAGTCGCTGGTGTCGTCGGTAGTGCCTTCCTGATCGGTCTCTCCCTTTGACGCCATCACCACCACGCCGGGCGTGGTAGGCCAGGAGAGGCTGGCATTTCCGCGCCACATGCGCTGGACGCCGGCACTCAGCGCCAGGATCCCCACGCCGCACGCCACCAGGCCGAAGCCGGTGGTGACGATCATCATTACCCGATCGCCCGCCACGTCCTTCGGAGGCCCTTCCGGAAAAGCCGGCTTCAGGCCCCTCTGCGCATCCTGGATGGCCTGTTTCACCGAATCCTCAAACGCCTGGCTTTGGCTTCCCGTGTCGCGCACGATGATAGGACCGACCATCAGCACCAGCGCCGCCGGGATCAGCAACGCCAGGCTCGCGATCACCAGTCCGAACGCTCCCCCGTGAAGCCCCGGCTTCAGCACTCCCACCCATGGGGCGCGAGGATCGTAGAAAACAGCGACCGCCTGGCCCTCCGGGTAACGGAAACGCTGAAGCGCCGCTTCCGACTTGTCGTCAGACCCCAGCGACTGGCCGAAACGTACCGTATCGGTGGTGTATTCCTTTCCTTCCACCTTGTAGCGGACCACCGTCTCGGTGGAAAACGTAACCGAGCCGGAACCTCCCCGTCGTGCGGCGGTCGCCGTGCGGATGGTCTTGGAACTGACCACCGTGCCGGCAGTCTGCGGCCAACTGCGGCTGGCCAGGGCGCGTTGCACATTACGCGCGCCCTTCGTGAACAACCACAGGCCACCGGCCATCAGGAGGCCGACAATGAGCAAGCCGGCAGCAACTGTGAATTTGAGCATAATGGTATCTCCGGACCAGGATATCCTATATCTGTCCCCGGGGGGCGATGAGTGACGCGATTCACGAATCGGCCAGAATCTCATGAGTTGACCATTCCAGTCGTGTGTTAGAAAGAATCATGCGCGGAGGGGTCAAGCGATTTTTTAGAGGGCCGGCGCAGTTATTTGCGCTGTGCTTTGTGTCGGCGGCGGTATCAAGCGCGCAAGTCAATGTATTGACATGGCATAACGACAACGCACGCACCGGCCAGAACCTTCATGAAACAATTTTGACGCCGGCTAATGTGAACGCGCAGACCTTCGGGCTGCTGGCAGTTCTCCAGGTGGACGGCAAAGTGGATGCGCAACCTCTATATGTGCAGAATGTGACCATCCCCGGCCAGGGTGTTCACAACGTCCTCTATGTCGCCACAGAGCACGGCAGCCTGTATGCGTTCGATGCCGACACGTTCGCGCAACTCCGCCAGGTTACGCTGCTCGGCGCGAATGAAACCCCATCGGATGACCACGATTGCAGCCAGGTTACACCGGAGATCGGCATCACCGCGACTCCGGTTATCGATCTCCAGTCGGGCCCCACCGGAATGATCTACGCGATTGCGCAGTCCAAGGATACCAGCCAGAATTACCATCAACGGTTGCACGCTTTGGACCTGCCCACATTGACCGAACAACTGGGCGGCCCGGTGGACATTCAGGCGAGTTTCCCGGGCAGCGGAGCTGAGAATACCTTTAACCCATCGGTGCATGTGGAGCGGCCCGGTCTGCTGATTTCCAACGGCCTGGTGTATACCAGTTGGGGTTCCCACTGCGATGCGGGGGCGTACGCCGGCTGGGTGTTGAGCTACAACGAGACGAATCTCCAGCAGGTGGGCGTTCTCAACCTCATCCCCAACGGGAATGACGGAGGCATTTGGGGCGCCGGCTCGGGACCCGCGGTCGATGCCAGTGGAAATGTCTATCTGCTGACCGGCAATGGCACTTTCGATGCCGCGCTGAATTCATCCGGCTTCCCGTCCAGGAGCGATTTCGGCAATGCATTCGTCAAACTGTCCACGTCCGGATCGCTCTCCGTCGCGGACTACTTTACGATGACGAACACGGTGTCGGAATCGGCCAGTGACGTGGACCTGGGGTCCGGAGGATTAATGCTGCTGCCCCCACTGGATAACGGCCAGGGGACCGGGACCTCGGTTTCGCTGGCTGTGGGCGCGGGGAAGGACGGAAACATCTATGTTGTGAACCAGGCCAACCTCGGCAAATTCAATCCCAGCATGGATTCGATCTATCAACTGATGAGCGACATCTTACCCGGAGGCGCCTGGTCGAGCCCGGCATGGTTCAACGGACAGATGTATTACGGGGGAGTGGGAGATTACTTGAAAGCCTGGGCATTCGCCAACGGCGCTTTCTCGGCCGCATCGCACTCGCTCAACACTTATGCCTATCCGGGAATGACGCCTTCGATTTCTGCCAATGGGACTACCAACGGAATCGTGTGGGGGGCGGAGAACCAGACTGCGGCCGTGCTGCACGCTTTCGACGCCAGCGACGTGGCCACCGAACTGTATAACAGCAACCAGGCGCCCGGCGGACGCGATCAATTCGGCGCGGGCAATAAGTTCATCGTGCCGACGGTCGCCAACGGAAAGGTGTACGTGGGAACCACCACCGGCGTGGGCGTGTTCGGCCTGCTGGCGCCCCCAGCCTGTTCAGTCAGCCTGAGCGCCTCGAGTGCCTCGCTGCCCGTCACCGGCACCTCCACCCCCGCCGCTTGCCCGTCCTCCGGCCAACCGGCGTGCGGCTTCCTTCCGGAGGTTCCCGTGAGCTTCACCGTAACTTCGCCGGCGGGTTGCGCCTGGACGGCAACTTCGTCCGAACCGGGAGTGCTTGCGATTACCTCCGGGGCGAGTGGTACGGGCGCGGGTGCGGTCGGTTACACCTTGCTCGGCAACACCCACACCGCGCAGCAGAGCTATACAGTTACGGTGGCCAGTGGGGGATCGTCGGCAGCCTACACCGTCACCGAGGCGGGTTCCGGAGACAGCCAGCTCTACCGCGAGGTGTTGGCGCTCTACGAGCAGGTCCTGGGCCGCGACGCCGATGCCGGCGGCTTCGCCTTCTGGACCGGCGCCGGCAGCACAGGCCTGGGGCAGATGGCGGACTCGTTTCTGACCGGTCCCGAGTCCTTCAACAGCGATTTTGCCGTGATGGCAGCCTACCAGGCGGCGACCGGCGCCGCGCCCAACTATGCGCAGTTCACCGCGGCGGTAACGCCCATTCGCGCAGGCACTCAGACGGTTTCCCAATCGTTTATCTCGCTGATTGCCACTAGCTCGGGTTACTCGGCTACAACTCTTTACCAGAACCTGTTGGGCCGCGCGCCCACTTCCTCCGAAATCGCCGGCGCGGGCGCCACCCCATCATCGCTGGCCGCGTGGTTCGAGACACTCATCGGATACCCGGGCAACGCCACGCCGGTTTCGACCCCCGATAATGAATTTCAGAGTACCGGCAGTTATAGGGCCACCGACCACACCAATTCCCTGTATGTGCGGATGCTCTATTTCGTGATTTTAGGCCGAGACCCGGACTCCGGTGGTCTGGCTTTCTGGCTGGGTGTGGCCAACAGCGGCGGTCCCGGGTTGCTGTTTCAGGGACCGGCGGGCTACGCTACTCGCATCCAGATCCTGGGACCGGGCACACCCAACCAGGGCTTCATCGGCAGTCCCGAGTTTCAGGGGCTGTTCCTGAATTGATCGGCCCCGACCGCGCCGCTTAGCCTGCGCACCGGGCTTCGCCCCACTCTTGCCACGTGCCGCCCGACGCGTGACCGGGCCAGGTATTACAATCTCTGGCGTGGCCATCTCACGCCGCAGGATGATCGCATCAGCCGTGGCTGCGCCGCTGGCGGCCGGTCGGGAGCCCGTAAAGGTTCTCGTGGCCGGCGGCCACCCCGGCGATCCGGAATGCGGCTGCGCCGGGACGATCCTGCGTTACCGCGAACTCGGCCATCCGGTGGTGCTGCTCTACTTGAATCGCGGCGAAGGATTCTGCGGCGGAGCGAGCCTCGATCGCTGTGCCGCCATTCGTACCGCCGAAGCCCGCGCCGCCTCTCAAATCCTGGAAGCCCGCGCTGTTTTCGCCGGCCAGTACGACGGCCGCGCCGCGGTCGATCCCGCGCATTATGAGACCTTTGCCCGCATCCTCCGGGAGGAAAACCCCGGCATTGTCTTCACCCAGTGGCCCATCGATCGCCACCGCGACCATCGGGCGGTTTCCATGCTGATGCTGGATGCGTGGCTCGAAGCCGGGCGGCGATTTGCGCTGTACTACTACGAAGTGGCCGAGGACACCATGATGTTCACGCCGGCCGAGTACGTGGACATTTCGCGAGTGGAAGCGCGCCGCCGCAGTGCCTGCTTTGCGCACGCTTCGCAGCAGCCGGAGAAATGGTACCCGAAACAGGTGGAGATCACGCGCCGCCGCGGCACTGAGAGCGGCTTCGCGCAAGCCGAGGCCTTCCTGCGGCACCCGGAAAGCCCGCCTGGCT
>JASHSS010000525.1 GCA_030038565.1 Bryobacteraceae bacterium
CGATCATGGTGCCCACCAGGTAATGCAGGTCCTTCATGCCGGCCTTGCCGAGCACCTCTTCAGCCACTTTCACCACGATCTGCTTCTGGTTCTCCAACTCCTTCGGGCCGCCGATCAGCGGAATCATGACCTCGGGAATCACTTTCACGCCTTTCCTGGCTACCTGTACGACGGCTTCGAAGATGGCGCGGGCCTGCATCTCGGTGATCTCCGGATAGGTAATCCCGAGCCGGCAGCCGCGCAGGCCGAGCATGGGGTTGAACTCGTGCAGTTCTTCCACGCGGGCCAGCAGGCCGGCCAGCACGGTCTTGAGGTTCTTCACCTCGGCGCCGAAACGCGCGTAAGTGGCGGCCATCTCACGCTTCTTTTTCAGGTCGGCATAGGGCAGCACGGCCACGTCCACCATCAACTCTTCGCGCTTGGGCAGGAACTCGTGCAGCGGCGGATCGAGCGTGCGGATCACCACCGGGAAACCGTCCATGGCTTCGAACAGGCCGGCGAAATCCTTGCGCTGCATGGGCAACAGCTTGGCCAGCGCCTTGCGGCGGGTCTTCTCGTCGCGCGCCAGGATCATGGCTTGCATGTGCTCGATACGATCTTCGGCGAAGAACATGTGCTCGGTGCGGCAGAGGCCGATTCCCTCGGCGCCGAACTTGCGGGCGGCTTTGGCGTCGCGCGGGATATCGGCATTGGCGCGCACGCCGAATTTGCCGCGGAATTCGTCGGCCCAGCCCATGAAACTTGCCAGCACGCCCGAACTGGGATCGGCGTCGGAAGTGTTGGCCTTGCCGGCGTAAACCTCGCCCGTGGAACCGTCGAGCGACAGCCAGTCGCCTTCCTTCAACGTCATGGTCTTACCGGCCACCGTCACGGTCACTTCCTTCTTGTGCTCGTTCACAGCGACCGCTTCGGCACCCGCTACGCAGGGCGTGCCCATGCCGCGGCAAACCACCGCCGCGTGGCTGGTCATGCCGCCGCGCGAAGTGAGAATGCCCTTGGAAACCTCCATCCCGTGAATATCGTCCGGAACGGTCTCCTTGCGCACCAGGATCACGGGAGCCTTGGCGGAAATCTCCACCGCGTCCTCCGCCGTAAAGGCGATGGTGCCCACCGCGGCGCCTGGAGACGCGGGCAGCCCGGTGGCCAGCTTGGTGAGTTGCTTGACGGATTTGGGATCGAGCACAGGATGCAGAAGCTGATCGAGTTGCTGCGGATCCACGCGCAGGACGGCTTCTTCCTTGCTGATCAGCCCTTCCTCGACCATCTCCACGGCGATGCGCACGGCCGCCGGACCGGTGCGCTTGCCGTTGCGCGTCTGCAACATGTAGAGCTTGCCATCCTGCACGGTGTATTCGAAATCCTGGATGTCGCGATAGTGCTGCTCCAGCATGGTGGTGATTTCGCGAAGCTGGTTGTACACCGCGGGGTTCCACTTCTCCAGATCGGAGATGGGGTGCGGCGTGCGAATGCCGGCCACCACGTCCTCGCCCTGCGCGTTTTCCAGAAACTCGCCGTAGAAGGCCTTCTCGCCGGTGGCCGGGTTGCGCGTGAAACCGACACCCGTGGCAGAAGTTTCGCCCAGGTTGCCGAAGACCATTGCCTGCACGTTCACCGCGGTCCCCAGGTCGTCGGGGATCTGGTTCATCTTGCGGTAGTACTTGGCGCGGTCGTTGAACCAGGAGCGGAACACCGCGTCGCGCGCGCCCTGCAACTGCACCATGGCCTGCTGGGGGAACGGCTGGCCGGTCTTCTTTTGCACCAGCTTTTTGTAGCCCGCAATGACTTCCTGCAAGTCCTTGGCGGTCAATTCGGTGTCCAGTTTAGCCTTGGCTTTTTTCTTCTGGCCTTCGAACACTTTGTCAAAATCGTGCTTCGGAATGTCCAGCACCACGTTTCCGTACATCTGGATGAAGCGGCGGTAGCAATCGTAGGCGAAGCGCGGGTTGCTGCTCTTGGCCTCGATCGCCTTCACGGTTTCGTCGTTCAATCCCAGGTTGAGAATCGTGTCCATCATGCCCGGCATCGAGAATTTGGCGCCCGACCGCACGCTCACCAGCAGCGGATTCGAGACATCGCCCAGCTTCTGCCCCATGCGCTCTTCGAGGGTTTGGAGGGCGGCCAGCATCTCCGCGTTGATCTCCTCCGGCACCGCGTTGCCGTTCTGGAAATAGATGTTGCAGACTTCCGTCGAAATGGTAAAGCCGGGCGGCACCGGCAGCTTGGCCCGGCTCATTTCTGCCAGCCCGGCGCCCTTGCCGCCGAGCGTGTCTTTCATCTTTCCGTCGCCGTCGGCGGTTCCGTTGCCGAACGCGTAGACATACTTCTTCATTCGTGGCTCCTATTCGTTTTCCAGGGTGTCCCACGGGTGCGCCTTCACCGGCTTGTCCGGCTGCGGACGGCCCCTGCGAACAGCCCTGGGTTGGTTATGAATTCGTAACAATCTCCGAAAAATCCGCGATGGTGGAAAATTCCGCCAACAGCGTGTTGAGCAACGTCAAACGGTTCTGCCGGACACGAGCGTCCGGCGCATTCACCAACACCTTGTCAAAAAAGAGATCTACTTTGGGGCGCAGCCGCGAAATCACACTTTCGATCGGCTGCCCGGCGATCCTCTGGTACTCCTCGTAAAGCTCCCGCTCCGGTCCAGCTTCCAGAAGGCTGGGGTCGAATTCGGCGCCGCCGGTGAACTGGGCCTGCTCGAGGATGTTGCGGATACGTTTGAAACTGGCCGCCAGGGGTTCGAAATCGGGGGTCGGCCGCAGATTCTGGATGCGCTCCAGGCGCTCCAGCAAATCGACCAGATTGTTCCAGCCGGCGGCCATGGCGGCGTTGACTTCGTCGTACTTGAAGCCGCGGTAATCGCGGAAGTAATAGCGCACGCGATCTTCGAAGAAGTCCTTCAACTGCGCGGAATCGCCCGCGCCGCCAATGAGATCGAGCAGGGGCAGTTCCAGTTTTCCCTCCACCAGAATCTTCACCACTCCCTGGGCGGCCCGGCGAAGGGCGAACGGATCGCGCGATCCGGACGGAATCAGCCCCACCCGGAAGCAGCCGCGCAGCGTGTCCAGTTTGTCGGCCAGCGCCACGATCTGCGCCGTACGGTGGCGCGGAATGGCGTCCTCGAGGCTCTCCGGCTTGTAGTGATCGTAGATCGCCTGCCATACCGGCTCGAGCTCGCCTTGCGCGCGGGCGTAGAGGCCGCCGACCACGCCCTGTAATTCGGTGAACTCCTTTACCAATTCGGTGGTCAGGTCGCACTTACAAAGTTGCGCCGCGCGCACGGCGTGGGCATCGCCGCCCAATTCCTTAACCAGCTCAACCGTACGTCCGGTCTTCTCCAGGTAGGACCCCAGCTTGGCCTGGAAAGTTACGTGCGCCAGGTCCGGCACGCGGTCGGCGAGCTTCTTTTTCTGATCCGTCTCCCAGAAGAAGCGGGCGTCGTTGAAGCGCGCCCGCAGCACGCGCTCGTTGCCCCGGCGGACGAAGCCTTCGGGGTCGGACGGAATGTTCATCACCGCCACGAACTGCGGCGCCAGGCGCCCTTCGGCGTCTTCCACCGAAAAATATCTCTGGTGATGCCGCATCACGGTCACCAGCACTTCTTCAGGCAACTCCAGGAAGCGCGGGTCGAAGCTGCCGGTGATGGGAGTGGGGAATTCGGTCAGGTAGACCAGCGTGTCCAGCAGCCCGTGGTCGGGTTTATATGGCACGCCTTTCAGCTCTTTCAGGATCTTGCCGCGGCGCTCCTCGGCCGAAAGGATTACGTAATGATCGCGCAGGCGCTGCTCGTAATCCGCCGTAGTGATGGCGATTTCGCGTGCGCCCAGCCGCCGGTGGCCCGCTGTGAGCGCGCCCGCGCGCACTCCGGCGATCTCGAACGGAACAATCTCTTCGCCCAGCAGCGCCACAATCCAGCGGATCGGCCGGATGAAGCGTGGTCCGCTCTTCCCGGTCCAGTACATGGTTTTGGGGAAGTAGATTTCCAGGATGACGCCCGGCAGCGCTTCAGCCAGAATATCCTTAGTGGGGCGCCCGGCGACTTTTCTCACGAAACTGTAATACTTTCCCTTGGGAGTGGATTCGATGGTGAGGTCCTCGGGCCGCGCGCCCTGCTTGCGGGCAAACCCGGCCACGGCCTTCTCCGGCGCGGACGCGGCCGGCCCCAACACCCGCTCCTCGCTGTCCGCCTGGCGGGCAGGCAAGCCCTCGGCGCGCAGCACCAGGCGCCGCGGGGTGGCGTCCAGGGTGACCGATTCGTGGGGAATTTCCAGCTTTTCAAACAGCAGGCGCAGATTCTCCAGCGCGCTCCGGACCATCCAATCGGGGATTTCCTCGACGCCGATTTCCAACAGGAAAGGCAGACTCACTCGGCCACCTCCGCCGCCGCGGGTTGCTGCTGGTCGGCCCAGGCTTGCGCCACGCCCACCGCCAGCTTGCGCACTCTCTGGATCACCCCCACCCGCTCGGTGACGCTGATGGCCCCGCGCGAATCGAGCGTATTAAAGAGGTTGGAGCATTTGAGCACCTGGTCGTAGGCGGCCAGGAGCGGGAACCGGCGCTTTTCCGCCGATTTGGGATCGTACAGCTTTAGCAGGCGCGCGGCTTCGCCTTCGTGCAACTCGAACAGCTTCCACAACGTGGGGATATCGGCCAACTCGAAGTTGTATACGGAGTACTGCAACTCATCGTTATAGCGCACGTCGCCGTAGGAAACCCCGGGCGCCCATTCGATGTCGTAGACGCTGTCGCGCATTTGCAGGAAGGCCGTCAGGCGTTCCAGGCCGTAGGTCAGTTCGGCCGGGACCAGGTCCAGGTCGATGCCGCCGCACTGTTGGAAATAAGTGAATTGGGTGATCTCCAGTCCGTCCAGCATCACCTGCCATCCCACTCCCCAGGCGCCCAGGGTGGGCGCCTCCCAGTTGTCTTCCTCGAACTTGATGTCGTGCGCACGCAGGTCGATTCCGATGGCTTCCAGGCTGCCCAGGTACTGCTCGATGACATCTTCGGGGGTGGGCTTCAGAATCACCTGGAGCTGCGAATGCTTGAAGAGCCGGTTGGGGTTATCGCCGTAGCGCCCGTCCGCCGGACGCCGGCTGGGTTGCACGTAAGCCACCCGGTAAGGACGCGGGCCCAGCACCCGCAGGAAGGTCTCCGGGCACATGGTGCCGGCTCCTACTTCTACGTCATACGGCTCCTGAATGATACAGCCGCGCTGGGCCCAGTATTGTTTCAGCTTGAAGATGATTTCTTGAAACGATTGCATTTGAAGTCAATAGCAGCGTGGTCGCCTGCGTCAACCCTCGCTCTCTTCCAGTAACCGGGCCGTCACCAGTTTGCGTTCCACGTGCGATTCAATCTGCTGGACCAGAAATCGCCGCAGATCCGCGGCGGTGGTTTGGACCCAGTCCGTTTGGGATAGCTGCGCCACCGGTCTGCGCAGCATCTCCGCGGCCGTATTCCTGGACTCCGCGCTCAACTCCCAACTGCTTCCCGCCGCCATTGCGTGCCGGCAATGGCTGCACAACAAGCCCGCGCGGCCGCGTTGGAAGAAAGCCCGCTCCGGCTTCTCTCCAGGCTCCGGTTCGTCCAGCAGGCTGCCGCAACCGAGACACACGTGCAATTCCGGGAGCCACCCGGAAAGCCGCACGGCCCACAGCGAAAAGTACGTAACCGCGCGCCAGACGCGCCCGCTCAACGGCGCAGCCGCCGGATCATCTCCGCCGGCCGGACGAAGGTAATCGAGCACGGCCAACAGGAGGCGGAAAAATCGTTCTCCCGGCTCCGCGGCAGGCAACAATTGATCGGCCACTTCCGCGAAGTAATCCAGCGCCACGCCCGCCCGGTAATCCGAAACCAGATCGAATTGAGAGCGGATCAATTCGCAGGAATCCAGGTTCACCAACTCGCGCGTTTCCCGCTGAAAATACGCCATCCGCACGTGCGATAACCGCTCCAGCCCCGCGCCGAAACTGCTCTTCGGACGCCGCGCCCGCTTGGCCACTCCCCGCAACTTCCCCTGATCCCTGGTCAGAAAACTGACGATCAGGTCCGCTTCCTTCAGCGGATAAGTCCGCAGGACAAGTGCTTCACTGACACGCGCCGGCACACGTGGAAGATTCAGAGTAACACAGTTGAAAACTCCTCTGCTCTCTTGCCCGGGCCCCGGCGCGGAAGTCTTCTTCCTGGACGCACCGGAATGCCGCGGAAACTCGCCGGTCATTGACAAAGCAGGCCTGAAACTCCTATTCTGAAGGCTTAGATTTTGTCTAAGCTGACGTCGGAATTGCGGGAAGCCTTTCGGGCCGCGGACCTGCGCCCCACCGCGCAGCGTTATGCGGTGCTGGAATTTCTGGTCTCCGGCCGCCGGCATTCGACCGCCGGGGAGATTGTGAGGGGCGTGAATCGCACTGGATCGGCCGCGTCGCGCGCCACCGTGTATAACAGCCTGCGGGCCTTGTCGCGCGCCGGCCTGGTACGGGAGGTGTTTACCGGGGGATCAGCGGCCCGCTTCGACGCCACCCTGCACCCGCATCACCATTACATCTGCGACCTGTGCGGGGCGATTGAAGACATGGCCTGGTTCGAAGTGCCGGCTCCGGCCGCCGCCCGCGTCCTGCAGGGCAGACACGTGCGCGCCTACGAGGTGGTGTATCATGGCGCCTGCCGGAGATGCAGAAATTCCAAATCCGGCCGAGGAGATATCTGATGGGTTTGGCCGAAAAGCATTGCGTCCCCTGCCGGGGCGGCGTTCCTCCTTTGGAAGGCGCCGATCTGGAGCGATTCGCGCGGCAGGTTCCGGGCTGGCAGGTAGTTCAGGGGCATCACCTGGTGAGGAGTTTCGCCTTCGCGGACTTCCGCGCCGCGCTGGATTTCGTGAACCGGGTGGGAGCGGTGGCGGAGCGGGAAGGCCATCATCCCGATCTGTACCTTTCTTGGGGTAAGGTGGATGTGCATATCTGGACTCATAAGATCGACGGCCTGACGGAGAGCGATTTTATCCTGGCGGCCAAAGTAGACCAAATCGAGCATGGCTAACGGAGAGTACATATGTTAGGAGTCGGTAGTAAGTTCCCGGTCTTTTCCTTGCAGGCGACGGTCAGCCTGGAGCGGGGAAAGGCCTTCCAGACGATATCGGATAACGAATATCCCGGCAAGTGGAAGGTGTACTTCTTCTGGCCGAAGGATTTCACGTTTGTCTGTCCCACCGAGATCGCGGCTTTTGGCAAGCTCAACAACGAGTTCCAGGAGCGCGACGCGCAGGTGCTCGGCGGCAGTACGGATTCCGAATTCGTACACCTGGCCTGGCGGCAGAACCACCCCGATCTGAGAGATCTGCCCTTTCCCATGCTGGCCGATGTGAAACGCGAACTGTGCCAGCTTCTGGGCATCCTGGATCCCGCCGAAGGCGTGGCCCAACGCGCCACCTTCCTGGTGGACCCCCACAATATCATTCGGTTCGTTTCGGTGAACGACTTATCGGTAGGCCGCAACCCGCTGGAGGTGCTCCGCGTCCTGGACGCTCTCCAGACGGATGAACTCTGCCCCTGCAACTGGCAACCGGGGCAAGCCACGCTGCACCCCGCGATCTGAGGGAGCCGTGTAAGCGGGCCGTTTTAAAACACCCTGCGCTTCAGCCGCGCGACGTTGAACTTAGCGGTTTCGGCCACCGCCATCACGGCCATTACGCCGGCTTGCACGGGGTCGCTGATGACGAGGTCGGCGGCTTCCGGGACACTGCCGGCCATATTCAGGCTGATCACCAGCAAGCCTCCGGCGCGCACCTCGCGCACGGCGGTTTCGATCTCGCCGCCCATTAGCGAGCCGGCCAGCACCAGGGCCTTGGCGCGAGGCAGGCGCGCCACCGCCCGAACGGCATCGGCCAGGTTCTGCTCGCCCACCAGCGGAATCGTATCCACGGAGATGTGTTCGCCGCGAATGTTATGGCGGTCGGCTTCGGAAACCGCGCCGATGGCCACCTGGCCCACCTGCGCGCCGCCGCCCATAATGATGATGCGCTTGCCGTAGATCTGCTCGAGCGTTTTGACCCGTTCGACGCGCCGCACAATGGCGAGTTTTTCGAGGTCGGCCACAAGTTCTTCGAGCCCTCCGGGCAGCAACACCTCGAAGTAAGTGCGCGCCTCGGCCGGCCAGTTATCCAGGATCTCGACCGAGGTGATATCGCCGTCGTGTGCGGCGATGACTCCGGTCAACTGGTGCAGCACGCCCGTGCGTCCGACCGCATGCACTAACAGGCCGATAGTCTCAGGCTCCATGGATTCCTTCTAAGCTACCAGCTTTCCGAGGCCGCCGCCCCCGGCGTCGAGGACGCCGCCCGCCCCCGACCTAAAGTTTCGGTTCCCGCCGTGGAAGTTTCCTGCTGGACGCCGCGATGGGGCGTGTGCTCCCAAAGCTACTTGGTAACATAGAAGCATGGCGCGTGCGGGACCGGGCGCGGCGGTTTCCGTCGAGCGATTTTTCCAGTTCGCGCTCCTCGGCCTGGTGGCCAGCGGCTATCTGGCGGTGGCTGGATCGGGCTACCTCGATACGCCAACGGTGGTGCTCACCGGCGCGGGCCTGGTTCTGCGCGGATTGTTCATCTGCGGCCTGGTGCGGCTGGAGATTTCGGAGCGCGCCTCGGTCCTGATCGCGGTGGCGTATGCCGGCTTTTACGCGCTGGATTACTTTCTGCTCTCGCGCGATTTCCTGACCGCCACGGTACACCTGGTCTTCTTTCTGGCGGTGCTGAAAATTTTCACCGCCAGGACCGGCCGCGACTACCTCTACACGGCCCTGATTGCATTCCTGGAACTGGTGGCCGCGGCGGTTCTCTCGGTAAGTTTCAATTTCTTCGTGTTTCTGGCGTTGTACCTGCTCTTCGCCATCGCGGCCCTGACGAGCGGAGAGATCCGCCGCTCGATGCGCAAGGCGGCGTCGCCGGCGCGCGGCGGCCTGCGGAGGTTCCATGCGCGGCTGGCGGCGCTGGCGGTGTTGGTGACGCTGGGCACCCTCCTGCTCACCGCGGGCCTGTTTTTCCTGTTGCCGCGCACGGCCGAGGCGGCTTTCGAGCGGCTCATCCCGCACCGCCTGCACGTGCCCGGTTTCTCCAACCTGGTGAACCTGGGGGAAACCGGGGAAGTGCAGACCAGCTCCCGGGCGGTGATGCACATACAGATCTTCGACCGGGAGCCAGTGGCGAGTTTGAAATGGCGCGGCGGCGCGCTCACGGCTTTCGACGGCAAACGGTGGACCAATCCCGAGAGGGGCGGCACCATAATCCCCATCGAGGACGGACACGTGACCCTGGGCACCGTGCGGCCCGGCCAGCGCGGCATGAACTATCACGTGGAAGTGGAGCCGCTGGACACCGACGCGCTGTTCCTGGCCGGGACGCCATTGAGCGTGGATCTGCACCGCGCCTTTCTCATCCGCACCGCCACGGACAGTTTCCGGATGGAGCGTGCGGCGGTGCAAGGGGTGCGCTACGACGCTTATAGCGCGGTGGGAGAGACACCCGACGACGCGCCGGCTTCGGCGGAGAAACTAAGCCCCGCCGATCGCGACCGCGACCTGCGGCTACCACCGCTCGACCCGAGGATACCCGCTCTGGCGCGGTCCATGGCGGCCGGCGCGGCATCCGCGCTGGAACGCGCCCGCGCCATCGAACGCGCCCTTCGCCGCCAGTATAAGTACACTTTGCAGTTGCCGGACCGCGAAGTGGATGATCCGCTGGCCTATTTTCTGTTCACCCGCAAGCAGGGGCACTGCGAGTATTTTGCCTCGGCCATGGCCGTCATGCTGCGCACCCTCGGGATTCCCTCGCGCATGGCCACCGGCTTTGCCGGCGGGGTGTACAATTCCATCACCGACTTGTGGCTGATCCGCGCCTCCGACGCGCACACCTGGGTAGAAGCCTGGATTCCCGGTTACGGCTGGAGGACTTTCGATCCGACACCGCCCGACCCCAACCCCGCCCGCTTCAGCCTGGCCACGGCCATCGCCCTGTACCTGGATGCCGCCGAAACCTTCTGGCAGGATTGGGTGGTCAGCTACGATCTGGGCCGCCAGGATGCCCTGGTGGATCGCATGGAGCAGGGGGCCCGTCACGCCGGGCTAAGCTGGTTCGATTCCTTCGCTGGCCTGAGCTCCGGATGGGGCGGGCGGGTGGTGGCCTGGGTGCGGGCCTATGGCGTGCGCGTCGCGCTGGCCGCCGGACTGGGGCTGTGGATCTGGTTCCTGGCGCCTCCGGTGGTGCGCCTGCTCGGCATGCACCGTCGCGTGCGAAAGGCGCGCCGCGGCCAAGCCAGCATGGGCGACGCGACGCTGCTCTACCAGCGGATGCTGGACGTGCTGAAACGGCACGGCTATCAAAAGCCGCCGTGGTTCACGCCCGCCGAGTTTGCGGGATCCTTGCCCGAAGGCGAGTTAGGCGCCACGGTCACCGAATTCACCCGAGCGTATAACGCCCTGCGGTTTGGCGGCCGCACGGAAGCCGCGCCGCGTCTCTCGCTGCTGCTGGATACCCTGCGGCGGCAGGGCGTAGTCCGCCGCTGAGCGCTGGTTTCGGACACCTGTACCAACCCGCACAAAGAACCTGGCCGGAGACTGCGCGATTGCTCCGAAGCCGCCTGGGCCGGCCTCGCGGAGCATCTCGAAACTCTTCCGCAGGCCGCGCGGGCGCCCGGCCGGCAACCGCGCCCGCGCGCTCCCCAAGCCGTATTTCCGTGAGGCCGCGGCCGGATTTGCGCGGCAACGTCTGGCGGCACGCTAGAATTACCGTTTATGCCGTGGTACAGCATCCGCGTTCCGGCATCGAGCGCCAACCTGGGAGCGGGATTCGACGCCCTGGGACTCGCGCTGGAGGTGTATCTCACGTGCCGGTTCCGCCAGAGCGCCAGCCTGGAGATTCGGGCCATGGGACGCGATGCCGGCCAGATTTCGGTGGCTTCCGACAATCTCATCTGGCAGACCGCCGTGCGGGTGGCCGAGAATCACGGCATGAGCATGCCGCCGATCGAACTGCACATCCACAACGACATTCCTATCGGCAAGGGGATGGGATCGAGCGCCGCGGCTTTGACCGCCGGAGTGGTGATCGCCGATCTGCTGCTGGATCTGCGCTGGAAGCCGCTGCGGATCCTGGATGAGGCCGCGCGCCTGGAAGGCCACCCCGACAATGTGGCGCCCTGCACGCTCGGCTCGATCGTGGCCAGCGCCATCGATGCCGGCGGCGTCACCAGGGCTGTGCGCCTCGACCTGCCGCGACGCTTCGGCATCGGCATCGTGGTGCCCGATTTCGAATTGGCCACCAGCAAGGCCCGGGCCGTGCTTCCCGCCTCTTACAGCAAGGCCGATGCGGTCTTCAACGTACAGCGGGCGGCCCTGCTGATCGCCGCCCTGGCCGCCGGGGCGGCGCACGCTTTTCCCACCTGCCTGGAGGACCGTTTCCACCAGCCCTATCGCGAAGCGCTGATCCCCGGCCTGCACGATATTCTGCGCCTGCGCGCGCCCGGCCTGTTGGGTTGCGCGCTGAGCGGTGCGGGACCCTCTATCCTGGTATTTTTCGAGCGCGGTTACGAAAGCGTCTGCGACCTGGTGCGCCAGATCTTCCAATTGCACGGCCACGAATCCGAAACGCTGTTTGCCAACATCGCCGATCATGGGTTTGTGTTGGAGGAGTGCGCCGGAGATTGAGCGTGACCGCGGCGCGCGGGTGACAACGCCGGCGCGAACGCCTCCGCGCTACCGATCACGCCAGGAAGGCGCGCCACGTCGTGACCACCAGCGCGTGTGTGACGACCCCGGCGCGGATGCCTCCCGCCTGATTGCGCGCGTGCCCGCAACACCAACCCAGAATGGCGTTGAGCACGGCCCAGCGCCAATTGGGGAAGAACCGGAAAAACAGGTGAGCCGCGCCGAACAGGACGGAAGTGACCCACAGGGCCAGAGAGGCGCGCTTGGTCCACTGCTCCAGCCAGCCTTGCAGAACGCCGCGCACGAAGAACTCCTCCGAAAGCGCGATCACCCAGAAAAAGCCCAGGAAGGTGGCGGCGATTTTCCATAACGGCGGGGGAGCCGTGAAATGCACCGCCTTCAGCGCCAGCGCCAGCGGGAAGCCCACGGCAAGGAAGTAGAGATAGTGGCGCAGGCCGACGGCCCACTCGGCGCGCGTGGGGAAGAACCCGTAACCGGTGCGGACGCCGCGCGCCACCATCAGCACAGGAATGGTGATTTCGAGCAGCGCCACGTGGCCCAGTTCGATGAGATCCTTTTTCAGGGCCGGATCGGCCGCCCGGTAGATGGCTTCCAGAAATCCGTTTAGCAGCACCACCGGAATCAGCGCCAGAAAGGCCAGGTCAGCGAGGATGGATGGAGGTCGCGCCAGCCGGTACCAGAAACCGAACACCAGGGCCAGGGCTGCGAGAAGCGCCAGGCCCTCCCAGCGGAACATGATCGCGCCGCCGAGACACCCCGTGAGGTAAGGCGCCAGGGCGGCGACCAGCACGTAGACCGGAAGGCGCGCTCCGGCGACGGAGTCCCGCAGGCGTGGAAAGGCCGGAACCAGATAAAATGGAAAGGCCACCAGGAAAGCGGCCACCACCGGGAGAGCCGCCTGTTTCGAAATGCCTTGGTACCGTGCGAAGAGAAAGCCCGCCGCGCTCAGCGCCAGCCAGCCGGCTACGACCACCGCCAGGAAGACGCGGAGCGATTTCGCCATCGCGCTCATTGTAGCATCGCTGCTTTTGCCGGCCCCCCGGTCCGCGCGTCTGGCCGCCCAGGACGCTCCGCCCAACCTGGCAAAACTGGTGGCGCACCGCGAGACCGAGACGGAAGCGGAGCGCAACGAGTATATGTACCGGCAGACCGTTACATTGGAGGAACTCGACAACCACGGCGGAGCGCAGGGGCGATACCAGGAGGTGCGCGACATCATCTTCTCGCCCCAGCACGAGCGCACCGAGGAATTCGTGGGCAAGCCGCAAAACGGTTTGAAATTCATCATCCTGACGGACGAGGATTTTCAGGACCTGCGCAACATTCAGCCGCTGGTGCTGACCGAAGATCGACTGTGGAATTACGAAACCCGCTTTCGCGGCGAGGAGACCATGGACGACGTGGATTGCTGGGTGCTGCAAGTGAGGCCGCGGCAGATTCTGGAGGGGCAGCGTTTCTTCGACGGAATGGTTTGGGTGGACAAGAAGGAGTACAACATCGTGCGCATGGAGGGCCAGGCCGTTCCGCAGATCCGCACCACCAAGAGCGAGAATCTGTTCCCGCGCTTCACCACCATCCGCAAACCGGTGGACGGCAAGCATTGGTTTCCGGCCTACACCTACGCGGACGATACCCTGTACTTCCGCGCCGGCCCGCAGCGCGAGCGCCTGCGCATCTCCTACGCCAACTACCGCCGATTTGGCGCGGTGTCCACGTTTACTCCGAAGTGACCTGAAGCGCGCGGCAACCGGGGTGGAAGGCGCGGCGAAAGCGGCGGCCGGTCTTCCCGCTCACGCCAGGGTTGCGCCCCAATCGGCGGGGCTCAGGTCGGTGGCATGCCGGGAGAACAGCCAGTGGTGGCCGGCGAAGTCTTCCACTCCGTACTGGCGCTCGCCATAGCAGGTCTCGTGGAGGTCTTCCACGATGTTGGCGCCGGCGGATCGGGTGTGCTGGAAGTGCGCATCCACATCGTCCACGAAGACCGTGAGCGACTGGGTCCAGTGGCCGATCCGATGGGGAGTTGCGCCGCCGCCCGAGCGCGCGGCTTTCAGCATAATGACGGCGCCGCCCAGGCGCATCTGCGCGCCGGATGGCGGGCCACCCGGCTCTCCATAGCGGTAGTGCTCGGCGAAGCCGAAGGTGGAGGAGAGCCAGGCCAGCGCTTCGGCGACGTCCTCATAAGCGATGTGTGGCAGAACGGTATCGGTAGGGACGGAGCGGTTGGTCATTTTACGAGCATACTTCAGGGCGAGCCGAAGTCCCCGGCGCCCTGAGTAGACAGGCTACAGAATCGGTAGTAGAATGCCTACAGAATGGACCCCAAAACATCGCGCGTGGAACTGCTGCAAGGCACCCTGGACCTGCTGATCCTGAGGACGCTCGCGGCCGGGCCGGCTCACGGGCACGCCATCGCCAGGCACATCCAGCGGACTTCGGAGGAACTGCTGCGGGTAGAAACCGGATCGCTCTACCCGGCGCTGCACCGGCTGGAGGCCAAGGGATGGGTGGCGGCTTCCTGGGAGCTTTCGGAGAAAGGCAAGCGGGCGCGCTATTACCAGCTCACGCGGCTGGGGCGCAAACAATTGGCCGCCGAACATTCCCGGTGGGATGCCTTCGCGCGCGCGATGGGGCTGATCCTGAATCCCGTGGAGGGGGAGGCAAAATGAGGGAGTTCTTCCGCAAGTTGGGTTGGCTGGCCGGGCGCGGCCGCAGGGAAGAGGATCTCCGCGAGGAATTGCAATTCCACCTGGAGGAAGAGAGCGAACAGCTTCAGCAGGAGGGCATGGCGCCGCGGCAGGCGCAATGGGCCGCCCGGCGCGAATTGGGCAACCTGGGGCTGGTGGCGGAAAGCACCCGCGCGGCGTGGGGATGGACGCTCGCCGTGCAACTCGCGCAGGACCTGCGCTACGCCGTGCGCACCATGCGCGCCAACCGGCTGTTCAGCGCGCTGGCAATCGTCTCGCTGGCGCTGGGCATCGGGGCCAACGCGGCCATCTACAGCTTCATGGACGCGCTGCTCATGCGCCGGCTTCCGGTCGCCGAGCCGGAGCGCCTCGTGGTGCTGAACTGGAACGCCAGGATCACCGGCCGGCACGAGTTTGTGATGCACAGCATGTGGGGACACTCCTGGGGAGATGAAAAATCCGGTACCACCAGCGGCATGTTCCCTTACCCGGCGTTTGAGCTTTTCCGCAAGAACGATGCGATCTTCTCCAGCGTATTGGGCTATTTCGAAGGCGGGAAGAATCTGAGCCTGACCACTCAGGGCCAGGCCGACATGGCCGGCGGTGAGTACGTCTCGGGGGACTATTTTCGAGGACTCGGCGTTCGTCCGGCGGCGGGTCGGTTGATCGTGGGCGACGACGACCGGGTGGGCGCGCCCGCAGTCGCGGTGGTCGCTTATGGGATCGCCCAAACGCGTTTCGGCGATGCGTCCAGGGCTGTGGGCCAACCGATCCTCATCGACAACGTGCCGTTCACGATAGTGGGAGTTGCGCCTCCCGGATTCTCCGGCGTGGATCCTGCGGCTGCTCCGGATGTCTACCTTCCCCTGCACACCAACATATTGGTGGACGCCGCCAATCCCTTTGGTTTTAAAGCCAACGGATACGTGAACACCGATTTCTATTGGATCGAGGTGATGGCGCGATTACGCCCAGGAGTGAGCCGGGAGCAGGCCCAGGCGGTGCTCGCGCCGCAGTTCCACCAATGGGTAGCAACCACCGCGCACAGCGACAAAGAGCGGGCGCAACTTCCAGAATTGGTGCTGACCGAAGGCGGGGGCGGGCTGGGCAATCTGCGCCGCCAGTATTCCAAGCCGCTCTACGTGCTGCTGACGCTGGTGGGATTGATTCTCGCGATTGCCTGCGCCAACGTGGCCAATCTGCTGTTGGCGCGTTCCTCGTCGCGGCGGCGCGAGATGGCCCTGCGGCTGAGCGTGGGTGCCGGCCGCCCACGGGTGATCCGGCAACTCCTGACGGAGAGCCTTCTGCTCGCATCCATGGGCGGAGTTTTGGGCATCGCCGTGGCCATCGCGGGGATGCGCTTTCTCACGGTGCTGCTGGCCAACGGAGACGCCCACTTTACCCTGCACGCCGATTTGAACTGGCGCGTCCTCGTCGCGGCGGCGGCGCTTTCCATTCTGACGGGCGTGCTCTTCGGCCTCGCTCCCGCGCTGGAATCGACCCGCGTCGATTTGGCGTCCGCGCTCAAGGCGCGCCTCTCCGACGGCGGACGATCGTTCTGGGGCGCGGGACTTGGCCGCCTGCTGGTGGCGGGCCAGATCGCGCTCTCCCTGCTTATGCTGTTTGCGGCGGGGCTGTTTGTCCGCACCCTCTCGAATCTCGAATCTGTGCCACTGGGATTCAATCGCGACAGTATACTGCTCTTTAATCTGGACGCCCTGAAGGCCGGCCACAGGGATCCTGAAATATCCACCTTCTACGCCGGTCTGCGGAAGCGGTTCAGCGAGATTCCGGGCGTCCGGCAGGCCAGCCTTTCGAATTCGCCGCTGATCGGCGCCGGCTTCGGATTGGATTTGAGCCTGCCTGGAGAGAAGCCCGACGACGATACTCGTCTGATGCCGGTAGGACCCGGGTTCTTCCACACCATGCAGATTCCCCTCCTGCTGGGGCGGGATTTCGAGGAACGCGACGGGCCCGCATCCTCGCAGGTTGCGGTGATCAATGAGCGCTTCGCGAAAAAGAACTTTGCGAACCAGAGCCCCATCGGCCGGCATTTGATCCTCTGGAAAGACAGGGACCGCGGTATTTCCGGCCGCGACATGGAAATCGTCGGCGTCGCCAAAGACGCGGTCTACGGCCAACTGCGCGACGACATTCCACCGGTGGTGTATT
Organism: Bryobacteraceae bacterium; assembly: GCA_030038565.1. Classification (GTDB taxonomy): domain Bacteria; phylum Acidobacteriota; class Terriglobia; order Bryobacterales; family Bryobacteraceae; genus JOPF133. Next base: position 16,569 of record JASHSS010000525.1, read on the forward strand.
TCCCGTACGACCAGGGCTACCCGACGCCAAGGGGAATGGTGTTCGAGTTGCGCACGACGGGCGATCCGCTGGCATATGTCGGCGCGGTGCGCGAGATCGTGCGGCGGGCGGACGCGCGCGTGCCGCTGGCCCACGTGAAAACGCAGTCGGCGGAGATCGACCAGAGCATTAACGGGGAGATTACCTTGGCCAGGTTATGCACTGCGTTTGCCATCCTGGCGCTGGCGATTGCCTGCGTCGGACTGTACGGAACGGTAGCCTACAACGTGGCGCGGCGCACCGGCGAAATCGGCATCCGCATGGCGCTGGGCGCACAGCGCGGCCGCCTGGTATGGGCGGTATTGCGGGAGGTGCTGCTGCTCGCGGCGGTAGGCATTGCGGTCAGCGTACCGGCGGCGCTGGCGGCATCGGCACTGGTGGAGTCGTTCCTGTTTGGGATGAAGGCGAACGATCCCGCCGCCCTGGGCGCGGCCGTAGCAACGCTCTTAACCGCTGCGCTGGTAGCGGGGTATGTGCCGGCGCGGAAAGCCGCGCGCATCGATCCCATGATGGCGCTGCGGCAGGAGTAAGGAAATGAGGGTTGGGGAGCCACAATGAGGGAGTTCTTTCGAAAGCTGAGCTGGCTGGCCGGGCGCCGTCGCAGAGAAGAGGATCTCCGCGAAGAATTGCAATTCCATCTGGAGGAGGAGAGCGAGCGGCTCCAGGAGGACGGCCTTTCGGAGACCGACTCACAATGGGCCGCCCGGCGCGAACTGGGCAACCTGGGGCTGGTGGCGGAGAGCACCCGCGCGGCGTGGGGATGGACGCTCGTCGCGCAATTTGCCCAGGACTTGCGCTATGCCTTGCGGACGATGCGCACCAACCGGCTGTTCAGCGCCCTGGCGGTGGTGTCGCTGGCGCTGGGCATCGGGGCTAACGCGGCCATCTACAGCTTCATGGATGCGCTGCTCATGCGGAGACTGCCGGTCGCCGACCCCCAGCGCCTGGTGATGATGAACTGGAACGCCAAAGTAACCAACCGGGATGACTTCGTCATGCATAGTGGGCACGGCCCGGGCTGGGGCGATGCCAGGTCGGGCGAAACCAGCGGCATGTTCCCTTGCCCGGCGTTCGAGCTCTTCCGGAAAAACGATGCGCTCTTCTCCAGCGTGTTCGCCTATTTCTTCCAATCGGGACTGGCGAAACGGCTGAACCTGTCGGTTCAGGGGCAAGCCGATCTGGCCAGCGTCCAGTACGTCTCGGGCGATTACTTCCGGGGACTCGGCGTCCCGCCGGCTGCGGGGCGGTTGATCTTTCCGGACGACGACAAGGTGGGAGCGCCCGCGGTAGCCGTCGCCAGCTATGCACTCAGCCAGAGGCGTTTCGGAGGCGTGGCCAAAGCCACCGGGCAATCCGTCCTGATCGACAACCGGCCATGCACGGTAGTGGGAGTGGCGCCACCCCGGTTCTTCGGCGTGGATCCCGGGACGGCTCCGGACCTGTACATTCCGATGCATGCCAACCCGCGCATCGCGCCTGATATGTACTTCGACGGGAACGATTATTGGATTGAGGTGATGGCGCGGTTGCGTCCCGGAGTCAGCCGGGAGCAGGCCCAAGCCGTGCTGGCGCCGCAGTTTCAGCGGTGGGTGAAGACCACCGCGCACAACGACAAAGAGCGCGGGCACCTTCCCGTGCTGGTAGTCACGGAAGGCGCGCGCGGGCTGGGCGGGCTGCGCCGGGAATACTCCAAGCCGCTGTACGTGCTGCTGACGCTGGTGGGGTTGATCCTGGCCATCGCGTGCGCCAATGTGGCCAACCTGCTGCTGGCGCGGGCGGCCGCCAGAAGGCGCGAGATGGCGCTGCGGCTGAGCGTGGGAGCGAGTCGCTTTCGCGTGGTGCGGCAACTGCTCACCGAGAGCGTTCTACTGGCCTCCATCGGCGGCGCTTTGGGGGTAGGGGTGGCGCTGGTGGGGATTCGTTTTCTTACCCTCCTGCTGGCTGGCGGCCAGACCAACGTCCGTCTCCACGCGGAATTGAACTGGCGCGTACTGGGCGCGGCGGCGGCGCTATCCACCCTTACCGGCGTGCTCTTCGGCCTCGCGCCGGCATTGCAGGCGACGCGCGTGGATCTGGTCGCGGCGTTGAAGGAAGCCCGGGCGGGACGAACCGCCGGACGCCGGTCGTTGTGGGGCGCGGGGCTGGGGCGCGCGCTGGTGGTGGGGCAGATTGCCATGTCGCTGCTCATCCTGGTGGCAGCCGGGCTGTTCGTGCGCACGCTCTCCAACCTACAGTCGGTTCCATTGGGATTCAACCGCGAAAGCGTCCTGCTGTTTCATCTGGACGCCCTGAAGGCCGGCCGCAAGGGCGCTGAGATTACCGCCTTTTATGCAGACTTGCGGACCCGCTTCAGCCAGATTCCGGGAGTGCGCAGCGCGAGCCTTTCGAGCGAGCCGCTGGCCAACGCCGGGTGGGGGCTATCGCTCTACCTACCCGGCGGCCGCGAGGATCCCCTGAACCGCGTTATGTCGGTAGGGCCGGAGTTCTTTGCCACCATGCAGGTTCCGGTCCTTGCCGGACGCGATATCGACGAGCGCGACGGCCCCGGAGCGCCGCCGGTAGCGGTGATCAACGAGCGATTTGCCAGGACGAATTTCGGCGCTCGGAACCCGCTCGGGCAGCACGTGATCATCGGAAAGGGCGATAACGGCAAGATCGTCGCTCGCGACATGCAGATTGTGGGGGTGACCCGCGACACGGTCTATGGCGGGCTGAAGGAGAAGATCCCGCCGGTGGTCTATTTCCCGTACGACCAGGGTTATCCGCTGCCGGACGAGATGGTGTTCGAGCTGCGTACGGCGGGCGATCCGGTGGCGTATGTCAATGCCGTGCGCGAGATTGTCCGGCAGGCCGACCCGCGCCTGCCGCTTTCCGAAGTGAGAACGCAGGCGGCGGAAATCGATCAGAGCATTGCCGAAGAGATCGCCCTGGCGCGGCTGAGCACGGTGTTCGCACTGCTGGCGCTGGCGATTGCCTGCGTGGGGCTGTACGGAACCGTGGCTTATAACGTGGCGCGCCGAACGGGCGAGATCGGCATCCGCATGGCGCTGGGAGCCGAGCGCGGGCGATTGGTGTGGATGATCCTCGGCGAAGTGCTGATGCTTCTGGCGGTGGGGATTGCCGTCAGCGTTCCAGCGGCGCTGGGGACGTCGAAACTGGTGCAATCGTTCCTGTTTGGGATGCAGGCGAACGACCCGCGGGCGCTGACCGTGGCGGTGGGAACCCTGGTGGCGGCGGCGCTGCTGGCGGGATACCTGCCGGCGCGGAGAGCCGCGCGGGTGGATCCGATGGTGGCTCTGCGGGAGGAGTAACCCGCGGCAGAACAATACCCTCCCCGTTTACCCTTTACCGTTAACAGGTCAATTCCTGTTTGCATTGTTCAATTTTTCTCAATCCACCGTTTAGAACGGTTGCTTTCCGCATTGTGAGATCTTATACTCTTTGGGCAGAGTGGGGGTCTAGGTGTGTCTTGGGCCCTCGAACGCAGTTGGGGAGTGATTTGTTCTTGAAACGAAAAGAGGAAGAGAGGTTAGCTCAATGAAGGATCTACGTTGGATCTTGATTTCCGTCCTGGGCCTCCTGTTATGTGCCACCCTGGCCTGGTCCCAGGCGGTCAATGCCACGCTTCTGGGCACCGTAACGGATGTCACGGGCGCGGTGGTTCCAAACGCCAAAGTCACCATCACCGAGGTCAGCACCGGTGTCACCCACACCGGCCAGACCAATGAAAGCGGCAACTATACCTTTCCCGATCTGCCGCCCGGCAACTACACAGTGAGCGTAGAAGCCAGCGGCTTCAAGAAAGAGGAGCATCAGAATATTGCGCTGCAGGTGGACACCACCCAGCGCGCCGACATTCAGCTTCAGCCCGGCAACCTCACCGAAACGGTCGAGGTCACCGCCTCGGCACCGGCATTGCAGACGGACCGCGCCGATACCGGCCGCAAGATCGACACGATGGTGGTTTCGGAACTGCCGGTTCTCGTGAGCAACCGCAATTATCAGGCTCTGCTGGCCCTCGTCCCCGGCACGGCGCCGCCCACCGAGGAGCATTCCCAGTTCTTCAACGCTTCGGATTCGCTGCAGACCGAAGTCAACGGAGCCCCGCGTGTAGCCAATAACTACCAGATCGAGGGCATCGACGACAACGAGCGCACGGGCTTGCTGCAAATCCTGATCCCGCCACTCGAAGCCATTCAAGCGGTGGACGTCTCGACCAGCAACCACGCCGTGGATCTGGGACGCGGCGCCGGCGCGGTCACGAACGTGATTCTAAAGTCGGGAACCAACCAGTTCCATGGCTCCCTCTACGAGTTCGTTCAGAACGGCGATTTCGACGCCCGCAACTTCTTCCAGCCCGCGGTGTCGGCCGTTCACTACAACTACTTTGGCGGCACCATCGGCGGACCGATCAAGAAAAACAAGTTGTTCTTCTTCGGCGATTTCTTGCGTACCAGCGATCACGAAGCCAGCGCCACCACCGAGACGATACCGTCGCCGCTGTCGCGCACCGGCAACGAAAGCGAGGCGCTGGGCGGCAGCAGCCCTGCGCTGGTGTACGATCCGGCTACCGGGAATGCGACCACCGGCGTGGGAAGGACTCCATTTCCCGGCAACATCATTCCCGCATCGCGCCTGAACCCGATCGCGCTCAAGATCCTGGCCCTGGTGCCCAATCCGAACGAGCCGTACAGCGCCGCGGCGCCGTCCAACAACTACTTCGCCGTTGTGCCCTTCACGAAGGACAGCAATTTGGCTGACGGGAAGATTGACTATGCCATCAGCGACAAGGACCGCGTCAGTGGCCGCTTCAGCTTCCAGCGTCCGGTGATTTACCAGGCGCCCATATTCGGCATGGCCGGCGGCGACGCCAATGGCGGTTTCGAGGGGACGGGAATTCAGAAAACCTACAGTAGCGGCATCAACTGGGACCACGTTTTCTCGCCCAACCTGCTGAACGAATTCCGCGTTGGCGTCGCGCACTATCACAACACGGCGCAAGAGAGCGACTATGGATCGAACGATTCCACCAACATAGGAATCCCCAACATCAATATCAGCCAGTTCGACAGCGGCCTGGTGGGGATCGGGATTGGCGGATTTACCAGCCCGTTGGTCGGATATTCCGCCAGTTTGCCCTGGGTCCGCGCCGAAGCCAACATCGATTTGGTGGACAACGTGACCATGACGCACGGCAACCACACCTTCACGTTCGGCTTCGATATGCGGCGCATTCGCGACGACTTATTACAGACGCAGACCTACAGTGCGCGCGGCTTTTACCAATTTGGCGCCTCCCAAACGAACTGCGCGGGCAACTGTTCCGAACCTAACGGCACGACAACCTCGGCGACGACCCCGAACCCCACCACCTCGTGGGCCAACGACATGGGAAGCTTCCTGCTCGACAGCCCCCAGGCCGGCAGCACGGGCCGCGACTTCAGTGGCACCTTCCCGACTTTCCGGCAGTGGTATTACTTCCCATACGTCTCCGACAGATGGCAGGTCAACAAGAAGCTGACGGTTGAGATGGGACTGCGCTGGGAATTGTATCCGCCGGCCCTGCCGGCCTTCCCCGGACAGTTTTCCAACTTCATTCCGTCGAATAACACGCTGGTGGTTGGCGGCGTCGGTGGCAATCCCAATAACGGCGGCATGCAAAACCACTGGAACTACCTTGCGCCACGCTTTGGGCTGGCGTACCGCTTGACGGAGAAGACGGTGATCCGGACGGGTATCGGAGTCAGTTACACCCCGTTTGAGGACAACACGTACATCAACAACAACTATCCGACAAAAGGCAACCTCGGAGCGGTGCAAGGCTTGAGCGCCTATACCTCCGCGTTTTATAACGGCTCCACGCTAAGTTTTGAGAGCGGTATGCCGGTACCCACGCCGGTACCCCTCCCGTCCAACGGGATTTACAGCGTTGCTGCTTTAGGCTTCAACGGTTCCACGGAAGACTTTTTCCCGACGAACGAGAAGAACCCCCATGTCATTGCCTGGAACTTCTCGGTCCAGCAGCAGTTGCCGGCTCACTTCACGATGGACGTGGCGTACGTGGGCAATCACGGTGTGGACATGGGATCGGATCAGAACATCAATGGCAGTCCGGTGATCGCGCCCACATCTTCAAACGATACCGCCTACCTGCCCTACTTCCCCCACACAGGCAACATCACACAGTTTTTCGTGCCGGTGTCCGCCATGTACAACGGCATGCAAGTGAAGATTGACCGGCGCTTCGCCTCCGGTCTTAGCATCACGTCCTCGCTCAGTTGGAACAAGGGCATGGCTTACTATAACGGCGGCGATGACGATGGATTCTACGGCTTCTATCTGAACGGGCAATACCACCGCAATTGGGGGCTGAACGATTTCAATCGCACCGTGAGCTACGTGCAGAGCTACGTTTACCAACTGCCGTTCGGCAAGGGGAAACAGTTTCTGCACTCCGCTTCGCGAGGGCTGGACATGCTTGTGGGTGGATGGCAGATCGAGGGCATTCTGACGGTCATGACCGGACTTCCCTTCACCGTAACTTACAGCTCCACGTATTTGAATCTGAATCAGGGTGGCACCAATACGCCGATACAGGTGGCTCCCGTCACCATTACGCACGGAATCAACACGGTCTCTGCCGGTGGGTCACCGTGGTTTAGTACCGCCTCGTTCGCCGCGCCGCCCTGCCAGTCGGCAACACCCGGCGGGTCCTGCGGGACCGGCGCCGTCGATCAAGTCGCCGGCGCCGCTCAGCAGGTTGGCGACGTCGGACGCAATTCCATGATCGGGCCGGGATTCTTCAACCTGAATGCCGCCCTGGCCAAGACCATGCAGTTCAACGAACGCTTCCGCCTGCAGCTTCGCTTCGAAACCGTGAACACCACCAACACGCCGCAGTTTGGCAATCCAAACACCGGTTGCTGTACTTCCAACAACGCCAACTTCGGAACCATCACAGGCACGATCAGCAGCGGCTCCGGCACGGTCAACGCCGGCACCGGCAACCCACGGACCATCCAATTAGCGGCAAAGTTGACCTTCTAGCTTTCCGAGAATCAGCTTTGGCCACCGGGGCGGCTTTTCCATCACCCCGGTGGCTATTGCTGTTTTTGGAGACGATCGAGCATCTGCCGGATCTCCGGGTCGGGCTTGATGCGCAACGCCGCTTCGAGATGCCGGATGGCCTCCGGCATTCGGCCGGGCATCCCCGATAACGCAATCCCGAGATTGACGTGCGCGTCGGCGGAATTGGGATCGATTCTCAACGCGGCTTCAAAATGTGAGATCGCCTCCTCCACTCGCCCGGCGCCCGCCAGCACCACGCCGAGATTGTTGTGCGCGTCCACGTAATCCGGCTTCAGCCGCAAGGCTTCCTCGAAATGTGGGATTGCCGCCTCGGGCTTGCCGCTCTTGGCCAGGTCGACACCCAGGTTGTATTGCATTTCGGCGGCATGGGACTCGACCTGCGCCAGGTTGTTTCGCGCCTCCTCATAATCCGGCTTGAGGCGCAGCGCGGTTTGATACTCGGCGATCGCCTGACGCAGGTTTCCTGGAGTCGCCGCGAAAGCGTTGGCCAGATCGTTGTGCGTGATGGGCGAATCGGGAAGGACTCCGAGCGCCGCCTGGTAATGCGCGATCGCCTCCGGGATGTGTCCGGATCTCGCCAGGGCATTTCCGTAGTCGGTTTCGACATTCGCGGCATCAGGTTCGATTTCGAGCGCAGCCTGATATTGCTCGATGGCTTCGGGGAAGCGTCCCTCGCCGGCCAAGGCCACACCCAGATTATGGTGCGCAAGGTAGTTGCCGCTGGTCACATCGAGCGCGTGACGAAAGAGCGTCTCGCTATTCCGCCAATATTGGATCTGCGCTTCCGACAGCACCACACACGCCAGGCACGCGGCGATGGCGCCGGGAATGGCGATCTTGCTTTTAAGAACTTCCGGCAGGCCCCATACCAACATGATGCTCAAGCCCACCATCGGGAGATACGTGTACCGATCTGCCCGAGCTTGCGCGCCAACCTGGATGAGACCGATGACCGGCACGAGCGTCCCCAGGTACCACAACCATCCCACCGCAAGCCAAGGGCGCGAACGCCGCTCCCGCAGCACAGCCGTCGAGATGCCCGCCAGCAGCAAGGCTGACAGCGCAATCTGCCATACCGGCACCTGGTTTGGATAAGGATAGAACACCGCCAGCCTCGCCGGCCAGAACATCTTAAAGATGTAGATCGCGTACGAGACCAAGGCATTCTCCACCCGTAATCCGAGCGGGAATTGCGCAACTTCGCGGACCGCGCCGCTGCCTCTTTGGACCAGGTAGGCGGCGGTGGCGCCGGCTGCGGATAGTGCCAGCATCGGAATTTTCACTCGCAGGGCGGTGCGGAGCGGCTGGCCGAGCGGCCATCGATCGACCAGGAACAGCACAAACGGAAGCGTCACAACCATCGGCTTGGACATCAGTCCCAGACCGAAGGCCACGAGCGTAAGCCAATATTGCCGGCGGACATAGCTCCACAGCGCGAGGAACCAAAACAACGCGCTGAGCACGTCTTTTCGCTCCGCGATCCAGGCAACCGATTCCACGTGCAAGGGATGCACGGCGAAAATCAGGGCCACCAACGCGCTGGGCCACGCCGCGCCGGTGGCGGCGAACAGGAATGCGAAGAGGAACACCGTGGCAAGCGCGTGAAGGAAGGCATTGGTGAAATGGTGTCCGCCCGGCCGCAAATCGAACATCTCCACGTCGAGCAGGTGCGAAAGTCGTGTCGCGGGAAACCAATTCGCGGCCTCGGTGCTGGTCGCCGCCCAGACGACGCTTTCCATGGTAAGGCCATGGCGTACGTGCGGGTTGTTGGTGACGTAGTCCGGATCGTCGAAGTTGACGAAGCCGAAACGGTAAACCGGCGCATAGACCAGTAGCGTGGTCAGGAAGAGCCCCAGACCAATGCCCAGTGTGAGAACGCGGTTCGGCGCCTGCGGGGTTGCCTCAAATGTCGCGTTCGACGATGGCGCACGAGGTTGTTTAGCCGCGCGCTTACTGGTACGAGGAATTTTTCCGCTCAAGGGTATCCAGCTACGATTCTACGTCCTCAATCGCGCTGGCCCGGGAATCGGTTGGTGGCGGGCACCGCCTCCATCACATCCTGTGGAAGGCCTTCAGAATTTCGCGCGTGGAATAGTGCATCGCAATCGGCCTTCCATGCGGGCAGCTCATGGGGCAGTCGGTGGCCGCCAGCGCGCGCAGCAGCCACTCCATTTTGCCGGCATCCAGGCGGGTGTTGATCTTGATGGCCGCCCGGCAGGCGATCGAGGCGCAGATGCTGCGGCGCAGGTCGTCGAGCGAAGCGCCGGGCGGCTCTCCCTCCACGGTTTCCAGAATCTCGAACAGAATGCGCTCCACGTTGGCCGCCCCGATGGCCGCCGGCGCCGCTTTCACCGCGATGGTGCGTTGGCCGAACGGTTCGGTTTCGAACCCCGAAGCGTGCAACTCATCGGCGATGCGCGCGTAGTCGATCTGCTGCTCGCTCGTGAGCTGCACGATCAGCGGCATCAGCAGCCGCTGCATCTCCACGCGCCCTGCCGCCCGTTGCTTCATCACCTGCTCGAACAGGACCCGCTCGTGGGCCACGTGCTGATCCACGATCCACAACCCGTCGCGCCCCGCCGCCACGATGAAGCTCTCGTGAATCTGCCCCAGCGGCCGCAACTCCGAAAGCACCGATAGCGACATCTCCGGCGGCGGCACCGCCTCGGCGGGGAATTCGCCGTGGGCGTCCAGATGACGCCGCAGTTTGCCCGAGGGCGCCGGGCCCGGCGTGACTTCGAGCGGCGGCGCGGTGAAATCCAGCCGTGGCGCGGGAGCCGCCGGCGGCCGCAGGGAAAATTCCGGCGCACTTTCCATTATCTCCGCAGCGTCGGGCTGGGGAGTTGACCCCGTCAACCCCGCCGACCGCGGTTCTTCCGCCACGCTGGCGCCCCACGCCGCCGGCTCCTGATTTGCCAGCGCCTGGCTGAACTCCGAATAGGGCAGTCCCGCGGCGGGCTGCCCGCCGGGAGGGGCGCCCTCGGGGACCGGCCGCGCCGCGGGGGTGAACGCCGGCGCCGGGCGGCTCTCGATCAGCCGCTCGCGAATGGTGTCGCGCACGAAATCGTGAACCACCGGCCCGTGGCGGAAGCGCACCTCGGTCTTCGAGGGGTGCACGTTGACATCCACCTCTTCGGCATCGCACTCCAGAAACAGCAGCGCGAAGGGATAGGAAGAAGGCGGAATCAGGTTGTAATAAGCCGAAGAAAGGGCGTGCAGCATCAGCCGGTCGCGAATCAGCCGGCCGTTCACGAAAACGAAAATGGAGTTGCGATTGCCCTTTTGCACTTGAGGGCGCGAGACAAAGCCGGAAAGACGAAAGGTCCGGCTGGCCGGCTCATCGGGTTCCTGCCCGAAAGGCGCCGCCGAGGGACCACCGGGCGCGCTTTCCGCCGCGGTCGCTGGCCGCAAGCGCAGGGTCCTCTCGCGCACGCCAAGCTCCACCAGGTCATCCAGCATCTGGCTGCCGAATACCTGGTACACGCGCTCTTTGAGCGTGGCCACGGGCGTCACGTGGAGCAGTTCGGCAGCACCGCTGGTCAGCAGGAAGGTCTTGGCGGGATGCGCCAGGCTGTAATGGGTGACGAGCGAGGCGACATGCGCCAACTCGGTCTGTTCGGTGCGCAGAAACTTGCGGCGCGCCGGAACGTTATAAAACAGATCGCGTACCGTGATCACCGTGCCGCCGCCCAACGCGGCTTCCTCGCAGCGCAACATGCGGCCGCCCGCGATTTCGATGCGCGTCCCGGTAGTCTCTTCCTGCGAGCGCGTTTCGAGCAGCAGGCGGGAGACCGAGGCGATAGAGGGCAGCGCTTCGCCGCGAAAGCCCAGCGTGGCAATCGAGAGCAGGTCTTTCACATCGCGCAGCTTGCTGGTGGCGTGGCGCTCGAAGGCCAGCAGGGCATCGTCGCGCAGCATGCCGCCGCCATCGTCGGCAATGCGGATGAGGCGTCGCCCGCCGGCTTCCACTTCCACCCGCAGATCGGTCGCCCCGGCATCCAGCGAGTTCTCCAGCAGTTCCTTGACCACCGAAGCCGGCCGCTCCACCACCTCTCCGGCGGCGATTTTATTGGCAACCTGGTCGGGGAGAATGCGGATACGGCCCATGATCCAGGTTCAATATTAACCTGGATCGCAGGCCACCGACCCACGGCCGGCCACTCGAGACTCGGGGATAACCCACTACCAATCCGCCGCCTCACCCGGTAACATGGAGTGTCGAGCGAATTCCCGAGCGGTGATTGCAAAATGTCTTCCATGCGTATTTCTTCGCGCCTCCGGGCCAAGTGGGCACCCCAGGAGACTCCCCCCGCGCCGGACCCCTCCGCCGCCCCGCCCGCGGATGCGGAAAGCGCTCCGCCGGAACCCGAATACAAGTGGCTCCGGATGCGCATCGGCGAGGAGAAGGACCGGCGTGAGCGCGAGGCCAGGATCCTCGAGCGCCTGCCGGATGCCGCCGCGGAACTGAACGAGAGCCTCGCCGATTGCCTCGACGCCTATAACAGCGCCTTCGGCCCCGGGTCGGCCGAGTTGCAATCCGAGCCCCTCCAACTGCGCATTCTGGCGCGCCACATCCGCGAAGGCCAGCCCGAGACGGCCCGCATCGAAATCCTCAGCGTCCCGGCCATCCCAGGATTCCAGATCGACCGCAACGGGTCTCCACTCGTGGTCGAAATCGGCATACTCCCCGACGGCAAGCTCTTCTACCGCGACCGCGATCAGGATCAGTATCTTACCATGGAAGAGCTCACCCGCCGCATCCTCGACCGCACCCTGTTTCCCAAGCTCGGCGAGTAGGTATCATAAGCGAGGGTGCGTCCAAGACTGCTGTACGGTTCCACCATCTTCTCCGGTTCGCTGCTCCTGTTTCTGATCCAGCCCATGATGGCCAAAGCCATTCTGCCCTGGTTCGGCGGCGCCGCGGGCGTGTGGGCCTGCGCGCTGTTCTTCTTTCAAGCCGCCCTGCTGGCCGGCTACGCGTACGCCTGGTGGAGCACGCGTCACCTCGCTCCCCGCGCCCAGGCGGCGGTTCACCTCCTGCTGCTGGCGGCCAGCCTGCTGTTGCTTCCCCTTACTCCGGGGGCGTGGTGGAAGCCAACCGGTCCCGACGATCCCACCGGGCGTATCGTGCTGCTGCTGGCTCGCTCCATCGGCCTGCCGTATTTTCTGTTGGCCGCCAACAGCCCGCTGGTGCAGGTGTGGTTCGCGCGCCGCGTGAAGCCCGCCTTTCCCTACCGCCTGTTCGCGCTCTCGAACCTGGCCTCGCTCGCCGCCCTGTTGCTCTACCCGGTGGCGGTCGAACCGCTGCTCCCGGTCTCTGTGCAGTTGCAGTGGTGGTCTGCGGCCTATGCCGTATTCGCCGTGCTGGCGGCAGCGTCGGCCATCGTGGGTCCGTTCCGCCGCCCCGAGCCGTCCCTGGCCGAAACGTCCCCCGCGCCCCAGGCCCCGCCAACCCCGGCAGGCCGCCTTCTGTGGTTCACCCTGGCGGCCTGCCCCTCCATTCTGTGGATGGCCTCCGCCAACACCCTCAGCCAGAGTGTCGCTCCCATCCCGTTCCTGTGGATTCTGCCGCTGGGCATCTATCTCCTCACCTTGATCCTCTGCTTCGACCGCGACGGCTGGTATCGGCCGGCGATTTATCGCTTCCTGCTGCCGGCCGCCTGCGTCGCCATGGGCTGGTGCGCCGGAGACCGCGGCGCCGGCATGGACATCTGGTGGACCATCGCCCTCTTCGCGGCCGCCCTTTTCGTCTGCTCCATGTTCTGCCATGGCGAACTGGCGCGCCGCAAACCCGACGCCAGCCGGCTGGCTTCGTTTTACCTGACGCTCGCCGCAGGAGGCGCTGCCGGGGGCCTGTTCGTGGCTATCTTGGCGCCCAACCTGTTCGACGGTTTCCTGGAATTGCCGATCGGCGTCACCATGTGCATCCTGCTCGCCGTCGCTTTGTTGTACGGAGTGCGCTCCACCCGCCGCCTGGTCCGCCTCACCCTGTTCGCCGCCGCCGGATTTGTGGCCGCCGTGCAAATGGACGCCCGCTTCACCCAAACCCAGGTGCGCGTGCGCAATTTCTACGGGGCCCTGCGCGTCATCGATAAAGCCGATGTGCGCATCCTGGCCAATGGCGCCATCCATCACGGGGCCCAGTTTCTGGCGCCCGAAAAACGGCGCATCCCCACCACCTATTACGGCCGCGCGACCGGTGTGGGCCGCGCCATCGCCGCGCTCCCGGAAGGCCCGCGGCAGATCGGCGCCATCGGCCTGGGAACCGGAACCCTGGCCGCCTACGCCCGTCCCGGAGACGATTTCCGCTTCTACGAAATCAACCCCGCCGATATCCAGATCGCGCGCACCGAGTTCCGCTTCCTCGACGACTGCGCCGGCTCGGTCCAAGTCGTTCCCGGGGATGGGCGGCTGTCCCTGGAGCGCGATACGGCCGCGCGCTTCGACCTGCTGGCCGTGGACGCCTTCTCGGGCGATGCCATCCCCATCCACCTCCTCACCGCGGAGGCCTTCCGGCTGTACCTGGAGCGCCTCAAACCCTCCGGAGTTCTGGCGCTGCACATCACCAACCGCTATCTCAACCTTGCCCCCGAAGTGCTGGCGCTGGCTGCTAATGCCGGCATCAGCGCCCGCGTCGTGACCAACCCTCCGGACGCGGATGAAGATGTCTATGAATCCACCTGGGTCATTGCGCGCCGCGGTGGCGCTTCGCCGCCATCGCCCGCCGTTCGTGTCTGGACCGACGATTACAGCAACCTGCTGGGCGCCATGAAGTAGGGCGGTGGCCGAACGGTGGGTGGTGGGTCAGGTTGACATCTGAGACGACTTCTCCGTGATCAGGCGCCAGGGCAGGCAGCCCGCTCACCGAGGTGGGGCACTTGTCCGGTAACCCCACTGCCATTCCCCGACCGTGAGGGCATCCAATCCACGAGCGGACAGGTCGGACAGGGCTGTCTCGCAGGGGGTAGTTTCGGGAGTCCCGAAAACGTTAAGTTTTGAGACGGCAAGTTTCCGGTAGTGCCGGTTCCACGATGGGCGAGTACGGGGTATCCTGAAGGGCATGGAGGGTGTCGATGAGGTTCCTCTGGTATATCCTGCTAACCGCGATTCTCTTGGGCGGCGCTTTCGCGCAGTCCGCGTTGCAATCCGCCGCCGATAGTCCCGCCGCCAACGTGCTGTGGTCGGAAACCGCCGGCAGGCTCGACTCTCCCGGCGGGAGCGCCGTGTTCACTGCGCTCGCTATGGCCGACCCGAAGCATGCCGGTGAGCAGATCCGCGGCGTGCGCATCGCGCTCACTTCGCACGGCACGCAAAGTTCGGTCTATGTCGATGCTCGCGAATTCGCGCTACTCAGCTCGCACGTCAATCTGTGGGGCACCGGCTGGGCGCGCATGCCGTTTAACGGCACCTACAGCACCAATTGCCCCGACGAAGAGAGCCAGCGACTGCCGCTCTTCCTCGATTACGATGGGTCGGCCGCCGTGACGGTGCTCACAGTCAGGGGGCACGATAGCCTCTCGTTTACCGGCCTCACGCCGCCCGATGTCGCAGCGATCTTTACCCGCGCCTCGCTCCGTCTGAAAGCTCAATAAACCTGCGACGGCAGAGGCCAGCCCACCTCGACTTGACGGAAGAACTGTTCGTCTCAAATTGGGTCCTTTGCGCCCATTCGGCCCGGCCGGGACAATCCCGGTTGAAAATCGGTAGAGTTATACGACCCAATCACGCTTCGGGTCTTTCACATATAAACGTTTTACAGTGCCGCAAGAGGTGCACAGGTCAGCAAAAAGGCTCTCTCGTTTCCCCTTTTCGGATCGTTTGAAAAAGCCTCTCTCTTTCTCTTTGCAGAGGAGGCCGGGGTGTACGTCACCACCACCGCCAGAAGCAGAAACGATGAGACCGCTGATGAGTTGTGAACCGCCGCAGTGTTCACATATATTGTTGGGCATCCGCGAATTCACTGCCGGCTTGTCGCCGTGGTGAGAAGTTGCCGGTCCCGGTCGGTAGACGGCCATATCGGAAACTGGCAGGAATGCATCCACGAACGGCATTCGGCGCCCCCGAGTTGACGCTGACGGTTTGCTGGTCGGTCGAAGTCCTTCGCGCTTGCGGTGAAACTGACCCACTGCCGAACGGTGCAAGCGGGGGCCGGCGCCGGTCTCGCCCTTTCATCGCTCGTTCATCCGCGCCGTAGCAGAATAAGAGCAGGTGCGTATTCTGCTGGTGGAAGACGAAACCCGCGTGGCCGGCTTCATCGCCCGTGGTCTGCGCGAACAGACTTACGCCGTCGATGTGGCCGCCGATGGGGAACAGGCCGTCTACCTGGCCTCGGTGAACTCATACGACCTGATAGTTCTCGACCTCATGCTCCCCATCAAGGATGGCTACACCGTCTGCCGCGAATTGCGCGCCGCAGGCCTGCGCGTCCCCATCCTGATGCTGACCGCCCGCGACGCCGTCGACGACCGCGTTGCGGGGCTCGATTCCGGCGCCGATGACTACCTCGTCAAACCTTTCGATTTCAAAGAGTTGCTGGCCCGCCTGCGGGCCCTCCTGCGGCGCTCCGCCACGCTCCGCCCGGCGGTAGCCTCGGTGGCCGACCTGGTCCTCAATACCGGCAGCCATCGCGTCGAACGCGCCGGCAAAGCCGTTTCGCTGACCGCCCGCGAATACGCCCTGCTGGAATTTCTGGTCCTCAACCAGGGTCGCGTGGTGGGCCGGGAGGAAATCGCCGAGCACGTCTGGGATGAAAGCTTCGATCCCCTTTCCAACATCATCGACGTCTACATCCGGCGCCTGCGCGGCAAACTGGATGCGGGTTTTTCACCGCGCCTCATCCACACCCTGCGCGGCGCGGGCTATCTCCTCTCGGTGGAAGGCGGCGCCGGCGATGATTAGAAGCTTCCGCCTCCGCATCACCGCCTGGTACCTGGGCTTCTTCGCGCTGCTCTTCGCCCTTTTCGGCCTGTACGTCTACGGGGTGCTGTCGAAAGCCCTGGAATCGCGGCTGGACACCCGCCTCGACGCGGAAGCCGCCACCGAGGCCGGCCTGTTCGCCGACGAACTGGGGGAGATGCAGGGTGACGTCTCCAAAGCCGCCCCGGAAGCCGTTTCCGAAATGCACGTGCGCGAGAGCGCCATCGCCATCCTTGAAGGCGGCCGCGTGGTGGCCGCGGGCGACCGGGCATCCGCTGGCAATGCCGCCTCCGCCGCCGTGTTTGCCGAAATCGCCGCGCTGGCCCAAGCCCATCCCGCCGCCGAATTCCTGCTCACCCTCCCCTCTGACAGGCATGGCGCCCACGCCGCCGTACGCCGTTTCAACGCCGCCGGCCGCAACTTTCTGATCATCTCGGTGGGCCCGCTCGATTCCATCGCAGCGGATCTGGACCTGGTGTGCGATGTCCTTCTCTTCGGTATGCCTTTCCTGGTGGGTCTCGCCGGGCTGGGCGGCTACCTGGTGGCCACCCGCAGCCTGGCCCCCCTCGGCTGGATGGCCGAGCAGGCCCGCCGCATCACCGGCAGCAACCTCGAAACCCGCCTCGAGATCGGCGATGCGGCCGAGGAACTCGCCCTCCTGGCCGCTTCCTTCAACGAACTGCTCTCCCGCCTGGATCAGTCCTTCGCCGCCATGAAGCGCTTCGTGGCGGACGCCTCCCACGAGCTGCGCACCCCGCTGGCAGTGATCCACGGGGAGGCCGACGTCTCGCTGGCCCACGACCGCCCGGTTGCCGAATACAAGCAATCCCTGGCCATCATCCTCGACGAAAGCCGCCGCCTCTCGCGCCTGGTAGACGATCTCCTCAACCTGGCCCGCGCCGACGCCGGCCGAGTCCGCCTGCAAGTTGACGAATTCTACTTCAACGACCTGGTGGCCGAATGCTGCCGCTCGCTCCAGGCGCTGGCCGCCGCGCGGCGCATCGAACTGGCCTGCCTGCCTTCGGCCGACGTGCCTTTCCGCGGGGACCAGGCGCTCCTGCGCCGCCTGGTGGTGAACCTCCTCGATAACGCCCTTCGCTATACGCCCGCGGGCGGCCGCATCACCGCCTCGCTCGAAACCCGCGGCGCCGAATTGCAGGTGCGCGTCGAAGACACCGGCATCGGCATCTCCGCGGAAGCCGCTCCGCACATCTTCGAGCGCTTTTACCGCGCCGACAAGGCCCGCTCCCGCGCCGAGGGCGGTTTCGGGCTGGGCCTCTCCATTGTCAAGTGGATCGCCGAATCGCATCGCGGCGCCGTGGCGGTCTCGAGCCGCCCGGAACAGGGCAGCACCTTCACCGTGACCCTGCCGCGCTGAGGGAATCGCCCCTCCACAAGGCATGGACCGAGGCGTACGCCAGGGTCCGCGTGGACGGCGCCACCCCTTCAAACATTGCCGGCCACTGATGCGATCCTGGCCGCCGGCGAGGCGCTGCGCGCGTTCTAATACTGCGGAATAAGACAGAACCACACGAACCGTAAGCATTGGAACGCGTCATGCTCGGATGACAGGTATGATTCGAAAACTCAAATCGGGAGAGTTTCGCCTGTTTTCCCGCAAGAAGGGGCCGAACGGGAAACGGCGTAATCTAGGGACGTTCGACACCAGAGAGGCGGCTGAGAAGCACGAGCGGGCGGTCCAGTTTTTCAAACGAGTGCATTAGAGGACAATCATGCAGACTGTAGCGGGTGTATTTGAGAATCCGGAAACGGCCCGACAGGCAGCCGGTGAGTTGTTGCGGGCGGGGTTCTCACGCGAGCGGTTGACGGTGCTGTTTCCAGGCGAGGGCGAGCGGCAGATCCACTCGGTGCCGGTTTCGGACACCGAGCAGCCAGGCATGGGCAGCGCGCTAGGCGGGGTGCTCGGAGTGGCCTTTGGAGCGGCCAGCGGCTTCGAGTTGGGAGTGTACGGAACGGCGCTCATCCCCGGTGTAGGTCCGGTGATTGCCGTGGGGATTGCCGGCGCGGCGATACTGGGAGCCGGTGGACTGCTGGCTGGGATTGAATTGGGTCGCGCGGGCGAGCGCAAGACCACCGAGGGCATACCGGCGGACGAGGTGTTCTTCTATGAAGATGCGCTGCGCCAGGGACGCTCGGTGGTAATCCTGCTGGCCGATACCGATGCGGAGGCCAGGCGCGCGGACGACGCGCTGGAGCGGGTGGGCGCGGAGAGCATCGATGCCGCACGGGAAGCCTGGTGGATCGGTCTGCGGGACGTGGAGGAAGAACACTATCGCGCCCTGGGGCACAATTTCGCCGAGGACCAGGAGGTCTATCGCGCCGGTTTCGAGGCGGCCTTGCGGCTGGAGTGCCGCGGCCGGACGGTAGAGGAGGCGGCGGACTGCCTGAAGTGGTGGCATCCGGAGACCTGGGACTCGGAACCGTTCCGCCGCGGGTTCGCGCGCGGGCGATTGTACATGGAAGCTCGAGAACCGAAACCGACGGTTCCGGTGTAACCGCGCGCGGTCGCCCCGGCGAGAGTCGCGCGACCGGCCCGCTATGCGAGAATGACTGATTATGCAAAGTTACCTCGCGTGGCGCCGGAGCGGATCCGGACTGTTATTCGGCCTGCTGTTCATCGCGGCGATGGACTACGGCGGGCCTCCGGTTTGGGCCCAGCGCGGCCCCGGCGCCCAGACGCCGCCGGCGCCCGCGGCCGAAGCCATCCCGATTCCCGCGGAAAGCAGTTCGGTCACCGAGCACGAACTCACCCTCGATGGCAAGCCGCTCCACTACACCGCCACAGCGGGCAACCTGGTAATCGACGATGACGAGGACAAACCCTACGGCAGCATCTTCTATGTCGCGTACACCCTCGCCGGAGTAACCGATCCGCGCACCCGGGCGGTGACGTTCCTTTACAACGGCGGCCCGGGCTCGGCCAGCATGTGGCTGCACATGGGTTCGGTGGGACCTGTGCGCGTGGTGACGGCGAGCCCCGAAGCCACCGGCCCCGGCCCCTACCAGACGGTTCCGAACCAGTACAGCCTGCTGGACAAGACCGACCTGGTGTTCGTGGATGCGCCCGGCACGGGGTTTTCCCGTCCGGTGGGCAAAGCTACCATCCGCAATTTCGCCGGCACGGATCAGGACGTGCAGGCTTTCCGCAAATTCATCGAACGGTATGCCAGCGTGAATCGCCGCTGGAACTCCCCCAAATTTCTGTTCGGCGAATCGTATGGCACCACCCGCTCGGCGGCCTTGGCGGATGCGCTCGAAGACGATGGCGTGGCCCTGAACGGAGTGGTCCTGATGTCCACCATTCTGAACTACTACACGCGAGCCCCCGGCAGCGACGCCGTCTACATCGGATACCTGCCGTCGTTCGCCGCCATCGCCTGGCACTTTGAAAAAATCCAGCATCAGGGCAAGGACCTGACGGCGTTTTTGAACGAGGTGCGCGCCTTTGCCCGCGGCCCTTACGCGGAAGCTCTGGCGCAGGGGCACAACCTCCCGCAGGCGCAGGTGGATTCGATTGCCGCCCGGCTGGCCGGATACACCGGCCTCAGCCAGCAGTTCATCAAAGAGGCCAACCTGAGAATCAGCATGACGCGTTTCCGTAAGGAGCTGCTGCGGGACCAGCGCGAAATCCTGGGCCGCTACGATGCGCGATTTGAAGGCACGGACATCGACGCGGCGGGCGAAGACCCGGGTTACGATCCATCGGGCACGGGCATCACCGGGGCGTTCGTTGCGGCGTTCCACGATTATCTCGACCGGGAATTGAAATACTCGTCCAAGGAAACCTATTATCCGCGCGGCCCGGGGATCAACCAGGCGTGGGATCACTCGCACCGCCCGCCCGCGGCGGGAGGTCCGGGGCAGGGGCAGGCGCAACCGTTGCGCGAAGCCTACGTGGCCGGTGACCTGGCCGACGCCATGCGCAAAGATCCGCGCCTCAAGGTGTTTTCCGTCAATGGCCTCTTCGATCTGGCCACGCCGTTCTTCATCACTGAGTTCGACCTGTCGCACATGGAGCTGGAACCGAAGCTGCGGCAGAACATTGAATTCGCCTATTACCCGTCCGGACACATGATCTATTTGAACGTGGACGCGCTCAAGCAGTTGAAGACCGACCTGGCGGCCTTTTACACGCGCGCCACGGCGGGGGACCGCTAGTTGCCCGGGGGGCCCGCCCCTCTTGGGCAGCGGTAGGATAAAGGGCGAGGCGTTGTCCGGCCGCTCAGGGAGAACAAGATGAAACTGTTGGCGAAATTCAATCTGATTCTGGGGCTCGTATTGGGCGCGGGGCTGGCAATCGCAGCGGCCGTTTCGCATCAGTTTCTGGAGGACAACGCAAAGGACGAAGTGCGCCGCCAGGCGGACCTGATGATGGGGGCCATGCTCTCGGCGCGCGATTACACCACCAACCAGATCCAACCGCTGCTGGTGAACCAGCAGGAGCACCAACTGAAGTTCCTGCCCCAGACGGTTCCGGCATTCGCCGCCACCGAGATTTTTAATTACTTACGGGCCCGCTATCCGGACTACGAATACAAGGAAGCCACCCTCAATCCAACCAATCCGCGGGACCGGGCCGTGGATTGGGAGGCCGACATCATCAACCAGTTCCGGAATCACCCTTCGGGACCGAAAATACTGACCGGCGAGCGATCCACCCCCACCGGCGAATCGCTCTACCTGGCGCGCCCGCTGCAGGCTGGTCCTCCCTGCCTGGAATGCCACAGCGTGGCCTCTGCCGCGCCCCCCGCCCTGATCCGGCGCTATGGCTCGGACAATGGATTCGGCTGGCAGCCAAACGAAATCGTGGGCGCCCAAATCGTTTCGGTGCCCATGGCGCTGCCCGTCCGGATTGCCAACCGCTCGTTTCAGACTCTGGTGGTCTACCTGGCGGCGGTGTTCGTGGCCAGCCTGATCCTGCTCGACCTGGTGCTTCTGTTCGCGGTGGTGCGTCCCTTGCGCAAGCTCTCGACCATGGCGGACCAGATCAGCGTGGGGCAGATGGACATGCCTGAACTGCCCATTCGCGGAAAGGATGAAATCGCCGTCCTCGCGGGATCCTTCAACCGGATGCGGCACAGCCTGGAGCGCGCGATGAAGATGCTTGGATCCTGACGGGCGGCCAGGGCGGGTTTCCGCCCGGCCGCCGGCGCCTTACTTCTGGTTGTTATTGGCGTTGGTGTTTCGCAGGTTCGGGGGAACCGGGTCTTTCACCCACTTATCGAACCAGTGCAGCTTTTCCCAATTAACGTCCTCGATGGTTTCCTTGGCGCGATAGCCGTGGGCCTCGGCGGGCAGCAGGACCAGCCGCACCGTTCCGCCATTGCCCCGCACCGCTTCATACATGCGCTCCGACTGGATCGGAAACGTGCCCGTGTTGTCGTCCGCTTCGCCGTGGATCAGCAGCAGCGGCGCCTTGATCTTATTCGCGTACAGGAAGGGCGACATCTTTAAATACAGGTCCGGATCTTCCCACAGCGTGCGGCGCTCGTTCTGGAAGCCGAACGGGGTCAGCGTCCGGTTG
>JASHSS010000526.1 GCA_030038565.1 Bryobacteraceae bacterium
GATGCTGCCAGCGCAATACCCTGGGTACGCAGGTCCCAGGTGACGCGATGAAGGCCCGCGGTGGCCGGCTCATCCAGGCGCCGCAGTACGTTGCCCTTGGAATCTTTGATGGTCAGGATGATCGCCGGCGGCTCTTCCAGGGATTCCGCGCGCAGTTCTTCGGGCGTGGGATACGGCGCGGTTTCGCCGCGCTGCGCCGCCTGCCGCTCGCGCTGCTGGCGCTCCTGCGCCTGGGTGCGGATGGTCTCCTTCAGGTTGTAGGTGATCATCGCCCCCACGGGCGGGTTCTGCGCCGTGAAATGCATCGTCCCCAGGTCGCCGCCGGTGTTGTACGGAATGAACTCCAGCGCCTTGCGCACCGGGAACAGGGCGGCTTCCTTCTGCATCATCTCGGGCGTGGCCACGCGCAGCGGGCTGTAATCGTCCACCACGTAGATGCTGCGGCCGAACGTGCCGATCACCAGGTCGTCCATCTGTTTCTGGATAGCCAGGTCGCGAACCATGGTGGTGGGCAGCCCGACGTTGAGCTTGATCCATTTCTCGCCGCCGATATTGGTGAAGTACAAACCGAATTCGGTGCCCGCAAAGACCAGGTTTTTGTTCACCGGGTCTTCGGCGATGGCGTAAACCCCGCCGCGCTCGGGCAGGTTCCCCGAGATGTTCACCCAGGTGTTGCCCATGTCGGCGCTCTTGATCAGGTAGGGCTTGAAATCGCCGTTCTGGTGATTTTCGTAAGCCACGTACACCGTGCCGGGATCGTGCTGCGACGCCACGATGCGCTGCACGTAGGCGTTTTCCGGAACGCCCGCGGGCTTATCGACCTTGCGCCACGTCTTGCCGCCGTTCTCGGTCACCTGCACCAGGCCGTCGTCGGTGCCCACGTAAATCAGGCCCTCCTTGCGGGGCGATTCGGCGATCGACGAGATGTTGTCGTAGAGCGCGGTGGAAACGTTCTTCTGAATCGCTTCAATGGGCCAGACTTTGCCCATCAGGGGCAGCTTGTTGCGGTCCAGTTGGCGGGTCAGGTCGGGACTCACCGCTACCCACGAATCGCCGCGGTCGTCGCTGCGATACAGTTTCTGGGCGCCGATGTAGAGCCGGGTGTTGGAATGCGGGCTGATGATGAACGGCGCATCCCAGTTCCAGCGCAGGGCCGGATCGCCCTTGGCCGGCCGCGGCTGGATGGAAACCCGCTCGCCGGTGCGCTTGTCGAAACGCACGATGCCGGCGTTCTGCATGGCGGCGTAAATCGTGTTGGGATCCTTGGGATCGACGCGCGAATAGAAACCATCGCCGCCGTTGGTCACGAAGCAGTCCGCGTTGGTGAGCACAGTGTTTTTGGTGCGCGCGGCGCAACCGATGCTGTTGTTATCCTGCGTGCCGCCATAGACATGGTAAAAGGGCGCATCCTCATCCACCGCCACGTCATAGAACTGGCCGGTGGGCAGGTTCTCCTTGAAGATCCAGGTGGCCGCGCGGTCCCAGCTCTCGTAAAGCCCGCCGTCGCAGCCCACCAGGTAGTGATCGTCGTTCCTGGGATCGATCCAGATATCGTGGTTGTCCACGTGTTTGTTGCGGGTGCCGAGACTGGTGGTGGTGCGCCCGCCATCGTCGGAAACCGCGATGTTGACGCCCATGATGTAGACCCGGTCCGGGTTGGCCGGATCCACCTCCACCTTGCCGTAATACTGCGCCTGGGTATCCGAGGAGTTGCGCCGCTCCCAGGTGATGCCGCCATCCGTCGAGCGGTACAGGCCGCCGTTGGTGCTGGCTTCCACCTCGGCATAAATGATCTTGGGGTTGGAGGGCGCGTAGTTCAGGCCGATGCGCCCCAGGCCGATCTCGCCCTGCCCCTGCGGAAATCCGCCCTGCACCTTGCTCCAGGTTTTCCCGGCATCCAGCGACCGCCACAGCGCGCTGCCGGGACCGCCGTGAATGATGCCGAAGTAACTGCGCTCGCGCTGGTGCGTGGCGGCCAGCAGAACATCCGGATTAGTGGGATCCATGACCACGTCGGTGCAGCCGGTGTACTCGTCCACCTTGATGAGGCTCTGCGACCAGGTTTTGCCGCCGTCGGTGGTTTTAAACAGGCCGCGGTCCCCGCCGCCCCTCCACAGGGGTCCCTGCGCGGCCACGTAGACCACGTTGGAATCGCGCGGATCCACCACGATCCGCCCGATGTGCTCGGACGACTTCAGCCCCACGTTGTGGAAGGTGTGGCCGCCATCCTCGCTCTTGTACACGCCATCTCCGTAAGCCGCGGCGCGCTGGCTGTTGTTCTCCCCGGTGCCCACCCAGACGATGGACGGGTTCTTAGGGTCGATGGTGATCCAACCGATGGAATAAGACCCGTAATTCTCGAACACCGGAGTCCAGGTGGTGCCGTCGTTTTCGGTCATGAAGATGTTACCGGCGGCCAGCGCGATCATGTAGTGGCTGGGGCTGTCGGGGAACATGGCGATCTGCAAGATGCGCCCGGAAATCATGGCCGGGCCGATCGAGCGGGCCCGCAGGGCGGAGAAGGTGCGCTCATTGATGGGGTCCTGGTTACCCCCGCGGCCCGCGCCGCGGCCGCCCGGCGCGGGAGTGTCCTGTGCAGACACAGTAAGGGCGGCGAGTAATAGGATCGGAAATAGCCTCATGGGGGGAGTATATCTCATGGCGCGCCGCGGGAGGCCGGGATTACGCTTGGCGAATCGCCATGAGCGCTCGACAGCGCTCCCGGGCCGGTCCGCCTGCGCCGCTCTTCGCCATGAGCGCGGACCTATCGTCTCTGGCGGGCATAACGGCGGAATGGGGACTACACGGCCAAGTGGACTACTTCCGGTATAAATTGACGATGCGGACCGAGCGCGCGGCGCGGTAAACACGACGCGTATTTTGTTCCCTATCTGTCCCGTGTCTCGACTGGGCAGAGAAATGCGCATATAGCCCCTCCACTTCGCCGCTTGCAGGCCACCGATCCGTGTTATATACTGAACTGAATGGTTCAGTATCAACAGCCCCACCTGGATGCCTCGTTCGCCGCGCTCTCGGACTCCACCCGACGCGGCATTCTGGAGCGGCTCGGGCGCGCGGACGCTTCGATAACGGACCTTGCCCAAAAGTTCCATATGACTCTGACGGGCATGAAGAAGCACGTCGGTGTCTTGGAGCAGGCGGGGCTCGTCACCACGAAAAAGGTCGGGCGCGTGCGCGCCTGCAAGCTCGGCTTACGCCGCCTGGAGGAAGAGGCGGCATGGATTGAGAGGTACCGCCGGCTCTGGGACGCACGCTTCGACGAGTTGGACAAGATCGTTGCGGAATTGAAACTCGAAAAAGTCGATGACGAAAAATGAGAAAGTGAGCCCCTATGAAGAACCCCACGACGGTAGAACGAAAATCTGAACGTGAGCTAGTCGTCACGCGAACCTTCAACGGCCCTGCGCACATCGTGTTCGAGGCCTGGACTAAGCCTGAGTTGCTCAAGCAGTGGTGGGCGCCGAAGTCGTTTGGAATATCTTTCATTTCGTGCGCGGCCGATGTTCGTACGGGGGGCACGTACCGTTTCGTGTTCAGCCACTCTGCCTCTGAACAGCCTATGGCATTCTTCGGTAGGTATATCGAAGTGACGCCCCATTCGCGCATCGTTTGGACGAATGAGGAAAGCGCCGGTGGCGCCGTTACCACGGTGACCTTCCAGGAAATGGGCGACAAGACGCTACTGGTCCTGCACGAACTCTATCCCTCGAAGCAAGCCCTCGACGAGGCCATCGCCTCCGGCAGCACGGGCACAAGCGGGGCAGGCGAGCAGTTCGAGGAGTTGGACACACTCCTCGTCACCTTGGTGAGATCATGAGAAAGCCTCCCCTGAAGACTGATGCTCACGGCCAAACTGGCACGAAGCTGCTGGTGGCCATGACCGGCAAGGCAAGCGCCGCGAAGGCCGCAGAAGGCGACAAGCCCGTGTTCGCCTATATCGCAAGCTTGCCGCAGCCGCAGCGCAGTATCGCCGAGCGTATCGATGCTCTGGCTGCCAATACCTTGCCAAGCCTCCAGCGTGCAGTGAAGTGGGGGATGGCATACTACGGTGTGGGCGGAGGCTGGTGCTTCTCGTCCGGCGCTTTCGTCGGTCACGTGAAACTGATGTTCATACGCGGCACGGAGATCAAGCCTGAACCGCCTGTGACGCCGATTGGGATGGGCAAGTCCACACGAGGCGTCGAACTGGTTTCCGTGGACGATCTCGACGAGCCCCAGGTAGCCTCATGGATGAAGCAGGCGGCCGCGAACCCTTTTGTCGGGGGGAAGAAACGATAACGAAAAACGGAAGACATCAGGCGCGGGCAGTTTGGCCGGCGTCGAACGAATGGTTCCGCCCCCGCGGCCGCCTAGGCGTTGGTTGTCGCGAAGCAACGCAAGACGAGTAAATCGCACCCCGTGAAGCGTGTCTGCTCTCCGGCAAAGCCCGCTGGAATGGACTCGCTTCTCGGCCCTGGCTCCGCAAAAATCGCGCAGCGTAGAGTAGTTTTCTCCTATTGTTGCCTTTCCGAGCCAATGACGCGCATCCGGAAGTTGGCCGCGGTCTGAGTCAAGTTGACTGGAAACGCCAAGCCGTAGAAGTGTTTTTCGTTCCCAGTTCTCCCAAGATCGTGCTCCGCAGGCGCTCCCCGCGGCCCGCGTGCGGTCCGCCCGCGCCCCTCCGCGCCGGCGGCGATTCGCGCGCGGGACTGGCGCGCCATGAGGGTGCGCTCACCGGGGCGATTCAGGACGCGCGGCAGGCACCGAAGCCCCACCAAAAGCAACGGCCTTTCCGGGTTGGCGCCGGAAAGGCCGCGGAGCTTCAAACGAGTTGGGATCGGACTACGTCGTGGCGCGCTTAGCCTTCGCTTCGGACGTCATCGGGTTACCGTCACGGCCCGGACGGGTGATCTTTAGGCTGATGGAATCGCCTTCGATCGTGCCGCTGTACTCAGTCGTGAAGGTGTTGTCGCCCATCTGCCGGGTGACTTTGAAGGAGATGTGGTCGCCATCTACCTTGCCATCCGAGATCTGGGTTTCGGTGTTGCCGTTGCGGCCAGGCT
>JASHSS010000527.1 GCA_030038565.1 Bryobacteraceae bacterium
GGAGGAGCCGGAGCGCGCTACCCTCCGGCTGCCGGGATGCGCCCGGAGCGCCGCGCCGAGGGAGGAGCCGGAGCGCCCTATGTGCCAGCCGCGGGGATGCGCCCGAGGCGCCGCGCGCGCCACCGGGATGCGTCAGGAGCGCCGCACGAAGGGAAGCGCCGGGGCGCCTACGCTCTGGCCGCCGGGACACGCCCGGACCGCCGCGCGCGCCACTCTTCGGCGGTGATCTCCCAGGTTTCGGTCTCGAGCGGCCCACAAACGTAGTTCTGCATCTCCACCGCGATCACCCGCATGCCCTGCTTTTCCGAAATCCTGCGCGACGCCAGGTTGGCCACGGCCTTGGGCGCCCGCAGCACGCCAAAGCCGAGGTCCTGGAACCAGTACTCCGTCACGGCCTCCACCGCTTCGCTCATCAGGCCCTGCCGGTGCCAGGGCAGACCCAGCCAGAAGCCGCGGTTCTTCCTCTCCCCCCGGCGGAGGGTGATGCCGCCGATGAGGCGATCGGGATCGGACTTCAAGCGCAGCGACCAGTGCCACTCGTCGCCGCGCGCCATGGCCGGAAGCGCCTGGTCGCGGTAATACGTCCGGACGCCGTCTTCCGGGTACGGCCACGGAATCACGTGCGCCAGAAACTTCACGATCTCCCAATGCGGAAAGAGTTTCTGGGCCTGGTCCGCGTCGGCCAGTTCCAGGGGACGCAGGATCAGGCGCGGCGTTTCCAGGCCGGCGATGCGGACCTCGGGGGTCATATCTTCTGGACGCGCCGAAGGGTGTAGATCTCCGGCTTCATGTTGGCCTGTTCCAGGCGGCGCCAGTCGTCGTGGATGTGGATCAGCTTGCCGCTGATGTGATTGGAGCGGTCGGAGGCCAGAAACAGAACCAGTTGAATCTGCTTGTCGGCCGGCACGCCGCCGGTGATGCGCACCTGTTCGGCATCGGCGATTTCGCGCGCGCCCGCGCGCTCCTCTCCGGCGCGCAGGATTTCATCAGTCATGTGGGTGTAAGCGCCGCCCGGGGAGATACAGTTCACCTGCACATTATGGTCGCGGACCTCGTCGGCCAGGCACTCGGCAAAGCGCACCAGGCCGGCTTTGGAAGCCGCATAGGCTCCGAAATTGGGCCGCGACTGGCTGGAACCGCCGCCCGCCACGATGACGATTTTGCCGCTGCGCTTCTCGATCATCGAGGGTAGCGCCACGCGACAGGCGTTGACCGCGCCGATCAGGTTGATTTCGATGGTTTCGTTCCACACCGGCTGGCGCGTGGAAAGCAGGGGACCGATGGGACCCTGCACGCCGGCGGCGGCGATCAGGATATCCAAAGTGCCGCCGAAGACCACCTTCAGACGCTCCACGGCCATCGAGAGTTGCTCCAGGTCGCGGACATCCGCGCGGATGCGGCAGGCGTTGCCGCCGGCCTGCTCGATTTCCAGCTTGGCCAGGTCCAGTTCCGGCTGGCTGCGCGCTACCAGGCCGACGCGCGCGCCCACCTGCGCGAATCCCAGCGCCAGGCGCTTCCCGATGCCGCGGCTCCCTCCGGTAATCAGCACGTTCTTGTCGCGAAGCGAATTCATCGGTAATTGTTGGGGCGCGGCCGGGCCGCGGGGCGACAAGGCCCCACTCGATTGTAATCTGCTTTAGGGCCGGATGCTGAAGCCCGGCGAGGGCAGCAGGTACTCCTCGAGTACCGTACTCGCCGGGGGAGGAATCGAATGGGCGCGCGGCACCCGGCGCCGCCTGTCCGGTGGAGGACGGCGCGCCGGCCCATCCGATTCCGTCCTTCAGACCGCCCGGCCGGCACCCACGCCGGCCGGGGCGGCGCAGATGGAGACGCGGTCGCCCTTTGCCCCCGGCGGAGGCCCGCCGGGAGCCGTTCAGGTCGCCTGGGACCGGACGGGTGTCTCCGGTGGCATGGCCGGCGAAGCGCGCTGCCGGCGCAGGACGACCAGCCGCACGAACAGGACGAGCGCGATGGGGCCGGCCCATCCGAGGCCGCCCGGCCACCACCCCCAAAACGGCGCAGCTGCGCGGGCGTCCGTTTGCACGTACTCCAATTGGTAGAGCGACTGCGTGTAGTTGCGGTTTTGGGCTGCGATCCGGATATGGGGGTCGCGCGGGACCAGGCAGTTCACCTGATATGCCGCGATCCGGCTTTGGTGACGATTCTCGATGGTGAGCTTCCGGTTGCGGCCGCCGGGAGGCAGGTCGGCCTCGAAATCGAGCCGGATGCCGCCGCGTCCCTCCTTCATCTCGTCCACGGTCGGGAATTGGATGGAGAGCAAACGGGGCGTCAAACGATAACCGTCGATGGCCAGCGAAAGATCTCTCAGCACCCGTCCCGCGTAGGCGCGCTGCTCCGCCCCGGAGATCACCCCGTTGGCGTCCGTGTCGATATCCCCGATCAGGATCGGAAACACGATCACGCCGGGCGTCAGCGTCATCTCCGCCGTCAGCCGGTTTTTCTCGACGGACAGGATCGTACCCTGCAGATATTCGTCCAGCCGGTGCCCGAACGCGGACGTTCCGGCCAGCAGAAGAACCACGGCGGCGAGCCTGGCGGTCATGGCGTGACGAACTTCCGGCCGTAGTCGTTGGTGGGGTCGCGGTACATGGTGTGGACATGCAACGAGGGATCTCCGCCCAACTGTTGAGGAGCGTACTCAATGACGAGGTGCGGCCCCTGGATCCGGTAATAGGCCGTGATGTTGTGCCCGGGAGGAGCCGTAGCCGTGCCGCTCCACGCAAACCAGGTCTCGTTGATTTCCGCCTTGAGCTCCGCCATGCGGGCCGCGGCCGCCCTTTCGTGGACAATCCCCGCCCATTCCGAGATGACGTCGAGCAGCATGGCTCGCTGCTTCTCATTCATGCCGGATGCCTTGAGGCCCTCGGGTTGGATGGTCTTGCCGTCCTGCCCGGGGCCGAGCACGAGATCCGCCACGCGGTAATTGAGGATGGCTTGTTTGCGCTGGTTTTCGTCCAGAGCGTTGAGCAGCGCCAGCGCCTTGTCGCTCTCCTGGCCGAGCGGCCGCACGGTCTTTCCGTCGATGGTGTAGAGAGCCGGTTGAGCGCCGGTGAGCGTCGGCGTCAGGATGCCGTGCTCCCCCGCGATAGTGATATTGAGCGCCAGATGGTGGCCGCCGAACTGCAGCATCCAGGGGGTCTTTTCGGAGGGCGTTCCGAGGATCGAGAGGTAATAGAGTTCCTTGCCGAACATCGGCCCGCCACCGCCGTTGCCCATGGGCGGACCACCGAGCCGGTTGCCGCCCGGCGGGGGACCATCACCCCGGCCGCCCGGCGGCGGGCCACCCCGTCCGCGTCCCCGCCCGTCGGCCTCATTCATCTGATTGACCTCGTCGCCTTCCATAATCTGCTGCACCTTCTCAAAACCTCTGGGGCTGAGCGCCGACGAGACCAGGGCCATGGCGGCGGAGCGCTGCGGGCCGTTCATCTCCTTCAAGCTGATTCCGGCGCGGGGAACGATCGAAATCGGAAGGTTAGACCAGCGTTGCCGCTGTTGTGCGTCGTCGAATGCGAAGAGCACCTTCTGCCGCTGGTTGGCATCCAGGGTCGCTAGGAAGGAGTTGGCCGCGTTCACCATGCGAGAGGTGGCGGTCTGCGACATGCCTCCTGAAACCGAAACGAGGATCAATGCGGATACCGATAGACATGGGACGATTCTCATAAACGTTCGCTCCTTTTCCCGCCCGATCGCCATGAGGCAACGGTCATTATATCCAGCGAAAACGCCGGGTCAAATCCCCCGAAGAGCCTGCGGGAACCGTGAAGGCGTCCCATCAACCGCCATTTTTAGCGTTCCGGCGGTTTCGTCCGCCTCCGCCGGTGCGGTGCGGCGCTCTCGCCCACCCTCGACCCACCAGCGCGGGACGGCTATAATGTGACCTGGGGTAGCTGTTTCCGTTCCATGACCGACATCAAGAAAAAACTTCAGGATGAAATCACCACGCTCGAATACGAGCTGCACGTGGAGTTGCCCAAGGAAATCCTGAAGGCGCGGGCCCACGGCGACCTGAGTGAGAATGCCGAGTATCACGCCGCCAAGGATCGCCAGGGATTCGTGAATGCCCGCCTGGGCCAGTTGCGCAAGCGCCTGGCCGAAGTGTCCATGATCGATTTCAGCAAAATCCCCCATGACCGCGTGGGCCTGGGGTCCACCGTAGTGGTTCTCGACACCAAGCGCGACGAAGAAATCACCTATAATCTGGTTACCAGCGAAGAGGCCGATGCCGCCAACGGCAAGATCTCCACCACCTCGCCGATCGGCCGGGCGCTGCTGGGAAAGGAAGAAGGCGATACCGTGCGGGTCCAAAGCCCGGGCGGCGTCAAGGAACTGGAGATTCGCAAGCTGACGACGATTCATGACGCCGGCGAGTAGACTATGACCGTTACCCGTTCGATCGGGGTGGTGTGCGGCGCGATCATCGATCGCATCGTGCGCTGGCTGGCGTTGTCCAGAATCCATCCCAACGTGCTCACGTTTTTGGGCCTGGTGATCAACATCTGGGCCGCCTGGCTGTTCGCCCAGGGAAAATTCGGCTGGGCAGCCGTGGTGGTGATCGGCGCCGGGCTGTTCGACATGGTGGATGGCCGCGTGGCCCGCGCCACCAGCCAGGTGACCCGCTTCGGCGGATTTTTCGATTCGGTAGTGGACCGCTATTCGGACCTGGCGCTGTTTTTCGGCCTGCTGGTGTATTACGCCACCATCAACCGGTTTTTCTACATCGTGCTCACCGCCATTGTGATGACCGGTTCGGTGATGGTGAGCTACACGCGCGCGCGCGCCGAAAACGCCATCCCCAAGTGCAAAGTCGGATTCCTGGAGCGCCCCGAGCGCGTGGTGTTGATCATCATCGGCGCCCTGTTCGACCGCATGGCCGCCGTCCTGTGGGTCATCGCGGTGCTCTCCAATCTCACCGTGATCCACCGCATGATCTACACCTTCCAGCAGGCCAAGCACCTGGAAGACGCGCAACTCCGCCTGCCCAAGGAGCACGCCGGGCCGCTGGCATAGGCCGGCGCCCCCCGTGCGCCTGGGTCCCCGACCGCATGATTCGCTGCCCTGAAGACGCGCCTGTCACACCATGATGCGTAAGGCATTGGTGGGACAGGCCTTCAGCCTGTCCAGGGCAGGCTGAAGGCGTGCCCCACCAAGCGGAAGAACTAAATCACGCGGTCGAAGACCTAAACTAATGCATGGGGCGCTCGTGGATCAGCATCCAGTTCGCGCCGAACTTGTCGCGGAACATGGCGAACCGAAAGGCGAAGAAAGTCTCCCCCAACGGCATGAAGACTTCGCCGCCCTCGGAGAGCGCCGCAAAAATCCGCTCCGCCTCTTCGCTGCTGTCCACGGCCAGCGAAAGATAGGCGCTGCGCATGGGCTGATAACGGCCCGGCGGAACGTCGCTGGCCATGATTTCGGTGTCTCCGATGAGCATGCGGGCGTGCAGAATGGAGTCCTTCATTTCGGGCGCCACCGGGGCATCGCCGGGCATTTGGGCGAAGGTGGACATGGTGGTGATTTTTCCACCCAGGTGCTGCTCGTAGAAATGCAGGGCCTGCGCGCAATTGCCGCCGTAATTCAGATAAGTCGTTAGTTTCATGCATACGGTGATAACACATTCCGGCACCCCAAAATTTTCTCTTGCGCTTGCTACTATTTCGTAGTAGGATCAGTTGTGAAATAGTAGAAGCCTATGCGGCAGCCCAAACTCAGCAAGCTCGAACTGCAAATCCTGGAAGCCCTCTGGGCCCAGGGGAAAGCCTCCATCCGCGAGATCCAGGAGGCTTTTCCGGAGCCGCGCCCGGCCTACACTACCATCCAGACCACGGTCTACCGCCTGGAAGGAAAGAAGGCCGTGCGCCGCGTCCGGAAAATCAGCAATGCGCACATTTTTGAGCCGCTGGTGGCTCGCGACGTGGCGCGCCACAGGCTGCTCGACGAGATCCTCAGCTTCTTCGGAGGCCGCGCGCAGCCGATGATGGCGCAACTGGCCGAGGCGGGGAAGTTGACCCTCGAAGACGTCCGCGAACTGGAAAAGACCATCCGGAACCTGGACCGGCAACACCAGGCCGAAAGGAAGCGGGAATCCAAATGATCGGTGCACTGGCGGCTCATCTCTGGCAATCCACCCTCTTCGCGCTGGCGGCGGGGATCCTGACGTTGGCATTCCGCAAAAACCGGGCCCACGTCCGCTACTGGTTGTGGCTGAGCGCTTCGCTCAAATTCTTCGTTCCGTTCTCGTGGCTGATCGGCCTGGGCGGCCGGCTGGGGTGGGCGCCGGCGGCGCAGAGAATCGCGATGCCGCAGGTTTCGCTGGCCATGGAACGCATCACCGTCCCGTTTGCCGATCCCTTGCCCTTGATGCCTCGGGCGCCCTCGCATGCCCATTGGACTGGCCTGGCCATCCTGGCCGTGTGGCTGTGCGGCGTGGCGGCCATCGGGCTGATCCGCCTGCGGCTGTGGCTCCGGGTGCGCGCGGCGGTGCGCGCCGGGACGCCTTTGAATATTCCGGCGGCGGTCGAAATACGCTCTTCTCCGGCGCTTCTGGAACCGGGCGTAGTCGGATTGCTGCGGCCCGTGCTGCTGCTGCCCGAAGGCATCCTGGACCGCCTGACGCCTTCGCAACTGGAGGCCATCCTGGCGCACGAACTGTGCCATGTGCGCCGCCGCGACAACCTGTTCTCCGCGCTGCACATGCTGGTGGAAGCCGGTTTCTGGTTCCACCCTCTGGTGTGGTGGATCGGCGCGCGGCTCCTGGAAGAGCGCGAACGCGCCTGCGACGAACGCGTCTTGATCCTGGGCAACCGGCCGCGCGACTACGCCGACGCCATCCTCAATGTATGCAAGCTCTATGTGGAATCGCCGCTGGCCTGCGTGTCGGGAGTGACGGGGGCCAATTTAAAGCGCAGGATTGAGGCCATCCTCACTAACCGCACCGGGCACGGCCTGACGCGCGCCCGCAAGGTCCTGCTGGCCGGCGCCGGAATCGCGGCTCTGGCCGGCCCGGTCGCGACGGGGGTATTGATCGGCGTGGGCCACGCGCCGCTCGTCCACGCACAATCACCGGTCACCGCTGCGCCGCGGCAGGCCGCGCCGGCGGCGGCGTCCTCCGGGCAGGATGCCCCTCCCGCCGCGCAAGCCGGCGGCGAGTTACTGTATAAAAACCGCCGTCTGATCGCCATATTCTTCGATTTCGACACCATGACTTCGGACGACCAGTCCCGCGCGCAGCAAGCGGCCATAGACTATATCCATCGCCGGCTGCCGGCCGACCTCGTGGCGGTGCTGTCCACGGAAAATGGCGCCGTCAGGGTGGTGCAGGATTTTACGGACGACCAGGCGGTGCTGGAGTCTTCCATTCGGAAACTGGAGAGCGCCGGCGGCGCTTCCGCATCCACCGCCAACTTGCAGCTTTCACGCCTGGAAACCGCGGTGCGGCTCCTGGGGGTGCTTCCGCAGAAGAAAGTGCTGATGTATTTTGCGAGCGGCGCGGTCAAAACCGGAAATTCGGCCGCAGTGCAAGACCCCGCGTTGCAGGAGACCATCGATGCGGCAGTCCGGGCCAACGTGGCCTTCTATCCGGTGGATGTCCGGGGGCCGGCCCAGTCTGCGCTCGCCGACGTTGCGCCCGACATCTCTGACCGTCTCCGTCCGACCCCTCAGACGGCGGCCATCACCGCTCAAAT
This sequence comes from Bryobacteraceae bacterium, assembly GCA_030038565.1. GTDB lineage: Bacteria > Acidobacteriota > Terriglobia > Bryobacterales > Bryobacteraceae > JOPF133. The sequence continues at coordinate 7,704 of JASHSS010000527.1, forward strand.
GCACCGCATCTCCACCCGGCACGGCCAGCCCGACCAGGTGGAAGACCGCGGCTCCAATGGGCAGATCTGGCGGTATAACTACCTGGACAACTTCCACAGCAACGTGGAGTTCGAATTCCTGTCCGGCGACCGCGGTGCCGACGGCGTGCGTATCAACTGGCCGCCCCCGGTGGCGACATTTATAGGCGTCCCAGCGGCGGATACCGCGTTGGCCAGGCGCCTCGCGAAGCCCGGTCAGCCGGCGTCTGCCGTCATCGCCGGATTTCCCGGCCGGCATGCCTCCATGGCGACGTATCCAGCGGATGAAATTCAAACTCTCACCATACCGCTCGATGGACTCACCGGCCGGGTCGATATCTCGGGCGAAGTCAAAATGGTCCCCGCTCCAGGAGGAGGCGCGGGCGGGGGATTCGTCCGGGATAACGTCGAGGTATCGGCGGAAGCCTACCAGGCGAACTTCCTTCTGCCGGCCGGGTCTTACGTTTGCACCGTAGCCGTGAAGGAACAGGCCACCGGCCAGGTATACACGGAGACCATCAATTTCCAGGTGAAATGATTCCGGGCCGCCGCGCGCCCCGATGGAGGAGCGTCAATCTTCCAGAATCACGTGCGCCATTCCCAGTTCGGCGGTATGGGTCAGCGAAAGCGATATGTGGCGCACGCCCAACTGCTCCGCAATCCGCGCCGCCACGCCGTGGAGGCGCAACGTGGGCTTGCCTGATGGCAGATTGGCCACTTCGAAATCCTGCCAGCGCACGCCGCGCTTCCAACCCGTGCCGATGGCCTTCATGCCCGCTTCCTTGGCCGCGAAGCGCGCGGCGTAGCGCTCGAAGCGATTGGCCTTGCGCTCCACATAGTCGATCTCCGCGGGCGTAAAAACGCGGGTGGTGAACCTGGCGCCGTAGCGTTCGATGGAAGCTCGGATGCGCGGCACTTCCGCCAGGTCCACTCCCGTCCCTACAATCACACCTTGCTCTTCATCACATCCACCAGTTCCTTGACCGCCGCCGCGCTCTTGTGAAGTTGCGCCTGCTCCGTTTCGGTCAGCTTGATCCGGTAGATCTGCTCGACGCCCAGCGCGCCCAATTTCACCGGAACCCCTACAAACAACCCGTCGATGCCGTATTCGCCTTCCAGAAGCGCCGCGCACGGCAGCACTTTTTTCTTATCCTTGAGAATCGATTCGGCCATCTCGACGGCCGCCGCCGAGGGCGCGTAAAAGGCGCTGCCGGTTTTCAGATGCTTCACAATCTCGGCGCCGCCGTTGCGGGTCCGCTCCACGATGCGGTCGATGGTGGCCTGGTCCATCAACTCGGTCAGCGGAATGCCCGAGACGCTGCTCAACCGCACCAGCGGCACCATGGTGTCGCCGTGCCCGCCCATCACCACCGCGGTCACGTTTTCCATCGAAACCTTCAACTCCGCCGCGATAAACGTGCGGAAGCGGGCGCTATCCAGCACGCCGGCCATCCCCACCACGCGGTTCTTGCTGAAGTTCGATACCCAATAGGCGGCCTGCGCCATGGCGTCCAGAGGATTCGTCACCACGATCAGGATGCAGTTCGGCGAGTACTTGGCGATCTGCGCGGTGGCCGTGCGCACCACCTCGAAATTGGCCAGCAGCAGGTCGTCGCGGCTCATCCCCGGTTTGCGCGGGAAGCCCGCCGTCAAAATGGCGATATCCGAGTTGGCCGTCGGTTCGTAATCGTTCGCCCCGGTGACCATCACATCGTACCCCTGGACCGGCCCGGATTGCAGCAGGTCGAGTCCTTTTCCCTGAGGAACACCCTCGATCACGTCCACCAGGACCACGTCGGCGAGTTCCTTATCGGCAATACGCAACGCGCAGTTCGCGCCGACATTCCCGGCGCCTACCACCGTAACCTTCTTTCGCAAAGCAAACTCCTTGAGCAGTTAGAATTTGGGCAACTCGATTATAACAACCTGCTCTCTCCGGACGGCTTCGCCGGAGCACGGGGGCGCGGCCCGGCGCGCGGCAGGCCGCCCTTACAGCCGCAATTCCCAGCTTTGCCCCGTCAGCGGAAATCCGAATTCGCTGTGCGGCTCCTCGTGCACCAGTTGGAAGCCGGCCTTGCCGTAGATGTGCTGGGCCGCGTGCAGGATGCTCTGCGTCCACAGCACCATCGACCGGTAACCCGCCTGCCGGGCGAACGCAACGCATTCGTTCACCAGCCGCGATCCCACTCCCAGGCCGCGCGCGGCCGGTTCCACCAGCAGCAGCCGCAACCGGCCCACCTCCTCCGATTCCTTCACCAGGAACACCGATCCCAAGGGCTCCCCATCCCGCTCGGCAATCCAGCAGCGCTCGCGCCGCGGATCGAAATTCTGGAGGAAGCGGGCGGCAATCTCCGCCACCAGCGCCTCGAAGCGCTCGTCCCAGCCATACTCGCGCGCGTACAGCACGGCGTGGCGGTGAATCACCCAGCCCATGTCGCCGGGGCGGTGCGTACGCAGCGTGAAGGGCGCCGCGGCCGCGGCGCGCGGCTCCAGCAGGCGTCGTATGGATTCGATGGCGGCGGCCAGGCGCGCGCTCGTCTGCGGTCAGCGGGGCCAGCATCTCCGCGACCGCCTCGCTCGCGCGCCGTTCCAGCGGGGTGAAGGTCTGCCGGCCCTTGGCGCGTCAGCGCCAGCCGGCTTTGCCGCGCGTCTTGCCGCGAGCGGGTGCGCGCCACCAGCCCGCGCCCGCGAAAGCCGCGCAGCATGCAGGCTGAGATAGCCCGCGTCCAGCCCCAGGCCGCCATCGCCAAGTCGAATTACTCCGGTCTGCGCTATCGCGAGCCGGTGTACCGCAGCCTGCGCGAGCTGGCCATGTCGTACTTCGAGCACTACTACAACCCGCGGCGGGAGAAAACCCTGCGCCAATATTCGCGCCCGGTCAACCTGCGGCGGTTCGAATCCATCCACCGGATGACCGCCGAGGAAAACGTTTTGGCGATACCGGAGTATCTGACCAGTATCGGCCACACCGCGCTGGTCAGCCCGCGCGCCGTGCGAAGGCTCGGCCGTGTGGACGACCGGCTGTTCGCGGCGGGCTTGGTGGGGGCGGCCCGGTAAATCGCTAGCGATGGTTGCCCGCACGGCGAGCCAGGCCGGTGGCCTCAAGGGCGGCGGTTCCGTCAGCCTGCAGTAAGCCGCGGCCCTAATGCTCTTGCGCGTTCCTGCCGATAAGAACCACGAGGAGCAATGAGCGTACACACTGGCAGGCTAGGAACGCGCCGCGGTTCAGAGAGATTGCCTTCCCGGGAGCGCGCTTGAGAACTGACGTGGCATTGGCCGGGGTTAGCGGGGGCGGAGGGATGCCGACGCCCCGCCCGGCGCACAAATTTCCTGGCTCGCCAACGCAGAATCAGCAACTTGCGGGCGTGGCGCCCTCTGGGCCCGGCTCAGCACCGAAAGCCAGCCGGGGCCGCAAGGGGGCGGATCACGCGGCCCCGGAGGTGGGGGAAGGGTTGGGCGCGCGGGTAGCGGCCTGGTTTCGATCGCACGGGCAGGCCTGGCGAGCGATGGCGGCAAGCCTGCTCGGCGCGCTCGGCGGTTCGTTCGGGCGGGTGTGGCAGCCGGCCGGTGGGCGGCGCGAGGAAGCCGCTGGGTGGCGATCGGAGGTGGGCCGGGCGATCGGCGATCTGCAGCAAATGAACCGCCGGACCGAGGCCGGTTTTCTGGCGGTGGGAACGAAGCTGAGCGGGTTTCTGGCGGCCGCGCGCCGGGTTTCGGAAAGCGCCACGGCTACCGCCGAGCGCGTCTCCGGCGAACAGGGGAAGCGCGATGAGGACTCTCTGGCGCGCGTGCTGGAGGCCACCGCGGCGATGCGGAAAGGCGCCGGATCGGCGGCCGGGCTGGCCCGGTTACGGGATTCCGCCCAGCGGCTCCAGCGCGCTTTCCAGGGATTTGACAGCACCGTGGTTTCGTTTCAGGTGCTGGCCATACTGGCGCGCATCGAGACCGCCCGGCTGGGCGAGTCCGGATCCAGCTTGCTCCACCTGGTGGAAGAGATGCGTGCTTGTAGCGGGGATATCGCCTCCCGCAGCCAGCGCTTCCTGGCCACTGCCGGATCGCTGGGCGGGCGCGTGGAAACAGAACTGGAGCGCATCTCCGACCTGGACGCTCGCGGGTTAAAGGCCCTGCCGCCGCTGATGGAGGCAGTGGAACGGGATTTCGCGGCCCTGCGCAACCGCAGAGAGTCGGGGGAGCGGGTGGTCGCCCGGCTGGGAACCCAATTCGCACAGGTCTCCGAGGCCATCGGAGAGGTGGTCCGCTCGGTTCAGTACCACGACATCACACGGCAGCAGATCGAGCACGTGATTCAGTCGCTCGGGCCGCTCCGCGATGGTGCCGGGCCGTCCAGCCGTGATGGGCCCACACCCCAGGAGAGAGCCGTCGTGGGGCTGCAGGTGGCGCAGTTGGACCAGGCACGGCGGACGTTCCTGACGTCGGCCGGCGAAATTGACCGGCAACTGGAGAGGGTGGCCGGCAGGGTGAGCGAAATGGCCGCCGAAAGCGGCAACCTGACCGGTTCCGAATGCAGTAACGAGACGTTTTTCGCCGAAATGGCCGGCCGGTTCGAGAAGATCATGCGGACCGCTCGCGAGTGCGGGGCGTGCGATCTGGACACGCGGCGGGCGTTTCGAGAAGTGCGCCAGTCGATCGAAGCGTTGGGGGCCGCGCTGGCCGATATTCATGTCATCGAGCTGCAGCTGAAACGGGTATCGTTGAACGCCGCCATTCAGGCGGTGCATCTGGGTGGGGCCGGGGAGCCGCTGAATGCCGTGGCGCTGGCGATGCACGGGCTGCAGGCGGATTGCGAAAGCCGCTCGGGACAGGGGCGGGCGGAGTTGGATTCGATCGGCGCGGCCATCAAGGCCGTAAGGGGTGGCGGGATGGGAACCGCGGCAGGCGAGCGGTCGCCCATGGAAACCGCGGTGGACGATTTGCGGGACCGAATGGGAGAAATGCACGCGGCCAACGAGCGCAGCACGGCCAGTTGCCGGGAGATCGGCTCCCTGGCGAGCCGGCTGTCGGAGGAGATTCAATCGGCGCGGCAGGATCTGGCGGAGAGCCGCGCCGTCACCGAGGCCCTGGAGGGCTGGTGTGCAAGGCTGCGCCCGATGGCATCCAAGGCCGGCCCTGCGGCGCTGGAAACGCTTCCTGTCCTGGAAAGTGCTGGGCAATTGGAGGAATGCACGCGGAACTATACCATGCAGGCGGAGCACGAAGTGCATCGCGAGATGACCGGAGTCTCTCCGCCGGCGTGCGAACCGGCCAGTGCCGGAATCGCCAGCGGCGAACTGGAACTCTTCTGAGCCACGGGCAACGGCGCAGTGGGTCGCGGTTGTGATCCGGCGGCCGGAAGACAGGCTTCCGCCGCAGCCGGCGCCGAAAGCCGGCTTGCTGCCGCTCGATCGGCCGGCGGTATGCACGCCGGATGAGAACGACCTGTCAAATCTACCGGGGCTGCGCCGCCCGCGCCACCCGGTCAATTCCATTGTATTTAAGTGAATCAGGCCTTATAGTACCTATGGGGGCTTGAAGAGATGCGGACGACAGCAGCTTTGTGGAGCGCGCTGATCCTGGCTTGGGCGTGCGCTTCCTGTTCCAGCGGGCCGAGGCCACCGGAACCCGGAACCCCGGCGTTTATCTGGGGCGCAGCCAAGGCAACCTATCACAGCGG
>JASHSS010000050.1 GCA_030038565.1 Bryobacteraceae bacterium
CCTTTCGCCGGAGCCTGCACCGACCCCTGCGACGGCCGGACGCAAGGCACGACGGGGATGATGGACTCGCTGCCGTTCCGCAACGACGCCGCCGTAGTTCTGCGGCGGCTGATGCGCTCGCTGCCCACGCGCCAAGGCGTGCTGGGCGTGGCCACCTGCGACAAGGGACTGCCGGCGATGATGATGGCGCTGGCTTCTTCGCGCAACCTGCCCGCGGTGCTGGTGCCGGGCGGCGTCACGTTGCTGCCCGAGGCCGGCGAAGACGCGGCTAGAGTTCAGACGATCGGTGCACGTTTTGCGCAAAGCCAGATCACGCTGGAATACGCCGCAGAGGTGGGCTGCCGTGCGTGCGCATCGCCCGGCGGCGGTTGCCAATTTCTGGGCACTGCGGCGACATCGCAAGTGGTGGGCGAGGCTCTGGGGCTTTCGCTGCCGCATACCGCGCTGGCGCCCTCAGGTCAGCCCATCTGGCTTGATGCGGCGCGCCGCTCGGCGCGTGCGCTGTTGCGCCTGCATCAGCTTGGCATGGGCGTGCGCAACATTCTTACGCCTGCGGCTGTTCGCAACGCCATGGTGCTGCATGCGGCCTTCGGCGGATCGACGAATCTGCTCATCCATCTGCCCGCCATCGCACACGCGGCCGGCCTGCCACGGCCGGTGGTCTCGGATTGGGCCGAAGTCAATCGTTCCGTTCCGCGGCTGGTAGACGCGCTGCCCAATGGCCCGCGCAATTTTGCCACCGTGCAGGTGTTTCTGGCCGGCGGGGTGCCTGAAGTGATGCTGGCATTGCATGCAGCAGGGCTTTTGGACGAGAGAGTAGTCACAGCGAGCGGCGAAACGCTCGGCGCCAGCCTGGACTGGTGGCGCGAAAGCCCGCGCCGAGCGGCCCTGCGCCGCGCGTTGCAGGAGCAGGACGGCATCGATCCTGACGATGTGATCATGTCGCCCGATCGCGCCCGGTCACGCGGCCTCACTTCCACGGTCTGTTTCCCGATCGGCAATCTGGCGCCGGAGGGTTCGGTCATCAAGAGCACCGCGATCGACCCATCGCTGGTCGGCGCGGACCACGTCTACCGGCACGTTGGACCCGCGCGTGTTTTTGTCACCGAAGCGGCGGCCATCAAGGCCATCAAGACGGGTGCGATCGCGCATGGAGATGTGATTGTGCTCATCTGCAGCGGACCGAAGGGCGCAGGCATGCAGGAGATTTATCAAATCACCTCGGCGCTGAAGCTGCTGCCGCACTGTGGGCACGTGGCGGTGCTCACTGACGGCCGCTTCAGCGGGGTTTCGACGGGAGCGTGCATCGGCCACATTTCGCCCGAGGCGCTTGCCGGCGGGCCCATCGGCAAAGTGCGCGAAGGCGACACCATCGAGATCGTGGTCGACCGAGCGGCACTCGCCGGGACGGTGCACCTGGTGGGTGAAGGCGCGGAGCGCTTTGACGCCGAAGAGGGCGCGCGGCGGCTGGCGCAACGAAAATCGCGCGCCGATCTGGCTCCGCATCCCGATTTACCTGAAGACACGCGCCTTTGGGCGGCATTAGTCGAAGTCAGCGGCGGTCCCTGGGGCGGTTGCGTTTACGATGTGGATCGGATTGTCGAGCGCCTGGAGAAAACGAAGTGAAGCTCTACCGCACCAGCAACGGAAACTACGTCGAGGACGGCGGAAAGCAATTTCGCGTCCCGGAATCGAATTGGGATGCGCTGGTGACGCACCAGGACCTGCGCGCTTATCTCCAGTCCATCGCCGCGTCCGGCCAGCCCGAGCCGGAGTTTGCCTCGGCGCGAATCGAGGCGCCCATCGGAGGCCAGGAAGTGTGGGCCGCGGGCGTGACTTACTACCGCAGCCGCAGCGCGCGCATGGCTGAGGCCAAAGACGCGGGCGGCGGCGATTTTTACGATCGCGTTTACACGGCCGAGCGCCCGGAGCTGTTTTTCAAGTCCACGCCGAGCCGCGTGGCTGGGCCGGGCAGCCAGGTGCGCATTCGCGCCGACGCCACTTGGTCGGTGCCCGAGCCGGAACTGACGCTGCTTATCAACTCGCGCGGGCAGATTATCGGCTACACCGTGGGAAACGACATGAGCTCGCGCGACATCGAGGGCGAGAATCCGCTTTATCTTCCCCAGGCCAAGGTCTACGACCGCAGTTGCGCGCTGGGCCCGTGCATTCTGGTGGCGAGCGACCCGCTTCCGGCCGCGACGCCCATTCGCCTCGAGATTGAGCGCGCCGGCCGCCTCGAATTTTCCGGCTCAACCACGCTCGCGGAGTTGAAGCGGGCTCCGGCCGATCTTGCCGCCTGGCTTTTTCGCGAGAATACATTCCCGGCGGGGGCTTTCCTGATGACGGGAACCGGCATCGTACCTCCGGATTCGTTTACCCTGAACCACGGCGACAGAATCCGCATCACCATTGATCCGATCGGTACGCTCGAGAACGAGGTTGCGCAGGGAAAACCCGTCGCGGCCGGCTGAGTTCAGAACTCTCGCTGCGAGGAAAACGGTTGGCAGACCAGAAATTCATCTCCGCGGAAAGGCCGCCGCAGACCAGTCCGCCTCCGGAAACGGGCGTGCCCCGCCGCCGTTGGCGGATCGCGTGGCTGCTCGGCATCGGCGTCCTGGTAAATTATTTTGACCGCGTCAATCTCTCCGTCTCGCACGATTCTCTGGTGGCGGCATTCGGCATCTCCGACGTGGTCTTCGGTTATCTTTCCAGCGCCTACAACTGGACCTATGCCGCCTGCCAGTTGCCCATTGGCGTGGTGCTCGACAAATTGGGAGTGCGGCGCGTGGGGCGCGTAAGCACTTTCTTGTGGACCGTGGCCTCGTTTGCCGCGGCGGTTACGCCCAACCTGAGCGGATTCTTCGGCGCGCGATTCCTGCTGGGCGTGGGCGAAGCGCCTACTTTTCCCGCCAACGCCAAAGCCATCGGCATGTGGTTTCCGTCGCGGGCGCGCGGCCTGTCTACTTCGCTGTTCGATTCCGCCGCCAAGTTTGCGCCGGCCATTGGCGTCCCTTTCATCGGCGCGGTTCTGCTGGCGGCGGGATGGCGCTGGAGCTTCGCCATGACCGGCGTCATCAGCTTCTTCTACTTTCTGGTTTTCTGGCGCGTCTATCGCGACCCTGCTGAGGATCCCGAGCTGACCGAGGCGGAACGGCGGTACATCGAGCATCACGATTCGGAGGGTGCGCTTGAGGGGCAAGAAGCGCCGTCGTCTTCTCTCGGCCATCTGCTGGTGGAGCGCAAGGTGATCGGCTTGCTGCTGGGTTTCGGGGCCTACAATTACGTCTTCTACATGCTGCTCTACTGGCTGCCGACCTATCTTTCGTCAGCGCTGCGCATCAATCTGGCGCATTCATTTGCCTATAGCAGCGTGCCCTGGATCTTTGCCACCGCGACCGACATCGGCATTGGCGGATGGCTGGTGGATCACCTCATCCGTCGTGGCTGCGCCGCCAGCCGCGTGCGGCGCGTAGTTCTTATCAGCGGCACGGCTTTCGGGCTGGGAATTCTAGGCGCGGCGCGGGCGCACGACGCCATGCAAGCGCTGGTGTGGATCAGCATTTCTATCGGGGGCCTAGCCGCCGCGGCGCCGGTCGCCTGGTCGCTGCCCTCGCTGATCGCGGTGCGCGCCGACGTGGGCAAAGTGGGCGGGGTCATCAATTTTTCCGGCCAGGTTTCAGGGATCGCCGCCTCCATACTCACCGGCTACCTGGTTTCGGCGTCGCACAGCTACTTCTGGGCATTTGCCGTGGCCGCCGCCTACCTGGCCGTGGGCATCGCGGGATATGTTTTTCTATTGGGCAAGATCGAGCCGCCTGCGCCTCGGCATGAGGGTGCGGCAGCGGCAGGCCCGGCATAGGCAGGGCGCGCGTCGGCTTCCCCGGCTGCGGCTGCGGCGTCTCATTAGTCAAGTGTCAGATGGGGTCCGCGACCGCGTGTCGATTCGGGTCCGTCCCGCTGACAAATAACACTTCGGGTGTATACGCCGAAATTCGTTCTGTTGTAATCTTGCATGATGCACAATGGGTAATTGGGAGAGGAACAGGCGTGCCGCGTATTCATTTTCATCAGCAACTCGCCGAACTGAAAGACAAGCTTCTGGCCATGGCTGCGCTGTCGCAGCTGGCCGTGGAGTCGGCGGTGGAGGCATACCTGCGGCGCGACAAGGGCCTGTGCAAGTTCGTCAAGCAGAATGAGCGGGCTATCGACACCGCGCAGCGCGAGCTGGACGAAATGGCGTACGAGTTGCTGGCCAAGGAACAGCCCATGGCCATCGACCTGCGCTTCATCCTCGCCGTGATCAAGATCAACGGCGACCTGGAGCGGATTGGCGACCAGTCGATGAGCATTTCCAGACGCACCAAGGAGATCCTGAACCTGCAGCAGGTGGAGCTGCCCGTGGATTTTTCCGCCCTGGGCGAGTTTGCCGGGCAAATGATCCGCACCGCGCTGCAGGCGCTGCTGGAGGGCGACGCGCGGCTGGCCGACTCGGTGCGCGAGATGGACGACGAGATCGATCGCATGAACCGGCGCGCCCAAAAAGATCTGCTCAAACTCATTGAAGGTCAGCCCCGGTTCACACAGCAGGCCATGAACGGCATCCTGGTGGCCAAGAATCTTGAGCGCATCGCCGACCACGCGTCGAACATCGCTACCGACGTCATCTTCTGGATTCGCGGCGCCGACGTGCGCCACCAGTTGAGCATGGCGCTGGACTGAAAAAAGCTTTCAGCTATTCGCTTTTTAGCCCTTAGCCAGCGTGCGAGCGCGAAAGCGCCTGGACCGCTGTCGCCGCTCCTTCATCGATCGAAGGAGCGGCGGGCGGCTGCGAATTCCTGCGCTGATTTCAACAATGCATTAGTGGATGCTGAAGTTATACCCAATGCCAAGCGAGAAGATGGGATAGACCTTCAGTGGATCCAGGTCCTTATTGTATTTGGCGATCTGAGCTGTTGTGTCGGTCAGCAGTGGCGCGTATGTGGAGGCGGTATAGCATGGCGGGTCGCCTTCGGAATCCGAGCAAACCTCGCCTCCGGTGTAGGTGATATTCACCGTAGGCGAACCGACGAAGGCCGCGCCGATTTCAAACGGAACCGAAAAGTGGCCGCCCTTACGAGAGATCAGGTTTCCCCAGCCCGTGGTCATGGTGAACGCGGGATTAATGTTGTTGAGCTTGACGCCGCCCACCTCGGTGACAGGCGCGGTTGGCGAAGAGTAATAGGTGTCGCTGTTCTCCTTGAACGATTTTCCAGCCCCGGGGCCGCCGCTCA
>JASHSS010000528.1 GCA_030038565.1 Bryobacteraceae bacterium
CCGTGATGGTATTGGTCTGGGTCCCGGCGTGGGTGTTGGTGAGTTGGGTGAAGGTGACCGTGCCTGCTCCGCTGCCGCTGGCACCCGAGACAACCTGGAGGAATCCAGGGTTAGACGAAGTGGCCGTCCAGGTCCCGCATGCCGCGCTGGGCGTTACAGTGAACGATTGTGGAACCTCCGGAGCCACGCCGCAGTTGGGCTGGCCGGAGTTGTTGGGGCAGGCTTCCACGGTGGAGGTCCCGGTGGCCGGCAGGGCCGCCGACGTGGGGCTAAGGCTGATGGTACAGGCGCTATTGCTGATGATCGTTGAATCGGTGGCGTTGGCAGCGGCCGATCCGCCGCCCGAAACCGAGACCGCATTCACCTGCGGCGAGGCGGCTCCTGCACTCACGTTCACCATGACGATGATGGCTGGATAACTGTCGCCGGCCGCCAGGGCATCGCTCCGCGTGCAGGTTGCGCCGCCGCCCGCGCAGGTCCAACCGGTGCCTGCCATCGAGACCAGCGTCAGGCCCGACGGCACGGCCTCGGTGACCGTCACCGTGCCGCTGGTGGCCGACGTTCCGGCACTGTTGGACACCGTTACCGTGTAAGTTGCGCCTTGTTGGCCCGGCGTGAAGTTGCCGGTATGGGTTTTCGTGATCAGTAGCGCCGGGGCAATCGCACTGGCAGTCCCGGCGGCGGTCCGCCCGATCTTATTGCCGTTATATTCCGCGAACCAGATCGCCTCGTCGGGGCCCACCGTGAGTCCCAGCGGCTGGCTGGTGGCAGTGGGTATCGCGTATTCAGTCACCAGCCCGGTAGTGGTGATTCTACCAATCTGGTCGCTGCCGAATTGCGTGAACCAGAGCGCGCCATCGGGACCGGTCACGATCTCGGCGGGGTCGCTGTTGGCAGTCGGAAGGACATACTCGGTGAACACGCCGTCGGTAGTGATCCTGCCGATCTTGTTGGCGTTATATTCCGCGAACCAGAGAGCCCCGTCCGGCCCGGCCACGATCCCGTAGGGTAAGGCGACGTTCGTGGGGATGGCAAATTCGGTGATCGCCCCGGCCGTGGTGATCCGGCCGATATTATTGGCCGAGGAGTCGTATTCGGTGAACCACAACGCGCCATCCGGTCCCACGGTGATACCCTCCGGTTCGCTGTAGTTGTGGGGCAGGGCGAATTCGGTGATCACCCCGGCGGCGGTGACGCGGCCGATCTTGCCGGTGGCGAATTCCGTGAACCACAGCGCGCCATCCGGGCCGGCCACGATTTCCGCGGGCTGGCTGGCCGCTGTCGGAATCGTAAATTCGTTGAAAGCGCCGGCAGTGGTCACACTGCCGATCTGGTTGCCGATCCTCTCGGTGAACCACAACGCGCCACCGGGTCCAGCGGTAATACCGGTTGGTTGGCTCGCCGAGGTCGGAACCACGTATTCCGTAAACGCACCCGCGGTGGTAATCCGCCCGATCTTGTCGCCGCCCTGTTCGGTAAACCAAAGGGCGCCATCCGGCCCGGTCACGATGCGATCCGGCTCGCTGCCCGAAGTCGGTGATTTATACTCCGTGATCATCCCCACCGGTAGAGTGGTGACGATTGCAGTATCGCCGGCTTCGGCGCTGGCCGATCCCCCTCCGGAAACGCTCGCTTCGTTGACCTGCGGTGAGGTGGCGTTCGATGCGACATTCACCGTGACCGTAATCGGCGGGTAGCTGCCTCCGCCTGCCAACGCATCGCTCCGCGTGCAGGTGGTCCCACTGCAGGTCCATCCGCTGCCGGCCATGGATACCAGCGTCAAACCGGCGGGCAGGGTTTCCGTCACGGTAACCGTGCCGCTGGTAATGCCCGATCCGGCGGGGTTCGATACCGTCACCGTATAGGTGGCTCCCTGCTGGCCCGGAGCGAAGTTTCCAATGTGGCTGACGTTGATGCTCAACTCCGGCGGGTCCGTGTATCCCGGCACAATCCGGCCGATCTTGCCCTTGTTCCATTCCGTAAACCAGATGGCGCCGTCCGGTCCCACCGCGATGCCGGTTGGCAGGCTGTTGGCGCTGGGAATGGTATATTCCGTAATCAGTCCGCCGGTGGTGATCCGGCCCACCTGGCCGCTGCTGTATTGCACGAACCACATGGCTGCGTCCGGACCCAACACCATGGCCCCCGGATCGCTGTTCGCGCTCGAAAGCGGGTATTCGGTGAACACGCCGGTGGTGGTCATCCGGCCGATTTTGTTGGCATTGTATTCCGTGAACCACAATGCCCCGTCCGGTCCGCTCACAATTCCGGCGGGCAAGGCAACGCTGGTGGGAATGGCGAATTCGGTGATCGCGCCCGCCGTGGTGATCCGGCCGATATTATTGGCCGAGGAGTCATATTCGGTGAACCACAAGGCGTTATCCGGCCCCACCGTGATGCCCTCCGGCTCGCTGTAGTTGTGGGGCAGGGCGAATTCCGTGATCACGCCGGCGGTGGTGATGCGGCCGATCTTGCCGCTGCTGTATTCCGTGAACCACAATGCCCCGTCCGGTCCGATGATGATGTTGTGCGGAGCGCTGCCGGCAGTGGGAGTGGCGTATTCGGTAATTACGCCGGCCGGAGTGACCATTCCGATCTTGCTATTGCCGGTATCCGCAAACCACAAGTTGCCATCCGGGCCGGTTACGATGCCCCGCGGGTTGGTGGCCGCATCCGGAGCTTCGGTGACAGCCCCGCCGAGAGCCATCCTGCCGATGAATCCGGCCTGGTCGGTGAACCACATAGCGCCGTCCGGACCGGCCGCGATGCCGTACGGCGCGGTGCCCGAAATCGGTATGGCGTACTCCGTAATCGTGCCCAGAGAGGCCGCGGAATTGATCACCGTGGAATCCGAAGCGCTGGCGCCGGCCGATCCGCCGCCGGCCAGAAACACCTGGTTCACCTGTGGCGATGTGGCGAAAGCAGCCACCTCAACCATGACCGTAATGGATGGGTAACTGCCTCCGCCAGCCAGGGCGTCGCCCCGCGAGCAGGTGGCTCCACTGCAAGTCCAGCCCGTGCCGGCCATCGACACCAGCGTCAAGCCGGCGGGTACGGTTTCCGTCACGGTCACAGCTCCGCTGGTGGCGCCCGCCGCCGCGGCGTTGGATACCGCCACTGTATAGATGCCTTGCTGACCGGGCGTGAAGTTGCCCGTGTGGCTCTTGGCGATGCTCAGAACCGGCGGATCCGTGGTGCCGGCGACAATCCGGCCGATCTTGCCCTTGTTCCATTCGGTAAACCAGATGGCGCCGTCTGTCCCTACCGCGATGCCGGTTGGCAGGCTGTTGGCGCTGGGAATGGTGTATTCCGTGATCAGTCCACCGGTGGTGATCCGGCCCACCTGGCCGCTGCTGTATTGCACGAACCACATGGCTGCGTCCGGACCCAACACCATGGCCCCCGGATCGCTGTTCGCGCTCGAAAGCGGGTATTCGGTGAACACGCCGGTGGTGGTCATCCGGCCGATTTTGTTGGCATTGTATTCCGTAAACCACAATGCCCCGTCCGGTCCGCTCACGATCCCGGCGGGCAAGGCAACGCTGGTGGGAATGGCGAATTCGGTGATCGCGCCTGCCGTGGTGATCCGGCCGATATTATTGGCCGAGGAGTCATATTCGGTGAACCACAAGGCGTTATCCGGCCCCACCGCGATGCCCTCCGGCTCGCTGTAGTTGTGGGGCAGGGCGAATTCCGTGAACACGCCGGCGGTGGTGATGCGGCCGATCTTGCCGCTGCTGTATTCCGTGAACCA
>JASHSS010000529.1 GCA_030038565.1 Bryobacteraceae bacterium
TTCATGGGCACCCTTGTGCTCATCCTGATGGGCAATGGCGTGGTGGCCAACGTGCTTCTGAAGAAATCCAAAGGCGAGGGCGCCGGCTGGATGGTGATTACGACCGGATGGGGCCTGGCGGTGATGTCCGGGGTGTTGACCGCCATGGCGTTCGGCAGCCCCGATGGGCATTTGAACCCGGCGGTGACCCTGGGCGCGGCGGTGGCCTCGGGCGATTTTTCGAAGCTGGCGCCCTACGCGCTGGCCCAACTGGCGGGGGCGCTGGTGGGCGCCACACTGGTGTGGATCTTCTACTTTCCGCACTGGCGCGAAACGCCTGAGCCGGACCTGAAGCGGGCGTGCTTCTGCACCTCCCCGGCGATCCGCTGGCCGGCGTTCAACCTGGCGAGCGAGATTATCGGAACGTTTGTCCTGGTACTGGTGGCGGATGCGATCTTCTCGAAGGGCGTGGCGGCGGGCGGGCCTTCGGCGGGGCTGGGCCCGTACCTGGTGGGCAGCCTGGTATGGGGAATCGGACTGAGCCTCGGCGGCGCCACCGGATATGCCATCAATCCCGCGCGCGATCTGGGGCCGCGCATCGCTCACGCGCTCCTGCCGATTGCCAAGAAAGGCGATTCGGATTGGGGCTACGCCCTGGTGCCGGTGATCGGGCCGCTCGTGGGCGGGGCGTTGGCGGGCGCGCTGGCGCGGTGGGCGGGGCTATAAGAGGCCGGCCCCGCGCGCCAAGCGGATGACATCCCCTACGCCAGGTCGAATTTCTCCTGGTGCAGCATCGGATCGCTCTTGACGATCACGGTCCGCCCCAGAATCTCCTCCAGCTCCTGCAAATACGTATTCTGGTTGCTCTTCAGCAGCCGGGCCACTTCCGGGTTCACCCGCAGCAGCACATCCTTGCCTTCCACTGCGCGGGCGATCTTCTGGGCCTCCTGCAAAATTTCGCCGATCAGCGTCTGCGGGCTCTTCACGTAGCCGGCGCCTTCGCAATACGGGCAGGGCATACATAAGGTCCGCTCGAGGCTCTGCTTGACGCGCTTGCGGGTTATCGCCACCAGGCCGAAGTCGTTGAATTGCAGAATCTTGTACGGGGCGCGATCGGCGCGCATGGCCTCTTCGAGCGCCTGCATCACCTTCTGGCGGTTCTTGCGCTCGTCCATGTCGATGAAATCCACCACGATGATGCCGCCCAGGTCGCGCAGGCGGATCTGCCGCACGATTTCCCTGACTGCATCGGTGTTGGTCTTGACGATGGTGTCTTCCAGCCGGTTGGATTTGCCCACGTACTTGCCGGTGTTGATGTCGATGGCCACCAGCGCCTCGGTCTGGTTGATCACGATGTGGCCGCCGGATTTCAGCCACACTTTGGGCCGCAGGGCCTTTTCCAGTTCTGCGGTGATGTTGAACTCGTCGAAGATGGGGTTCGAGCGGGTGTACAGCTTCACGCGGCTCACCAGCGCGGGCTGGAAGCGCTGCACGAAGCGCAGGACGTTTTCGTAGGTCTCCTCGTTATCCACCCAGATGCTCTTGAAGGCGCTGGTAAGCTGGTCGCGCAGCACCCGCTCCACCACGTTCAGGTCGTGATGGATGAGCATGGGGGCGGGACGGCGCTCGGCCTTCTGGCGCATGTCCAGCCACATATTGTAGAGGAACATCATGTCGGCGCGGAGTTCCTCTTCGGAGCGGCCCTCGCCGGCCGTGCGGACAATATAGCCGCCGGGAATGCCGGTACGATTGCTCTGGAGCACGCGCTTCAGGCGAAGGCGTTCCTCGTCGCTGGGAATCTTGCGGGAGACGCCGATGTGATCGACGGTGGGCATGTAGACCAGGAAGCGGCCGGGCAGAGCGATGTGCGACGTGATGCGGGCGCCCTTCTGGCCGAGCGGTTCCTTGGCAATCTGGACGATGATCTCCTGGCCCTCTCGAAGCAGGTCGCTGATGGAAGGCGGGCGTTCGGAACGGCTTTCGGGCGCCGCGCCGCGCGGGGCGGAAACGGTGCGCTGCTCACCGCGGGGTCCTTCGGCGGGGCGCGGTTCGGGGCGTCCGCCGGCTTGCCCCTCCTGGGAGCGGTCCGGCCGTCCATCGGGGCGGCCATCGGGACGTCCACCTTTGCGGCGCATGCGCCGCGAGACACGATGCTCGAGATACCGCGGATTCTGTTCGCGCAAGGTAGCCGTGAGGCTGGTGGGGATGCGGGCGGGTTCGGGGCCCTCCTCCGCCGGAAGCGGTTCGGCTTCGGAGGCCGCTTCGGCCGGCGGTTCGGCGGCTCCGGCGGATTCCAGGAATTCCGCCGCTTCGGCAAACTCCCGGGAGTGAACCGCGCCGGATTGGGCGGCGGCTTCGGAATCGGGGATTCGAACCGCTTCGTCCGGGGCCGGGGATTCCTCCTCGGTGGCATCCAGTGGTTCGGCGGCGTCGCTGGTGGTGAGGTCCACGTCTTCGGCGGTTTCGGCAACTTCCGCGGCTTGTTCGGCGGCAGCCTCTGCTTCGGCTTCGGCCTCGGCCTCCGCTGCGGCGGCCTCGGAGACGGCCTCGGCCAGTTCCGGAACCGGCTCGGCGACGGTTTCCAGGAAGGTCTCCACCGCGGCGGGCGAGGCCTCATGGGTTCCGGGCACGGAGACAACAACGGCCTCCTCGGATTCGGCCTGTTCAGCTTCCACCACGGCGGCTTCAGCTTCGGCTTCGGCCTCGTCGCCAGCTTCTTCGTCGGCTTCTTCGGCCAGCGCGTCGGCCGCATCCGCTTCGGCCTCCAGTTCCTCTTCAACCTCCTCGACCTCGGCGATTTCCGGGGTTTGGGCGGCTTCCATGGTGGCGAC
>JASHSS010000530.1 GCA_030038565.1 Bryobacteraceae bacterium
TGAATCGAAGGTGCGAGCGGCGCTCACCGCGGCCGTAGTGCCGGGAGGATTGCTGGCAGCCGCCCTGTTGGCCATCGCCGGCGCGGCGCTTTCCCGCCGGCGCCTGCTGGTTGCGGCCGCTGTTGGGACGCTGGCCGAGACCCTGGTAGTTTTTTCGATAGCGCCGCTGACCCTGCTGGCGGGCGCCGGTCTTCTGCTGCTCGCCCGAAGAGTGCCGCCCGCCTCGCGGGCCATCCTGCGATAATGGTCGCAATGCAGAACATTCTGCCGGTGATCTGTTTCCTGGCCGGATTCGGCCTGGCCTGGCTGGTGTTGCGGCGCCGCCGGAGCGAAGCCGAAGCCGCCTTCCAGGCGCTCTCCGCCGATGCGCTGGCCCGCAACAACCAAGCCTTCCTCGACCTGGCGAAAACCACCCTGGCGCAGGCCCAGCAGGCGGCCCGCGGAGACCTGGACCTGCGGCAACAGGCCATCCACGATCTGGTCACGCCGGTGCGCGCGTCGCTCGAAAAAGTGGATGCCCAGATCCACGACCTGGAACGCTCCCGCGCCGGGGCTTACGCCGCACTCCACGAGCAGGTGCGCAACCTGGCCGAATCGCAGGCGCTTCTGCGCGGTGAAACGGGCAAGCTGGTGACGGCGCTGCGCTCGCCGACGGTGCGCGGCAACTGGGGCGAGTTGCAATTGCGCCGGGTGGTGGAAATGGCCGGCATGCTGGAGCGCTGCGACTTCTTCTCGCAGACCACTCTCTACGCCGAGGAGGGCCGGCTGCGTCCCGACCTGCTGGTGCGGCTGCCCACCGGCAAGACCATCGTGGTGGACGCCAAAGCGCCGCTGGATGCCTACCTGAAGGCGGTGGAAGCGGCCGACGGCGCGGAGCGCACCCGCTGGCTGAAGGAACATGCGCGGCAGGTGCGGGTGCACATGAGCGCCCTGGGCCGCAAGTCCTACTGGGAGCAGTTCGATCGCGCGCCGGAGTTCGCGGTGCTGTTTCTGCCCGGCGAGTGCTTTTTCAGCGCGGCCCTGGAAAGCGATCCGGCGCTGATTGAAACCGGGGCCGCCCAGAACGTGATTCTGGCCACACCCACTACCCTGATTGCGCTGCTGCGCGCGGTGTCCTACGGGTGGCGCCAGGAAAAGCTGGCGGAGAACGCCGCCGAGATCAGCGCGCTGGGGAGGGAGCTGTACAAGCGCCTGTCCGATATGGGCGATCACTTCAACCGCGTGGGCAAAAGCCTGGAGCGCGCCGTGGAGGCATACAATGGCGCGGTGGGGTCGCTGGAAGGCCGGGTGCTGGTGAGCGCGCGCAAGTTCGCGGAGTTGAAGACCGCGCCGCTGGGAGTGGAGATCGCCGAACTGGAGCCGGTGGAAACCAGCGTGCGTCCGCTGCGGGAGGGTTAAGGCGAAGCCCGCAAGCGGCTCTGGGGAAGACCGCAAGCGGCCCCACGGCTTGGCGCGGATCGGGTTTCGGCATTATGCTGGTGGTCACCATGACTCGCCAGGAATTTCTGAAGCTCTCGGCGGGGGTCGCGATGGCTTCCGCCTCGCAGGCCCAGCAACGCCCCAATTCGGACCTTGGATTCACCGATACTCCCATGGAGCCGGGTATGCCGTGGCACGTCCACGACCCGGCGCGGCCGCATCCGCCGCAAGTCACGCCGTCGGCGAATCCCGGCGGTCCGCCGTCGGACGCGACTGTGTTGTTCAGCGGCGGGGACCTTTCGGCGTGGTGCCAGCGCGGGCAGGGCGCGGCGCGCGGCACCATGGTGGACCCGCAGTGGAAGGTGGAGAACGGCTACTTCACGGTGGGCACGGGCGGCGACCTGCTGACCCGCCAGAAGTTCGGCGATTGCCAGCTTCACGTGGAGTGGTCCTCGCCTGCGGAGGTACACGGCAACAGCCAGGGACGCGGAAACAGCGGCGTGCTGCTGATGAGCCGTTACGAAATCCAGGTGCTGGACGCCTGGGAGAACCCCACTTACGCCGACGGGCAGGCCGGCGCGATCTACGGGCAGTGGCCGCCGCTGGCGAATCCCGCGCGGCGTCCGGGCGAGTGGAACACCTACGACATCGTTTTCGAAGTGCCGCGCTGGGAAAACGGGAACCTGGTGAAGCCGGCTTACGCCACGGTGTTCTTCAACGGCGTGGCGGTGCACAACCGCAAGGAGATCATGGGCGCCATGGTCTACCGGCAGGTGGCCCACTACACGCCCCACGACCCCGAGGAGCCGCTGATGCTGCAAGACCACCACAACCCGGTGCGCTACCGGAATATCTGGATCCGCAAGCTGGGGGTTTACGACAAGGCGTAGACTATCCCGCTACTTGGGCGCCGGGCCGCGCACCACCTGCACAAAGGCGTCCGGGTGGATCCACTTTTCAAAAGCTGCCCGCACCTGGTCGGCGGTGATTTCGTAATAGCGCTGGGCGGCGCGGTGGGACTCGTCGAGGGGCAGTCCCACCATGGCGCGGGCCACAAAACCGCCGGCCACGGCGTCTTCGCTCGATTCGCTCAGGGTGATCGAACGCAACAGAAGGGCCTTGGCCTGCTCGAGTTCCGCGGGGGTTACATTGGTGGTGCGCATGGTGTTGACGTCCTGGTCGATCAGGGTGCGCGCCTTGGAGACGTTCTCCGGATCGCAGCCGTAAGTCACCGAGTAAGTAGCCCGCGTTTCGGTGGCGCTCAGCGAATTGTTCACGGTGTACACGTAGCCGGCCTTCTGGCGCAGGTCGCGATAGAGGCGCGTGGCGTAAAAGCCGCCGCCGAGCACGTGATTGCCCAGTTGCAAGGCGTAGTAATCGGGCGAGAAACGGTTGATGGCGACTTCATGGGCCAGTTCGACGGAGTCCTGCACGGAGGTCGGATCGGGAACCGCGACCGCGGATGGCTTATTCACCGGCACCGGCGGCAGGAGCACATCCGGCTTGGCCCCGGAGGCCTTCCAGGCCCCGAACCATTTTTCGATCACCGGGCGAGCCTCCTCGGGGGTGATGTCGCCGATCACCGCAATGGTGGTCATGTCGGGGCGAAAGACCTTGCCGTAGTAATCCTGGACATCGGAGAGAGCCAGCCCCGAGACGGTTTGGGGAGTAGTTTCACGCAGGCTGGGGTCGCCGGCCGGCAGCAGCGCCACGTCCATCGCGCGATTCGTCTTGTACTCGGGGCTCTGAAGCTGGCCGGCCGTGAATTGCGCGACCTGGCCGCGCACCACATCGAATGCCTCGGGCGGAAGCGCCGGGTGGAGTTGGTTATCGGCCAGCAGTTCCACGCCCTTGTCGAAATATTGCTTGAGGACCTTCAGATTGAAATTCACGCCGCCGTTTTCGGAGGCGGCGATATCGTCTAAAGCCTCCTGGAACGCCAGACGGTCGCGGGTGGTCGTGCCATAGTTGAACAGTTCCGAGAGCACTTCGCCGGCGCCTTCTTTGCCAGGCGCGGTCTGAAGGTCGGGCTGGTGCTTGATAGAGCCGATTACACTCACCGTGGGGCTGACCTTTTCGGTGAGGACGATCAGCCGCAAGCCGTTCGGCAACGTCATATCTGCGGGCTTGGGGCCGGGCGGCGGCACGTTCAACGATTTCGCGGTAGCTTCGGCCCAGGCCGGCAGCGGGACGGGCTTGGTCGGCGCGGCGGTGGTCACCTCGGCGCCTCCGAATCCCTTGCCGGAAACCGGTTGGCCGGAGGCCGACGGTTTCAGGATTCCGACGATGGAGCTGTCGAGGGCGAGGTAGGTCTTGGCCACGCGGTTCACATCCGCCACGCTGACCTTTTTCATGGCTTCGACGATTTCGTCGGGGGAACTGCGGTTCTCCGCCGCCAGGGCCTGCGACCAGGTGGAGGCGAGGTCGGAAATCGAGTTCTGCTGAAACTCCGCGCTGGCCACTTCGCCCTTGCGCTCGGCTTCCACCAGGGCCGGCGGCACGCCTTTATCGATGTAGCCGGCCAGGATCTTCTTGATATCGGCGGTGATCGGCGCGGGATCGGCGCCCGCCGGTACGGCCGCCACGGCAAAGCCCAGGCTGGCCTTGGGGTAGGTCTCGGCCAGGACGAATTCGGTGCCCAGGGCCTTGCCGGCCGGCACCAGGCCGTAGAGATCGGCGCGCTGGCTGCCGATGACATCGGACAGAATCCGGGCGGCGGCGAAATCCGCGCTGGAGGTGCCCGGCAGGCGCATGGCCACGCAGACCAGAGTGTACGGCAGGTTGCTGTCGAGGGTGAAACTCTCGGCTTTCACCGGATGCAAAGTCACCTCCGGGTGCGCGGGGATGGTACGGCGCTTGATGGGACCGTATAGCGCTTTGACGCGGGCCAGCACGGCCGGCGGATCCACGTCGCCGGTGATCACCAGGATGGCGTTATTGGGCGCGTACCACTCCTGGTAGAACTTCTTGAGCATTTCGGCGGTAGTGGCATCGAAGGAGGGCCTGGTGCCTAGCGGGTCGTGGGCGTACGGCGTGCCCGAGAAAACGTCCTCGTTGAGGCGGGTGAGGAACTTGTAGGTGGGATTGGAGAGGTCGCGCGAGACCTCCTGCTCGATGGCGCCGCGCTCTTCGGCCCACTGCCCGGCGGAATCCTGGACGTCCGACATGCAGGCGGAATCCAGGCGCAGCGCGACTTCCAGGTCCTGGGCGGGAACGGTGACGAAATACTGGGTGATGTTCTGCTGGGTGTCGGCATTCTGCGCGCCGCCAAGCTGGGCGTAGATGGCCGCGATCTGGTCGGCGCTCAGGTCCGCGCAGCCGCGGAAAGCCATGTGCTCCTGGGCATGGGCGGTGCCGGGAAAACCGGGCGGTGTTTCGTCGGCGCCCACGATGTAGTTTTCCTGAACCGTCGCCACGGGGGCCAGCGGATCGCGCACAATCACCACGCGCAGGCCATTATCCAGGGTCGCGCGGAGCGGCGAGGGGCGTGTTTGATCGTCGGGCGCGGCCAGGCCGGCCAGCAAGACCGCCGTAAAAAGTAAAAGGATCCGTCGCAGCAAGAGCCCTCCTATCCTTCATTACCGACCATAACATGGACGGGGCGGCATTTCGGGGGCCGGATTGGAGGACACGGATCTTTGGAGCGGTCTTGCGTTACCAACTCCCGATTTCGTGCCGGTTGTAGGCTTCCCGCATCTGGCGCAGCGCATCGGTATCGCTCGCGAGGTTGTCGCGCTCCTGGCCGGCGAGATGGTTATTGTCGAGAACATGCTGGATGGCGGCAATGGAATCGTCCAGATCGCCTTTATCGAACTTCCCGTGGCGCCAGTCGGCGGCAAAACCGCGCAGGCGCTTCTCGGCATTATTCAGCCGGTTACGATCGCCGTTCGAGAGGCGCCAGTGGGCGTACCCGTCGTTGAGGTCGGTGTGCACCTTTTCTACCAGGGTGTTCACGGAATCCGGCTGGTAGGGACCGCCGGGAGGGCCATATTGGGCGTGCGCGAGTGCGCCGAAGCCCGCCAGGCCGGCTGTGATCAGAAACACGTGTAAGATTTTTCGCATGATGAGAACTCCTCCATGATGTTTGCAAACCGGCGGCCAGAGGAGCGCGCCGTACGCTTCAGAACGCGCCCGCCAAAAAGGAAGTAACCGGCTTACTCGCCCGCCTGGCGGGTCTTGCCGTTTTCCAGCAGCACGTCGCGGACTTTTTCGATGAGCGCGGTGGGAGTGAAAGGCTTCTGAAGGAAGGCGACTTCCTTGGTCAGGATGCCGCTCGCCACAATCGCGCTATCGGTGTAGCCGGACATGTAGAGCACCTTCAGGGACGGGCGCGCATGGACCATCTGGTCGGCCAGCTCGCGGCCGCTGATCTTGGGCAGCACCACATCGGTAATCAGAAGATGAATGGGCGAGCGGTGGTTTTCCGCGAGGTGGCGCGCTTCGAGCGGCCCCGCCGAATCGAGAACCCTGTAACCGTGGCGTTCCAGGGTCTCACGCACCAGGGAGCGCACCATATCGTCGTCTTCCACCACCAGGATGGTCTCGGTGCCGCGCCACGCCTGGGTTTTCGGTCCCTCCGCCTCCAGCGCCACCGGCAGGTCGATCCGCGGCAGGTAGACCTTGATGGAAGTGCCGCGCCCGGGTTCGCTGTACACGGCGATGCTTCCGCCGCTCTGCTTGACGATACCGAACACCGTGGAAAGCCCTAAACCGGTGCCGCGTCCGGCGCTTTTGGTAGTGAAGAAAGGTTCGAAAAGACGCGCCTGGGTGGCCGCATCCATGCCGGAGCCATTGTCGCTGACGGCCAGCACGACATAAGAGCCAGGTTTGACGGTGATGTGGCGGCTGGCATAGGAACTGTCGAGGTTGACGTTGGCGGTTTCGATAATCAGGACGCCGCCCTTGGGCATGGCGTCGCGTGAATTGACCGCCAGGTTCATCAGCACCTGCTCGATCTGGCTGGGGTCGGCGCTTACCCGGCCGAGATCGGCGGCCAGTTCCAGGCGCAGGTCCACATCCTCGCCGATGAGCCTTTGCAGCATGGTGCTCAGGCTGGTCACCAGCCGGTTCAGATCGAGGACGCGGGGCTGCATCACCTGGCGGCGGCTGAAAGCCAGCAACTGCCGGGTGAGCGCGGCGGCGCGTTCACCGGCCTTCATGATCTGTTCCACGAAGGGGCGATTGGCGTCGGCGGGGCTCAGATGGTTCAGAAGGAGTTGGCTGTAGCCGTTGATGATGGTCAGCAGATTGTTGAAATCGTGCGCCACGCCCCCGGCCAGCAGGCCCACGGCTTCCATTTTCTGGGCCTGCCGAAGCTGCTCTTCCAGGTCGCGACGGCCGCTGATATCGACGAGGATGGCCAGTTGCGCTCGCCGCCCGTCATAATCGATTTCGTGGACCGCCATCTCGATGTCGATCAGGCGCCCGCTTTTGGTGCAGTGGCGCCAGGCGCTGGCCGCCGGACGGTCGGCCTGCCGGAGCCACTCCGCAAAACGGCTGCCCTCGTCCGCGCCGTGAATGGCCGCGAGCGGCATGCCCTCGAATTCCGTTGCGGTGAAACCGTAAATCCGGGTAGCGGCGGCGTTGGCCTCGAGGATCTTCAGGCTATCGTGGTCGAAGACCCACATCGGCTGAGGATTGTCTTGAAACAGGAGCCGAAATTTTTTATCTCTATCCTTCAAATACCTGCTGGCCGACATGATCCTGAATCCAGGTTTAGGCGGATAGCCGCGATTTCAAGATGGCAGCACCCTAACTAAGCCAACTATAGCGGGTTAATACCTGAGGCTCAACCCGGTCGAGGGGCGGGCTTGTCCTTTTCTTTACACCGGGGGGAGGGCCAAGTCTATGTATGCCGACAGTTTGCGCCGCGAACTGGATGCGAAAGTACTATAACCCCGAGGCGTCACTACCTATTACTGAGCCAGGGTTTGAGCCGGCTTGTGTCACCGCACCGTCACTGTGCCGGAGGCGGCGATCTTCCGGGCGGCATCCGGTGGCAGCTTCCAGTCCCGGTCGAAGCGGCCTTCGGCCAGTACGTTGGCCAGCGAGCCTTTGAAGAGAATGTAATCGCCGAAGGTCTGCAGGAGGCGGAATTGAGGCGGCGCGAAGGCGATTCCGACGGTGGGGCGAGCCTCCTCGGCGCCCGTCCACCAGGGCAGGCCCGAACTGACCAGCGCGTAATGCTTCCCGATCGGAGCGATGAACAGCAGGCCGTAATCCGCCGCGCCGGGGTTGAGGGCCAGCGGCAGGAGGCCGGAGAAGCGCGCGATCAGGGTGTTGGTTTCGGCGGAACCGAACAACACCAGGTCGGCGGAATCCACGTCCGCGGGGGTGATGGCGGCATCGGCCTTGACGGGCAGTTTGAGGGCCAGGCGGGCGCGCGGGGTAGACCAGTCGGCGGCGGTTTCCGCGCAGCGGCGGCGGCGCTCCAACTCCTCGGGGGTGACCGGGCCGGTGCTGCCATAGACGTAGATGTGGCGGTAAGCCACTGCCTGCCAGATGGGTCCTTCCAGGCCGGGGCGTTTACCGGACGGCACAAAGCGGCCCGCGCGCCACTGCCCGGAAGCCCTGGTAAAGGAGAGCGAAGCCGCCGGCCGCACCTTCACGGTGACTCCATCGATGACCGCGGTCATGAGGGTGGCCGGAATCTGCTGGGGTGTGACAGTGAACCCGTCGATACCGGCGGTCTCGACTTGCAAGGCGGCCGGGGAAGTCCAGGCTGCGTCGATCGAGGCCGGCTGGCCGGGGGTGAGGCCGTCGATGTGCAGCCAGTAAGCCCTGGAATAGCGGTAGGAGTGCGTTTCGAAACGGACGCGCGGGGGATAGGGATTGCGCCGCAGGGGAGCGAACCAATGGAAGAGGGCGTCATTGCGGTAGGCGAATTCCCAGATATTGTGCCGGACCGCGGGGTATTCCAGGTATTCGGCAGGCACCCCGGCGTCCAGGAAGCGGCGCTGCCAGGAGCGCGTTTTCCCCGCCGACACGATGGGGTCGATTTCGCCCTGATACAGCCGCACGGCCAGGCTGGAGGCATTCACGGCCTTTTCCCAGGCGCCCGGCGGAGCCACCGGACAAAGCGGCGCGGCGGCCGCCCAAACGTCCGGGCGCGAGAGCGCCAGCCAGAGGGCCCCGCCCCCGCCCATCGAGATGCCAGTGAGATAGACGCGATCTTCATCCACCGGGAAGCGGCGTTCCACATCGGCCAGCATGTCGTAGACATCCTCTTCGGCGATGCCCTGGTAGCCCATGCTGCCGCGGGCGGAGGGGCAGGCCACCAGGAAATCCACCTCGCGGTTCAATGGAAAGTACCGCAGGTCCGGCGGATCGGTCTCCCCGTAGCGCGCTGAAATTCCGAACAACTGGCGCAGGTTAAGGCGCTGGCTGGTATCCTCCGAATGCAGGCTCACCACCAGGGGATACTTTCGGGACGGGTCGAAGGACGGCGGCAGGTAAAAGGCGTAGGGCTGCTCGGAGTCGTCCACCCTGGAGTGGAAGGTGAGCACCTGGGCGCCGGTGCGCGGGACCGACGGTTGGGCGGGCAGAACGAACACGGCCGCCGCCAGCGCCGCCGCTACGCAACCGGCCCGTTCAAGCATTCACCGCCATTTTCCGGATCTCCGGCATCCAGCCTTGAAACCACTCGCGGAAGCGCTCGGTTTCGCGTTCGCGGGCGAGCGGCAGGGGTACGGCCAGCGCCCCCGTCTTCAATCCTCGCAGTGCAGCCGCCAGTTTGACAACCGCGGGGTGCGGCAGACCGGCGGCAAACGTCACAAATTGCTGGAAAAGCGGGGTGAGGGTACCGATGCGGGCGCCGTCCTGAGCCGCCAGGGCCCGGTGCAGCGCCACCACCAGCTCGGGGATGGCGCTGGCGGCGGGGGATATCCAGGCGTTGATCCCGTCCGCGGCGGCTTCCACCAGCAGGGAATCGTGCCCCACCAGGATGGGCAGCCCGCAGCGGGCGGCGGCGGTTCGCAAGCCGGCCAGGGTCTCCAGGTTTCCGCTGGCGTCCTCGATGCCCGCAAACCATCCGGTTTCGAGCAGGCACACCGCGGTGGTGGGTTCGATGGGGGTGGTGAACGCGGGGTGATTGGAGAGCCAGACCGGGATGCCCCCGCCCAACTGCTGGGCGAACTGGTGATAGAAGGCGTGGATATCCTCCTGCTGGTAGCGGAAGTAGAAGGGTGGCGGCAGCAGCACAGCCGAAGCCCCCGCCTGCCGGGCTTCGCGCGCCAGGGCCAGCGAAATCTCCAGGGTGCCGCTGCCCACGCCGGCCAGTACGGGAACCCGGCTGCGCTTGCGGGCCAGGTAAACCAGCCGTGAACGCTCATTCGGGGAAAAGGCGGCGTATTCGCCGGTGGGCGTGAAGAGTGCTATGCCGTCGGCGCCAGCGCGGCAGAGCATGTCGACCATTTCGAAGGCCACTCCCAGGTCCACATCGCCCTCTTTGCCGCGCGGCGTCAGGGCGGCGACATTGACACCTACGAGGTCTGCCATGAGCGAGCCGGGAGGCTACGGGTTCTTAATCTATCATAAAACCTTTCAATCGAACGGAAGGGAGGGGCGCGGGGCGGAGGGGACGTAACGCTTGGCCCCGGTTTCGGGGGCGGCGGGGTGTACCTAAGCCCGGCGCAGTTCCTCTTCGGCGCGCAGCCAATCGGCTTCCGGCGAACCTCCCTGGCGCCCGCGAGCTTCCCAATAGGAATAGGCCAGGGCGGCAATCTGCTCGTGCGTGGGTGGGGCAGGAGCGGGGCCGCCGAATCCGGGCATCGCCACCCCATGCGCCGGCAGCGGCTGGGCAGAGGTCCGCGATCCGGTTAAGTTGGTGGTCGATGCGCCTCCGATGGCCATGAACCCCGACCCGGCTGGCGGAGAGCCATCGCCGGTGCGCGGTCGCGGATTGTCGGCGGACAAGGCTACGCGACGGTCTCTTGTGCTATGGGTGTGCCCACAGAAATGCGGCATGGGTACCGAATCTCACTTTATAGCAGATCGGGGGGCGCCTGGGGAATACCCGCCGAACCGGCTGGTACTGGCATCGGTGGCCAAGCGCTTCGAATCCCGTTGGGGCACCCCCAAAATATTGTAAACTCTAGTACCGATAATGCATCAGTTAGGTACTAAAACGTTTGGCTTTGCTGTAGGATTGTAGTTGCCGTCACGGGTCCATTAGTATTGAGGGTGGCTTTACGAAGCGCAGTAGTGTATCGTAGCCTAAGCAAGGAGCGGATAAGACATTTTGCCTGAAATCGCAAAACGCCTGGCTCTTCGTACTTTCGCGGTGGCTGCTGTGGTCTTCGCGTTCGCACCCCCGGTGTGCGCGTCGGGCTTTGTCACACTGCAGAACTCCTTCAATATCGATCTGCTGCAATTGTCCACGACTGCGAGCATCAATAACACGACCAACTCGACGGCGAACGAAGGTATC
>JASHSS010000531.1 GCA_030038565.1 Bryobacteraceae bacterium
TGGAGGGTCACCCGCGATGTCTACGCCATCGCCTGCAACATGGTGCGGGAACTGCCGCTCACCCTGGCCCTGGCGCCGCTGTTCCTGGCGGTTCCGCTGGTCACCCTGGGCAACCTGGCCCGTGAATTCGTCTTCGCGCAGGGCTGGTCGGCGCGCTACCTGGAAAGCGTGCGGCTGCGCGCCGAGCAACGCGCCGCCGACGAAGCGGCCGCAGGGGCGGAGGAGGCGGCATGACGCTCCCGCACGCCATGTTGAGCTTCATCGCCCACCGCGATCAGCGGGTCATGCGCCGCCTGAACCGCTGGCCCGCGCCGCGCTGGATTCGCGTCTGGATGATCTGCGCCACGCGCGGCGGCGACGGCTGGCTATGGTATGTCATGGGCCTGGTGATTCTGCTGTTCGGCGGCGATGCGCGATTCCGCGCGGTGGGATCCGCGGGCTTGGCCGCGGGACTGGGCATCGGACTGTTTCTGAAACTCAAGAAGGCCACCGGCCGCCGGCGTCCCGGCGCTTTCGAGCCGCACTGCTGGGCCACCCTTTTGCCCCCCGACCAGTTCTCCTTCCCTTCCGGCCACACCATCACGGCCTTCGCCGTGGCTCTTTCGCTGATCCAGTTTTACCCCGAGTTGGCCGCCGGGCTGCTCTTCTGCGCGCTCAGCATCGCGCTTTCGCGCATCCTGCTGGGCATGCATTTCGTGACCGACGTGCTGGCCGGAGCCGCTATCGGCGCCGGCCTGGCGTACGCCTCGGTGTATCTGATCGCGCGGATCTAGCCCCCGCGCCCCGGCAGGCGAATCGCCTGCCCCACCGACCGGGGATCAACGACTTGCAGGCGCCGGTGGGGCAAGCATTCAGCCTGCCCAAGCCTTTTTCCGCAACCTGAGGGAAGCGCGCGGCGCGCAGGATTGCGCTCCATCACGGCCGCGGCGCTGCTCCGCTCCCTGCCGGGCCCAGCGGGCGGCCGTCGGCAGGCGGAGGAACTCCACTACGCGGCCGAAGTCCGAGGTGGCGCTCAAGCGGCCGCTCACACCTGAAGATTTCGCAGGTAGGGGACGCTGGGTTTCATCAGGTCCAGGTTCATTTCCACGTAGTAATTCCGCAACCCTCCGGTCTTCGCGGCCGTGAAGATCTTCTTCCAGTCGAGCGATCCCTGGCCCACCGCCATGGTGTGCCGGGTTTCGGACGACCAGTCCTGCACGTGCATCGAAAAGAAGCGCCCCGGATATTTCAGGAAGTACTCGGCGGCGTCATAACCGCGGCTGATGGTGGAGCACTGGAACTGAAACTTGACCAGCTTCGGATCGAGCAGTTCCAGCAGAATATCATAAGTCCTGCGGCCATCCACGCTGGTCAGCTCGAAGTTCTCGTTGTGCAGGCCCTGTTGAATACCGGCCTTGGCCGCCTGCTCGCCCATGCGGTTGTATTCCTCGGCCGCGCGCTTCACATCGTCCATCGAAGGGTTGCGGGGGCCATTCAGGCTCGGCACGAGCATCTGCGTCAGGCCGACGTCCTTGGCCCAGGCAATCCGGCCCGCCTGATCCTGCCGCAACTCCTTGATATCGAAGTGCGAGCTGACGCAGGTCACGCCCAGGTCGGCAAACAGCCTTCGCAACTCCGTCCCTTTGTATTTCCCGACGGGGGCGAATTCCCCGTAACTCACCGGCGAGCACAACTCGACGGCCTGAAATCCGGCTTCGGCAAGCATCTTGATGGTCCCGGGAAAATCCTGGCGGATGAGGTCCCGGACGGGATAAGTCTGGCATCCGATGGGCATGCCGAGTGGAGCGGCGGCCAACTCCCGCGCGCCCGCCAAAAGCCAGCCGGCCGCGGCCGCATTCTTGACCCCGCTCAACAGTTCTCTCCTCGAAATTGCAGGCATGGCGTCTCCTTTTCAAACCTTGTAGGCGCTGCGCGGCGCCTGTTCCAGGTACTGGTTGGCCTTCTCCGAATTGGTCACCCGCACGTTGGCGGCATCCCACTCGAAGCGCTCGCCCGGGAAGCGCTGCGCCAGGCAGCCGAGCAGGAAAGCCTCGGTCACCGGACACTGGGCTTCGAAATTCGTCAGCGACGGAGGGCCTCCTTTGCAGGCGCCGATCCACTGGTCGATGGCGGCATCCCGCGGCGGGCCGCCCTGGCCTCCGTTCCCGCGCTGCCTGGCGGGAGGCCGCGCGTACTTGGGATTGTCGGGGTACACGCGCGGCCGGTCGCCATTGAATCCCGCCAGGATCAAACCCTTGTCGCCCATGTACAGGATGCCCTCGTTGGCCTCGCCCTTCTGGAAGAAATGGTCGTCGTCGGCTGCGATGCCGGCGGGCCGCGGCGGGCGCAAACCGCCGTCGTACCACGCCATGTGAACGGGCGGGCGGCTGTCGCGGCCGGGATAATTCAGATGCACGATGGAAGCTTTGGGATAGGTTTCTTCGAAAGACTCGGAGGAACAGGCTTCCACCGAGAGCGGCGGGGCGAGATCGAGGATCTTGAAGACCCCCGCGAAGCTGTAACAGCCCATGTCGCCGAACGAGCCGCAGCCGAAATCGTACCAGCCGCGCCAGACGAACGGCAGGTAGGCGTGGTTGAAGGGGCGCTCGGGCGCCGGCCCCAGCCACATATCCCAATTGAAGCCCTCCGGAACCGGCTGCGCTTCCCTGGGCCGCTCCACGCCCTGGGGCCAGAACGGGCGGCTCGACCAGTTGTGTACTTCGCGCACCGCGCCGATGGCGCCATCCGCGATCCACGAAGCGATCAGGCGCGTGGATTCGCTGGAAGGGTTGTTCACCGGCAGGCCCGTGGCCACCTTCATCTCGCGCGCCGTGGCGGCCATGCGGTGCGCATCCCGAATGGAGTGCGACATAGGCTTCTGGCAGAGAACGTGTTTCCGGCTGCGCATGGCGGCAATCGAAATGGGGGCGTGCCAGTGGTCGGGCGTGGCCACGTAGACCGCGTCCAGGTCCTTCTCCTTCTCGAGAAGCTCGCGGTAATCGGGGTAAGCCGTGCAGCCTTTGTAGGCGGATTGCTTGCGCGCCGAATAGTAGGCTTCCACCAGGCGGCGGGCCGGTTCGCGCCCGCCCATGCCGAGGCTGCTCTCGAATTCGGGGGTGAGCCGCACCTTGCCGGGAGACGCCAGATCCTCCGCCCAGTTCTCGTAGCCGCTGCCCAGCAGGCGCCGCGCCGCCACCAGCAGCGCGTTGTCCCCGTACTCGATGTAATCCTTGCTGCCGCGATTGACATCGCAGACGGCCACCACCTGAATTTCCGGACGGGCCAGCAGGCTCATGGTCACGGCCTGGCCCTGGCGGCCGAGGCCGATGGTAGCCAAGGTGATTTTGTCGCTCGGCGGAACAAAAGGGCTGCCCAATACGTGGCGCGGAACGATCATGAATCCGGCGGCCGCGGCTCCCGCGAAAACGCGCCGGGAAATCCGAACTTCTTCGAAGCCGTTCATACAAATCTCCTTATGACGGGAAGATGCCCTCGGGCTGTCGGCAGCCCGCTTCGAATGGCTATTCGCAGCGGATGTTACCAGATTTCAGTGGTTGAGGGAAGATGGCGGGGACGGAGTGGATGGGACGGAGACCCGCCGCCCCGTAGCCCGCGGTTCGTGGCCAATTCCCGTCCCCCAAGGTCCCCCAGGGGCCGATTTTTGGGACTGATCAAACCTGTGGTACTTTTGGTGGACGCCAGAGTTGGAGCCGTTACAGTATTCCCCCCACCTCGGCCTATGACGTACTATATCCCCCCATTGGCGGGTAATAAACGATAATCGAATCGCCAAACTAAGGCAAATTTCTAAGCACAAAAGTGTTGCATACAACAATTTGCAATGATAAACTCTCTGCAAGGGTGAACTTTAAAAGGTTGGCTCTGTCAACGCTGATGATAACGAGCGTATTAATTATTGGGTTCTCCGGAATTCTTCTGGTTTATTGGTTCCGGTACTGTTGCATCTTGTTGATTCGCACTCACGCCGAACAACAGGTGGCGGCGGCGCCCGCCTGCGATGCACAGTTCAGCTTTCAGCACGTAAAGGAACGACTTCGTAGCGAATCCGAGTTGGACGCTTTGTGCCGTTCGCTGGATCGTGACTACGCTCTCTTCACCTATCTTCTCGAGCACGCCGTGGGACTGAAAGCGACTTCTCTCGAAGACCGGCTGCTGGTGCTCGACTACAAGGTGATGCAGTGGTATTACCGCCTGACCAAAAGTGCGGCTCCCACACATGCCCGTCGCGCCGTGGAGGAGATGGCCACGGTGCTTGGTCTCCTCGTCGGCAAGATGGGTGAACGCGCGGCTGCCCAGGATCAGGCGTAAAATCCTCTCGCTTTTCTTCCGGCTTCGCCAACCGCGTCAGGTTTGTGTTTCTCCTTCTGTGTTTCTCCTTCCGTCTTTCTTCCACCTGTGGCCTTCGGCGTGCTCTACAATGTGAACTGTGGGATCTGAAGCGACACTCCAACTTGCCGTCGAACGTTTGAACTCGGTACGCCGCGAAATCGCCAAGGTGATTGTGGGCCAGGACGATGTTGTGGAAGGCGTACTCATCTGCCTGCTGGCCTCCGGTCACGTGCTCCTGGAAGGTGTACCCGGCCTCGGAAAAACCACCTTATTACGCACCCTTGCGCGCGCGCTGCAATTAAAATACTCCCGCATCCAATTCACACCCGATCTTATGCCCGCCGACATCGTGGGCAGTATGATTATCGAAACCGACGATCGCGGCGGCAAGGCGCTGCGCTTTCAGCCCGGTCCCATTTTTGCCCACCTGGTGCTGGCCGACGAGATCAATCGGGCAACCCCCAAAACCCAATCCGCCTTGCTCGAGGCCATGCAGGAGCGCACCGTCACCAGCGGCACCGTGACGCATGAGCTGGACCGCCCGTTTCTCGTGATGGCGACCCAGAACCCCATCGAGATGGAAGGCACCTATCCCTTGCCGGAAGCCCAGCTCGATCGCTTCCTGATGAAGATCCTGGTCACCTACCCGAGCCGCGAGGAGCTCAACCGCATCGTCGAGCGCACCATCCAGCGCGAGGAACAGGTTCCCGAGCCCGTGCTCGACCGCGACGCCATCCTGGAAGTCCGCTCGGTCTGCCGCCAGGTGCTGGTGGCGCCCCATGTTCAGGAGTACGCCATCCAACTGGTCCTGGCGACCCAGCCCGAGCAGAAGGAAGCCCACGAGCTCGCCCGGAAATATGTCCGCTACGGCAGCTCTCCCCGCGGCGCCCAGGCGCTCGTGGAATGCGGGCGCGTGCTGGCTTTGATGCGCGGACGTTTCCATCTTTCGACCGACGACGTGCGGCACGTGGCCCATGCCGTCCTGCGCCACCGCATCATTCTCAACTTCGACGCGCATGCCGATGGCCACACTCCCGAGACCATTCTCGACGTCATCGTGAAAGGCGTAACCGCAGCCGCTTCCGTCGCGTAGGTTCCATATGCCGTCCGCCCCTCTGCTGGATCGCGAGTTTCTCGAGAAACTCGAGCGGTTTGCCATTCAATGGCAGAAATCTTTCGCCGGGCTGGTGGGCGGCCATAACCTCTCACGCTTCGCCGGCGCCGGCCAGGAGTTCCTCGACCACCGCAATTTTCACCACGGCGACGATCTCCGCGCCGTCAACTGGCGCGCCTATCTGCGCCTGGAAAAGCTGTTCCTGAAGATGTTCCAGGTGGAGCCGCGGGTGCCCGTCCGCATGCTGGTGGATGTCAGCCAGTCCATGGCCGCGCCCCACGTGCAGAAGTTCGAATATGCGCGCAAGCTGGCCGCCGCGCTCTGCTACGTAGGCCTGGTGCGGCTGGATTCGATCGAGGTGCACGCCTTTTCCAGCCGCCTCTCGCAGCGGCTTTTTGCCACTGGCGGAAGGCATCGCTTCCCGGCGCTGATGGACAAGATCGCCGCCTGGGAAGCCCAGGGAGCCACCGATTACCTGGCCACCATCCGCGAGTTCATCGGAGACTATTCGCAGCGCGGCCTGGTGATTATCATTTCCGATTTTCTGGACGACCGGGGCTGCGAGCGGGCCCTGGAATACCTCATCGATTTCGGGCACGAGCTGATGCTGCTGCAAATCTGGGCCGACGAAGATCGCCTTCCGCCCTGGCGCGGCGAACTGGACCTGCGCGACGCCGAAACCGGCGCCGCCCTGCGCCTGGACTTCGACGACGTCGCCCGCCAGCGCTACACCCTCGCCTTCGACGAGTACGCCGCCCAAATCCAAGCCCTGGCTCTCCGCAGCGGAGGGCGCTATGCCGGAGTGGCCACCTCGCAGCCGATCGAGGATCTGATTTTCGGGGAACTGATCCGCGCGCGGGGGATTGCGTAATGTATCTCCTCAATCTCTCTTTCCTGCAATTCCTCACGGTCTTCGGATCGATCTCGGCGTTTGCCGTGGCGCTTTACCTGCTGGACCGCTCGCGCCGCCGCCAGGTGGTTTCCACGCTGCGCTTCTGGGTGGCCGCCGAGCAGCCGGCGGCCGCCGCTCACCGGCGGCACATCCAGCAGCCGTGGTCGCTGGTGCTGCAACTGCTCAGCATGGCGCTGCTGGTGCTGGCCATCGCCCAATTGCGTTTGGGCGCGCGCCTGGATGCCGGCCGCGACCATGTGCTGGTGCTCGATACTTCCGCCTGGATGGCGGCCCGCTCCGGCAATCGCACCTTGATGGACCTGGCCCGCGACCGCGCCCGCCGCTACCTGCGCGCCCTGCCTGCCCGCGACCGCGTGATGCTGGTGCGCGCCGACGCCCTGGCCACTCCCGCTACCGCCTTTGAACCCGACCGCCGCAAGCTGGAAGCCGCCATTCAAGCCTCCCGCCCCGGGGCCACCGCGCTCAACCTGGATCAGGCCCTGGCGTTCGCCCGGCATATTCAATCGCAGGCCGCCGGCAGGGGAGGCGAAATCGCTTTCGTGGGGACCAGCCGCATCGCCGCGCGCGAGGCTTCCGCTCCACCCCTTCCCCGCAACCTGCGCGTCCTGCTGGTGCCGGACCCCATCGAAAATTGCGGCCTGCGCAAGATCGGCATGCGGCGCTCGGCCTCCGACCCCGGCCTCTGGGAGATCTATGTTTCCGCGCGCAATTACGGCTCCCAGCCGCGCAACGTCACCCTGGCGCTGGATTTCGGTCCCGGTGGCCCGGAAGGCCGGGTGGCCGCGGGATCCCAGCGTCTGACCCTCCCGCCGGGCGCCGAAAAAGAGGCCAGCTTCGAATACCGCACGGAAGCCGCCGGAATCCTCGGGGTGAGCCTTTCGCCGCACGATGCTTTCCCCGGCGACGACCGCGCCGAGCTGGAGTTGCCCGCCCAGCCCACCCTGGCCGTAACCGTCTACTCCGCGGAACCCGAACTGCTCAAGCCCCTGCTCGCCGCCACCCCTCGCGTGGCCGCGGTCTATCGCAAGCCCGAGGATTACCGCAGCGACGATACCGGCCTGGTGATTCTGGATCGCTTCGCGCCGCCCCGCAGGCCGGCCGCCGATTCCCTGTGGATCGATCCACCCGCCGCCGGCTCGCCCATCCCGGTGCGCCGCGTGGTGGACGATCAGCCCTTCGCCGGATGGGATAGCAGTGAGCCGGCAGCCGCCGGTCTGCGCACCAAGGATTTTAAGCTCGAGCACGCCACGGTTTTCGACCCGGCGCCCGGTGACAGCCGCATCGGCGAAGTGGATGCCGGCCCGGTGATTGTGGCGCGTCCCGGCCATCCCAAAATCGTGGTCTTCGGCTTTCACCCGGCGCTCTCAGCCCTGCGTTACGAGTTGGCCGCTCCCCTGCTCTTCGCCAATCTGTTGCGCTGGTACTCGCCGGAGATTTTCCGCCGCTGGGAGATTGCCGGGGGCAGCGTGGGGTCGGTCAAGCTGCAGATGGACCAGGACACGCCTCCCAGCGACGTGCGGGTGACCGCCCCGGACGGCTCGCAGGTTCCCTTCACCGTCCGCGATCGCACGCTGGACTTCTTTTCCGGCGTACCCGGCCCGGTACGGGTGGCGGCGGCGGACCACGAATACATCTATTCGCTCACCCTGCCGCAAATCGGCGATGCGGTTTGGGAGCCGCCCGCCGACGCTCTCAAAACCATCCCCCACTTCCCGCTGACGCTGGATAGTTCCACCGATCTGTGGCGAATCCTGGCGCTGGCCGGGGGAGCCGGCCTGTTGGCCGAGTGGATTCTCTTCGGCCACTTCCGCCGTTTCCGCCAGAGCCGCGTGCTGCGCCCGGTCCTTTTGCGCGCGAAGTCCTCCGACCCCGAGGAGGTGCGCCGATGAGGGCTTCCTCCACGCCCTTCAATTCTGGTTTTCTCCGTGCTTCCCCGGTGTTCTCCGCGTCTCCGTGTGAGGACGCTGTCCGCGCCCGGGAGGTCTCGCGATGACCTTCCAGCACCCCCTGGCCCTGCTTCTGCTCCTGCTGCCGGCGGGTTGGGCGGCCTGGGAATGGCGCACCTCCGCCCGCCGCGCCAACCTGGTGCTGAAATGCGCCGCCCTGGCCGCCATCCTGCTGGCCCTGGCCGAGCCGCGCATGAGCGTCTACCAGAGCAAGATGGCCGTGGCGCTTCTGGCCGACACCTCCGCCAGCATACCGCCCGAGGATTTGCGCAGCGAGTCGGTCTTCGCCGACAGACTGGAGCGCGCCCGCGGCCGTCACTGGACGCGCGTGATTCCCTTCGCCCGCGCCACCCGCACCGCCGCCCGCGAGGAACGCACCAAGGATGGATGGCAGTTGCGCCACACCGCCGCGCCCGGCGGCCACGGCACCAACCTGGAAGCCGCCATTCGCGACGGCGCGGCCTCCCTGCCCGCCGGGATGGTTCCGCGGCTGGTACTGATTTCCGACGGCAACCAGAACCTGGGCAGCGCCGCCCGCGCCATCTGGCAGGCCCAGCAACTGGGAGTGCCGGTGGATACCGTTCCGCTGGGGGGCCGTTCCAAACCCAACCTGGTGCTGGAATCGGTAGCCCTTCCGGGCGAAGTATTCAGCGGCGAGCGCTTCCCCATCGAGATCACCCTGGAATCCCCGCGCTCCGCATCCGCCTCCGTGGCCATCAGCGCCGAGGGCAAGACCATCGGCGCCAGCCAGGTGCAACTGCTCTCCGGCGCCAACCATCTGCGCCTGGAGGCCAACGTCAACTCCGTGGGCGCCATCGCGCTGGCGGGGAAGATCTCGGCGGGCGATCTCGGCGAAGCCAGCTTTGAGGACGCCGTCACCTTGCGGCAGCCGCGCGTGCTGCTGGTCTCCCACGACCCGCCCCCCAGCGAGGAGCACCTGGTTCGCGCGCTCGAAGCCAACCAGTTCCAGGTGAGCCGCGCCTCCACCGGCATCCCGGACAAAATCGACGACTTCCAGTTGATCGTCATCAACAACTGGGATATGGAATCGATTCCCCTGGCCCGCAAGACGGCCGTCGAGGACTTCGTCAAGAAGGGCGGCGGCCTGGTTTGGATCGGCGGCGAGCACAATATCTATGTGGACAAGAAGGGTCAGGATGACGATCCGCTGGAACGCGCCCTGCCCGCCAAGATCGCTCCTCCGCGCTCGCCCGAGGGCACCGCGGTAGTTCTGATCATCGATAAATCCTCTTCCATGGAGGGCCGCAAAATCGAGTTGGCCCGCCTGGCCGCCATCGGCGTGGTGGAAAACCTGCGGCCTATCGACACCGTGGGTGTCCTGATTTTCGACAATTCGTTCCAGTGGGCAGTGCCCATCCGCCGCGCCGACGATCGCGCGGCCATTAAGAAGCTGATCTCCGGCATCACCCCCGATGGTGGCACCCAGATCGCCCCCGCGCTCACCGAGGCCTACCAGCGCATCCTGCCGCAGAACGCCGTCTACAAACACATCGTGCTGCTCACCGACGGCATCTCCGAGGAGGGCGACAGCATGACCCTGACGCGCGAAGCCCTGGCCAACCACGTGACCATTTCCACCGTCGGGCTGGGCCAGGACGTGAACCGCGCCTTCCTCGAAAAGGTGGCCAGCTCGGCGCAGGGCAAATCCTACTTCCTCAACGACCCCCAGGGGCTGGAGCAGATCCTCCTGCGCGACGTCGAGGAGCACACCGGCAACACCGCCGTGGAAAAGAATATTCAGCCGCGGGTGCTCAAGCAGGCCGAAATCCTGGAGGGCGTCGGCATGGACAGCGCGCCCTCCCTGCGCGGCTACGTGCGATTCCAGGCGCGCCCCACTTCCGACGTGATTCTGGAAGCCGACCACGGCGACCCCCTGCTGGTGCGCTGGCAATACGGCCTGGGGCGCGTCAGCGTCTTCACCTCCGACGCCAAGAACCGCTGGGCCGTGAACTGGGTGGATTGGCCCGGCTTCGACCGGCTATGGGCCAACATCTTCCGCGACCTGCTGCCGCACGCCCCCGAAAGCGAGACTTCCGCCGATTTCGACCGCGCTCAAAACGAGCTGGTGGTGGACTACCGCCTCTCCCATAACGTCCCCGATCCCGACCAGGTCCCCGACATTTACGCCTTCGGCCCGAACGGCTTCCAGGCTCCCCTGCAGGTGGCCAAAGTGGCCGCCGGCCACTACCGCGGGCGTCTCGCCATCGGGCAGAACCAGGGGCTTTTCCGGGTGCGCCCGCTGGCCGATTCGCTGGCCTTTCCCGAGGTCGGCTTCTATCGCCAGGAAGACGAGATGCTGGAGTACGGCAACAACGAGGCTCTCCTGCGCCAGATCGCCTCGGCCACCGGGGGCCATTTCAACCCCAGCCCCAAAGCCGTATTCGATAACGGAGGCCGTAGCATCCAGACCGTCATGGACCTGTGGCCGGTGCTGCTGGCGCTGGCCATCCTGTTGAACCTTGCCGAGCTGGTGCTGCGGAAGTGGAAGGGCATCCTGGAGGCGCTGCACCTCCGGAGACCGTCGGAGACCGTGATGCTGCCCGAGGCGGGCTGAGCGGCGCGTTCCACACCGGCCAGGCGGGTTCGACCCGCCACGGCCGCGATGAGTGGCCGGGGAAGCGTCCTCGCGCTGTCCTCTCCCAGCCGCGGGCCGGCCGTATGCCCTTCCCCCGGGTTCGAATTCCGCCCGCCGCGGCGGTACGGTGGGGG
>JASHSS010000532.1 GCA_030038565.1 Bryobacteraceae bacterium
TCTTCGCCGGCCTTGGTGTTGCTGAAAAGAACATTGGGGACGACCACGGGCTGGCGGCTGGCCGCTACGGCGGGCGCCACGCTGGTGGTGGCCATGAACGAGCGTCGGGAGACAGGGCGATTGGGCATGCCCGGAGCATACACCGGGCGGCGAAGGGAAGCAAGGACCCGGCAAGGGGAACAATGGGAATCCAGGGATCGGAGCAGGTTGCAGAAAAAGGCTCTGAAGCCGGAGGTCCGCCCCACGCTTGCCTGGCGAGCTGCTGGCCTTACGTTGGTGGGCAGGCGATTCTCCCGCCTCGGGACCGTGCCATGGGACCCCGTGAGGGAGCCGGGCGCTAGGGTAGCGGCTGGGCGGTGGCCACTCCCACCATCGAATCGGCGCAGCCGTAATACAGAAACCAGCGGCCGCGGAACCATACCAGGCCCTCGGCGAAGGTGGTCCCGGCGGCATATTGGCCGGTCTTTTCAAACGGCAGCTCGGGCTGAAACACGGGCCGTTCGGTCCGCTCGATGAGTCGGGCCGGATCGTCCGCCGCGAACAGGGCTTCGCCCGCCGCGTAGGCATTCGGGCCGAGCGAGGGGTCGCCGCCCTGGGGCGCGTTTTTGCCGTTGTAGAGCACCACGATTCCCCGGGCCGTCAAGACGGGCGGCGGGCCGGTTTCCGGAAAGGAGCTATCGAAACGGCCGGCGCGCCTGGACAGCACCGCCACCGGGTCGCCGCCGGCATCCTCCACGGGCTTCCAGTGGATGAGGTCGTCCGAAGTGGCCAGGCGGATCACGCCTTCGCCCCAATACATCCAGTATTTGCCCCCGATCCGCACGGCTTTCAAGCGGCCGCCCTCCAACTGCGTCACGATGCCGGCCGATTTATATGAAAGCGCCGTATTTACCTTCGGTAGGGAGCGCGGGACCATGCTTGGTCCAATGTACGAGGTCCTTCGAGGTGGCGATGGCGGCGTCGGTCGTTTTGCGGTTCCACTGCGTGTACGTGAGGACGTAGACGCCATCCGGGCCTTCGACGATGCGCGGGTCTTCGCATCCGCCCGGCCATTCGCGCTCCCGCTGGGCGTCGCGATCGGGGTAAAGCACTGGCTCCTTGGAGCGCGTGAAATGAAAGCCATCGGCGCTTTCGGCCAGACCGAGGCGCGAGGTGTGCAGCCCGATGCCCATGGCGCCGGTATTGTCTTCGGCGCGATAGAGCACGTAGATTTTGCCGTCGCGGACAATCGCCGCCGGATTGAAGGTGTGGAGCGCCTCCCAGTGGACCGGCTGGCCATCCACGGGGTTGCGAAAGAGCGAATCGGGATTGGGCGTGATGACCGGCTTGGCATCGGCCGGCCGCACGAATGCTCCGATCTGCCAGTCGCCGGGCGAGTCCGCGGCAACCAGGAGCGGCGCCAGCGCGGCGGCCAGCCGAAGGCGTCTCAGGAGGCGGTTCATATCCAGAACTGTAGCAGCTTGGCAGGTTGCCGAAAAAGGCCTGCCCCGCCCCTTCCGATCTGCTACAACGGACTCATGAAAGTTCTCTTCATCGGAGGCACCGGGATCATCAGCACGGCTTCGACGCGCCTGGCGGTGGAGCGCGGCATCCACGTCACCCTGCTCAACCGGGGGCGCCATCCGGCCCATCCGCCGGAAGGAGTCAACGTGGTGACCGCGGATATCGACGACGCCGCGGCGGCATCGCGGGCGCTGGCGGGCGAATCTTTCGACGCCGTGGTGGATTGGGTCGCCTTCGAGCCGGCGCACATCGAGCGCGACCTGGCGCTCTTTCGCGGGCGCACGCGCCACTATCTGTTCATCAGCTCGGCCAGCGCGTATCAGAAGCCCGTCACCGATTACCTGATTACCGAGTCCACGCCGCTGGCGAACCCTTACTGGGATTACGCGCAGAAGAAGATCGCCTGCGAAGAGCGCCTGCTGCGCGCTTACCGCGAGGAGGGCTTCCCGATGACCGTCGTGCGCCCGTCGCTAACCTACGGCGAAACGCAGATCGCGCTGGCGATCAACAGTTGGGCGCAGTCGTACACCGTAGTGGATCGCATGCGGCGGGGCAAGAAAGTGATTGTGCCGGGAGACGGATCGTCGCTCTGGGTGATCACCCACAACACTGATTTCGCCAAGGGGCTGGTGGGCCTGCTGGCGCGCGAACAGTCCATCGGGCACGCCTTCCACATCACCAGCGACGAAGTGATGTGCTGGGACCAGTGGTATCGCCTGACGGCCGAAGCCGCCGGCGTGGAGCCGCAACTGCTGCACATTCCGAGCGATTTCATCGCCGCCTGCATCCCCGAGGCGCGCGGCGGGTTGCTGGGCGACAAAGCCGTGAGCGTGGTCTTCGATAACACCAAGATCAAACGCTTTGTTCCGGATTATTGCGCCACCATGCCCTTCACCCGGGGAATCCGTCAGACCATGGCATGGTTCGATGCGGACCCGGCCCGCTGCCAAATCGACGACGCGGCCAACGCCCGCTGGGACAAGCTGATCGCGGCCTACGAAGACGGCCTGGAAAAGGCCCGGCGGCGCATGACGTAGCCGGCCCGGCGATACCCTCGTCGCGATACCCTCGTCGCGGCCGGCTGCGCGCGCCTATAATGAACTGCATCGGAGGTCCCACCGAATGACCACCCCAACCTGCGAGCGCCGGCTCTTCCTGGCGTCGCTGGCCGCCTGTTCGGCTCGCGCAATGATGGCGCAGCAGACCACCGCCCAGCCGTTTGTGCCCAAGCAAAGCGACCGGCCGGAGCCGATCGAAGGCGATGAAGCCGGTTTCCAGAGCATCTTCGACGGCCAGACACTGAACGGGTGGGAAGGCGACCCGAAATACTGGCGCGCGGCGGATGGAGTGATGACCGGCGAGATCACGCCGGAGACCGTCATCAAGAGCAATACCTTTATCATCTGGCGGGGCGGCGCTCCGCAGGATTTCGAGCTGAAGGTGGACTACCGCATCACCGAAGGCGGCAACAGCGGCATCAATTACCGCAGCGTGGTGGTTCCGGACAAGGTCACGCCCGCCAACCGCTTCGCCATGCGCGGCTATCAGTGCGACATCGACGGGCGGAATCGCTATACCGGCAACAATTACGAGGAGAAGGGCCGCTTGTTCCTGGCCGAGCGCGGCGAGGTAACGCATGTTACCGGAACCCGCAAGCCGATTGTGCTTTCGCGCATCGGCGACAACCAGGAAATGGCGCAGCTGATCACCGGCGGGTGGAATTCGATCCACCTGATTGTGCACGGCAACATGATGATCCACAACATCAACGGCCGCCTGATGAGCGTGACCATCGATGACGACCCGAGCCGCGAGCCCAAGGGACTCATCGGGGTGCAGGTCCACGTGGGACCGCCGATGCGCGTGGATTACCGGAACTGGCGGCTGCGCCTGGAAGGCTGATCCGCCAGCCGCGCGGAGCGCCCCCGGTTCCGCGGGCGGATCTCACAGTACAATTAGGGGACCGAAGATGCGGAGTTCCGTCTCTATGCGCATTCCCTTTTTTCTTTTGACGGCCCTGCTCTGCGCAGGGTGGTTGGAGGCCCAGGATGACGGGCGCGGCCGCGCGCAGTTTGAAGACCGGTGCGCCCGCTGTCACGGCTCGGATGCCAATGGCGGCGAACTGGGACCGCCGATTGCTTCCCGGCTGCGCGCCCACGACGACCAGCAACTGGCGGCCCTGATTCGTACGGGCCTGCCGGGCCGCGGAATGCCTCCGATTCCGGTGAGCGAGGCGGAAATGGGACCGCTGATCCGCTTCCTGCGCACGCTCCAACCGCGCGGCAGGGTCAGGCCGGTGGAGCACTTGCGGGTCGAGACCACGGATAACCGCGTACTGGAGGGCGAAGTCCTGAACGAAGGTTTCAACGACCTTCAGTTGCGCACCGCCGATCACAAGGTACACCTGCTGCGGCGGGCCGGGGAACATTATCGCGAAGTCACCTCGCAAACTGGCTGGCCCACCTACAACGGCGACCCCGGCGGCAACCGCTACACCACGCTTTCCCAGATCACTCCGGCCAACGTTTCGCGGCTGGCTCCGCAGTGGATTTTTGCGCTGCCGGAGACGTCCCACCTGGAGGTGACCCCGGTGGTGGTGGACGGCATCATGTACGTCACCAGCGGCAATGAGTGTTACGCGCTGGATGCCGGAACCGGCCGCCAGATCTGGCACTACCGGCGTCCGAAAACGCCCGGGACCCCCGGCGAAGGCGCTTCCGGCATCAACCGCGGAGTGGCGCTGGCCGGGGATCGCGTGTTCATGGAAACCGCCGAAGCGCACATCATCGCGCTCAACCGTTACACCGGGGAACTGCTGTGGGATACCCAGATGGCGGACTGGCGCTTGAGTTATTTCGCCACCTCGGCCCCGCTCACCGCCGGTAGCCTGGTGGTGGGTGGGGTGGGCGGCGGGGAGCACGGTTCGCGCGGGTTCGTGGCGGCCTTCGACCAGGCCACCGGAAAAGAAGCCTGGCGATTCTGGACCATCCCCGCGCCGGGCGAACCGGGATCGGAAACCTGGAAAGGCAAAGGCATCGCGCACGGCGGCGCCCCCACCTGGTTCACCGGAACCTACGACGCGGAGCTCGATACGGTTTACTGGCCTACCGGCAATCCCAGCGCTGAATACAACGGCGACGATCGCTTGGGAGACAATCTCTATTCCGACTGCATCCTGGCGCTGGACGCCAAAACAGGTCGGCTGAAGTGGCACTTCCAAACCACTCCCCACGACCTGTGGGATTGGGACGCCACCGAGACGCCCATGGTGATCGACCGCGCCTGGCAGGGGCAGCCTCGCAAACTGCTGGTGCAGGCCAACCGCAACGGGTTCTTCTACGTGTGGGACCGGACTGATGGCAAGATGCTGCTGGCCAAGCCGTTCGTCGAGCACCTCACGTGGGCCAGCGGAATCGGCGCGGATGGCCGCCCCAT
The DNA here is from genome assembly GCA_030038565.1 of Bryobacteraceae bacterium. Classification (GTDB taxonomy): domain Bacteria; phylum Acidobacteriota; class Terriglobia; order Bryobacterales; family Bryobacteraceae; genus JOPF133. The sequence continues at coordinate 4,939 of JASHSS010000532.1, forward strand.
CCGCAATCCGAACCAGGAGCCCGCCGAGGCAGGCACGCGCGTGTGTCCCTCGCAGGATGGCGCCACCAACTGGTTTTCGCCGTCCTTCAATCCCGCGACGGGCCTGTTTTACGTGCAGACTTTCGAAAAGTGCAGCGTCTACACCAAGCGGGAAATCGGCGAGTGGCAAGCCGGCCGGGAATACCTGGGCGGGACCCAGCGCACCGCGCCCGACAAACCGGAGCGCGTGCTAAAGGCCATCGAGTTGGAGACTGGCCGGATCGCCTGGGAATTGCCGCAACCCGGCCCGGCGGTTTCGTGGGGAGGCACGCTGGCCACCGCGACGAACCTGGTAATTTTCGGCGAAGAAGGCGGCGCGCTGATGGCCGCCGACGCCACCACCGGCCGGCCCTTATGGAGCTTTCCGGCCAACCAGCTCTGGAAGGCGTCGCCGATGACTTACGTCTTCGATGGAAAACAGTACATCGCGGTGGCGGCGGGGGGAACTATTCTGGCGTTCGGTGTGGACGAATAGGAAGGGCCGTCAACCGCCGGCGGGTCCTTGAGAATATATTGGTGGCGGCGGGGCGACTCGAACGCCCGACCTAGGGATTATGAGTCCTTTTCCGGCCGATTGTGAAGGAGTGCGAAGGATACTCAAAGACTTTGATTTTGAAGAGGATACGCTGCCATGAGGCGGGCCGTCATTTTGACGGAATTCGACCGATTTTGAAGAATTCTGTAATCAATCTTGTAATCAACGCGGACGGACTGGACCGAGGGACACTTGGACTCTCGCTCTACCCTTGCCGGCTTCAATGGGGTCGCTGTCGGAAATGGGAGCCACTTTCTCCACTCCGCCGTGGAACCACCCGCCAGGCTTTCCGGGGACCTGCTGATTACGAAACCATCCCGTGTCAAGTACCGTGGAGTATATATTCTCTCGAAACCTCCCTTTTTCAGAGTTGCTTGCGAGCTTCCCCAGAGTCGGGAGAACCGTGGAAAACGCATGAGACTTCGTCCCCGTGCTGATAGAACTGCTGTGGCAAAGGTGAAACCTCTCGAATCTCCGTAATCGGTGCATCCTGGTCGGTGTTCTGGCGGTGGTGGATGGTAAGACTGGACAATCGGTAAAAGTAGGGTGCCGCCGCTGCCCCTTTATGTTTAGGCTTCAACCCCAGGAAGTTTGAGTCAAGTCAAATTTGATTGCAATGCCCGTGCGGTTGGAATATATTCACAACAACACAATGATTGCAAACGCTGCCGGCCACCGGGATCGGGAGGCGCTGGTATGTTTGGCGTGGTAGCTGGTTCGAGGCGATCAGGGAACGTGGTATATCTTTCGCCATGCTCTCAGCGCACGGTAGGCTTACGCGCCGCCAGGACACGGCGGGAAGCGATTCGACATTTTGTGCCTCGACGGAATCCTTCGAAATGTTCGGCGGG
>JASHSS010000533.1 GCA_030038565.1 Bryobacteraceae bacterium
CCCGCCGTGCGTAGGGCGTACTCCGGATCGGGCCAGTTTCCGCCGCCCGCGCAGGCGTAGATGTACGGATAATCGGGAGCGGCCAGCGAATCCTCTTTGATATTGCCAATGACCCCCACAATCGTCCACGGCTGCGGAATGCCGTACCCCAGGATGCTGATGTGGCGCCCAAGCAGATTCTGACCACGCCCGTAAACGTCCACGAAGCGCCGGTTGACCATCATCTTCGGCTGGCCCTCACTGGTGGCTTTGAGTTCCGGGCACCAGCCGCCGGCCAATAGCGGCACGCGCAACGCCTGCAAATATCCGGGACTCACCAGCCGGTAGCCCGTCGGCATGTTACCGGTTTGGTCGTTAGCCGCCACGCCTTCGAGCGAGATGTTGTTGCGCAGGGTGGCGCCGGAGGCCGGCAGGAAATTGGTCATGCCCGCGGCCTCCACGCCGGGGATGCGCTGGAGCCCGCCGATGAGCTGTTCCTGCATGCGCCCCAGCATGGCGCGATCCTCGGCCCATCCGGCGCCCACGTGAAAGAGGATCGTGTGGGAGGAGTCGAAGCCCGTTTCCACGTGGTTTAAATTGTAAAAGCTGCGCAGCAGCAGCCCCGCGCCGGCCAGCAGCAGCATGGTGAGCGCGACCTGCCCGCCGATCAGCGCGCGTTGCACCCACTGGCGATGGCCGGCGACCCCGCGGCCCACGCGAATCAGCGTGCCCGCGTTTCCGGAGCGGGTGGCACGCAGGGCCGGTAACAGCCCGAAGGCGGCGGCGCCAGTGAAACTCAGCGCCATGGCAAAGGCCAGCGCGCGCCAGTCGATGGCCAATTCAGCCATGCGCGGGGTATCGGCGAAGAGCCTGGCCAGCAACCTCATCGAGAAGCGCGCCAGGAGGTATCCGCCGGTGGCGCCCGCGGCGGCCAGCCACACGATCTCCCGCACGACCGAAGCGACCACCTGCGCCCTTGTGGCGCCCAGCGAGGCGCGGATGGCCAACTCGCGCTCCCGCTCGTTAAGCTGCGCCAGCACCAGGTTGGCCACGTTGCTGACGGTAATCAGCAGCAGCAGCGCCACCGCGCCAAACAGCAGCACCAGGGGCTTGCGCGAATCGCCCACCCGGTATTCCTTGAGATCGGCCACCAGCGCCGACCAGCCTTTGTCGGTTTTGGGATACTGCGCCGCCAGGGCGTTTTCGGCGCTGGCCAGATCCGCCTGCGCCTGCTGCACGGTTACGCCCGGCTTCATCCGCCCCACCCCCGAGTAGAAGCGCGCGCCGCGCTCCCGCATCAGCCAATCGTTGACCTGCGCCGGAAGCCAGACGTCGATGGCCGCGCTGGTGAAGGTCTTGGGCATCACCCCGACGATGCTGTAGCCTTTGCCCTCCACGATCAAACGCCGTCTGGTGATCTGCGGATCGAGGCCGTAGCGGCGGGACCAGAGCCCGTAGCTGATGACTGCGGCCAGCGGTCCGCCGGCGATTTCTTCGTCGGGCGCGAAGGTGCGTCCCACCAGGGCCGGCATGCCGTAGACGTCGAAATAGCGCGGGGCCACGCGGCGCCCGTCCAGGCGCTCCGGCTGGGACATGCTGGTGTCGGTGACGTTTTCCGAATAGCTGCCGCTGATGGCCTGGAAGGTTCGGCTCATGCGCCCCCATTCCGCGATCCGCACCGGCGCCACCAGGCTTTCCTTCTGGCTCTTGGCCGCGGTGGCTTCCATCACCGTCGCCAGTTCCTCGGGGCGCGGAAAGGGCAGCGGCTGGAGCAGAACGGTGTTGACCACGGAGAACAGCGCGGTGTTCACGCCGATTCCCAAGGTTAATAGAATCAAAACGGTAGCTGCGAATACCGGCCGCCGGCCGAGGGTGCGAAGGGCCACTTTCCAGTGCTTCATGGAGACCTCCGGGGGATCGAAAGGGTTGGACGGGGAGGCAACGTGCCCGTTAGCAGAGGGGGTATTCGGTACCAAATAGCTCCATTTTGCAGTGTCCGCGCGGCAACCCGCCGCGTCCAACCTGATGGAGGCACTCGATGATGCCGGTGGGGGAGTCGAAATGGGGCAAGGGGATCGCGGCTTTGTGCGTTGCCACGCTAGGCATGTGGCAGGTGGGCTACGGACAGGTGCAATCCGCGCCGCCTCCTATCCAGGCGCCAGCGCCCGCGCAGCAACAAGGCGCCCCGTTACTTTCCCCGGACCAGTTGGATAACCTGGTGGCCCCGGTGGCCCTGTATCCCGATCCCCTGTTGGGCCAAGTGCTGGCGGCAAGCACGTACCCCCTGGAGGTGGTGGAGGCGAGCCGGTGGCTGCAGCAGAACCGCAACCTTCAGGGCGCACAACTGATGCAGGCGGCCCGGCAGCAAAACTGGGACGCCAGCGTGGCGGCTCTAGTGGCGTTTCCGGACGTGATGAACCTGCTGAACAACGACATTCAGTGGACCACCGACTTGGGGAACGCTTTTCTGGGCCAGCAGGCCGATGTGATGGCTGCGGTGCAGAGAATGCGGGCGCGGGCGCAAGCCAACGGCAGGCTGAGGAGCACAGCGCAGGAAACCGTCACCACGGACACCCAGAACGGGCAGACTGCCATTCAGATTCAGCCGGCCGATCCGCAGGTGATCTACGTGCCGGTCTACCAGCCGGAATACATCTGGGGTCCTCCGCTATGGGGCGCTTACCCAGCCCTGTGGTATCCGCCCGCGTTTGGCTTTGGTTTCGGCTTCGGCTGGGGGCCGGGCATTTATATGAGCGCGTTTTTCCCGGGCTGGCTGGGATGGGGAGGCTGGGGCTGGGGCTGCGGATGGTTCGGCGGAGGATTGGGACTGTTCGTGAACGTCGGATTCTTTAACCGCTGGGGCTTTGGCGGCTACGGCGGCTACGGGGGCTACGGCCGTTTCGGCGCCGGATACGCCGGCGGCCGGATGGCTTGGGCCTTCAACCCGGCACATCGCCTGGGTGTGGCTTATCCCAACCGGGCGGTGGCCGCGCGCTATGGTTCCAGCCGGTATGTGGGCAATGGAAGGGGCGGCCAGTTGGGCGCGATGAACCGGGGCGGAGTCGCGGGGGCGAACCGTGGGGCCATGGCCGGGGCGAACCGGGGAGCGGCTGGCGCGAACGCCTTTGGAGGGCGCCAATTCGGTAACGCCAACCGTTCGGCCACCAACGGATACAACAATTCGTACCGGGGTTCCTCGAATTATGGAGCGCGGTCGGCGGGGGGATCGCGCGGGTACAATTCGGGTCAAAGTTACCGGGGGGCTACCTCGGCACAGAGTTATCGGGGCGGGTCTACGTACGGCCGGTCCTACGGGAATTCATACTCGGCGCCGCGGGGCCAGAGTTACTCTGCGCGCTCCTATTCGGCGCCGCGGGGCCAGAGTTACTCCGCGCGCTCCTATTCGGCGCCGCGATCGTTTTCAGCGCCGCGATCCTCCGGCGGCGGCGGTGCGCATTTTAGCGGAGGCGGCGGCGGCGGGCATTTTAGCGGCGGTGGAGGCGGTGGGCATTTCGGCGGTGGAGGCGGCGGGCACGCTGGTGGGGGCGGGCATGGCGGGCGCCGCTAAGCGGAACGTCATCAGTCCGGCTTGACCTGGTCTGGAGTTGGTAAGAACCCTTGGCCGCGGAGTTTCAAATCCCCGCGGCCACTTTTATTTTCTCGCCGGGCGCCTCCGCTTAGATCCGGGATTTGCGGTCTGGAATTGCTCGCGCCCGGCATCCGGCCCAGCAAGCGGCGACCGAACTTCCGGATTTACGGTTCAGCGGACGCTGCCAGCCAGGGCTTTGGCTGAGTCGAAATCTCCCGTTGATGCGGTGTAGCCGGCAGCCGGCAGTTTCTCCAACTCGGCTCGAATCGCCTTCGCCCTCTCGCCGGGCGGGGGGCGCACTGCGAAGACTGCTGAGACGTTGGGTTCTTTCGGCTTCGGTTCCTCCCCCAGGTACAGAGCGATGGCTTCCGGATTGTAGCCTGCCTTGGAAACCATCTGGACCGCCCAGTAATCGGCTTCGCGTTCGGCCGCGCGCGCGAAGGCTAATGTTCCCACCGCCGGCGCCACCGGGGGCCGGTTGGCCCCTTCTACAGTTTGCGGAGTGGGGGCGGTGACCTGGGAGATCTGGATCAGTTCAGAGCGGGTGGCCAACTGGGTTGGATGGCGGCGGGCGACATGGGCCATGGCATGCGCCAGTTGAAACGCGAACACAGCTTCGTCGGGAGCACTGGCCAGGAGGCTCATCGGGATGAAGACCGCGCCGCCCTCCACGGCGACCGGTTCGGCGGCCGGGCCCCGAAAGGCATCCACCGGCATCGCCGGCCCGGCTGCCGGCATTCGTGGAGGGGCCATTGGGGTGACCTGGGCGCCGCTACGGTCTTCATACATCTGGAAGGTGTAGTCGAACGGGGATTCGGCATACTGCGCCAGCGCCGCGCCCAGCTTTGCCACGTAAGCATCCAGCTTCGGCTCATGCACCATGGGCAGCGATTTCTCGAGGTTGGCCGCAAAAGTCTGGCCGAGTTGCTTCTCCTTCTCCACGGAGTAGAAGTTCATGCCGTGAGCGGCCGGTTGCTGCGCTCCCAGGGTTCCGGCCACGGATGCCAAACATATCGCCGTCATCAGCTTCATGCCAGTTTTCCTTTGGTATGGCAGACGCGGCCGCGGCGTGCCAGAGGTACGCCGGCCTTACTCCGCCGCGCGGCGCAAGCGGTCCAGCACGCCGGCCCAGGCCGCGTCGTCCGGCGGGGGTTCCACGGCAATCCAGTCCCAGCCCTCGGCATCCAAACGGTGCAGCGTCTTGTAGAGCGCCGCGGCGTAGGCCAGCGGCTCCCCAGGCATCTCCCTGCCGATCCGGAGCCATGCGCCGCGGCCGGGGGGCGGAGCCGCTCCGGCGCCCAACAGCAGCAGGCGCGTGCGCGGGCGGTAATGCCGCGGATGCATTCCGGGAGAGGGGTGCGCCCCCACGCCGGCCGGGCCCGCGATCTCGAGCGGCCCGATTAGCGCTTCGATTTCCGCCAGCGGAATCACCCCCGGCCGGAGCAGCACCGGTTTGGCCGCGAGCGACAAAACGGTGGATTCGATCCCCACCCGCGACGGGCCGCCATCCAGGACGAAATCCGCCAGCGTCGCCGGCACGTGCGCGGCGGCGGTGGGGGAAAGCTCGGTGAACCGGTTGGCGCTGGGCGCCGCGATGGGCACGCCCGCCTCACTGATCAACGCCAGCGCCAGGGGGTGCGCCGGCATCCGCAGCCCCACCGTCGGGAGGCCGGCGGTCACAATCGCGGGGATGTGCGGCTGTTTGAAAACTACCACGGTGAGCGGGCCCGGCCAGTAGCGCGCGGTCAGAATCCCGGCGCTCTCGGGCCAGGAGAGCGCCAATTCGCGCGCCATGGCCACCGAATCCACGTGCACGATGAGAGGGCTCGTGCGCGGGCGCCCCTTGGCAGTGAAAATCCGCTGCACGGCTTTGGCATCCAGCGCGTTGGCTCCCAGCCCATAGACTGTCTCGGTGGGAAATGCTACCAGGCGGCCAGCGCGGATCAGTTCCGCGGCCTGCGCGATCTTCTCAGACTCGGTCACTCTCCGGCGCCATCGGGACCATCTTTGCCATCCCCGGCGGTCTTGCCGGTGCGCCGCCATACCAGGTAGGCGTGCATCAGAGGATCCAGGTCGCCTTCCAGCACGCGATCCACATCGCCCAGCGAGAGCCGGCTGCGCAGGTCCTTCACCAGCCGGTAGGGCGCCAGCACATAGTTGCGGATCTGGCTGCCGAAGTTGATGTCGAGCTTGGAATCCTCGGTCTTGCGGGTTTCCTCGCGCTTCTTTTCGAGCTCATATTCGTAGAGCCGCGCGCGAAGCTGCTTCCACGCCGAATCGCGGTTCTTGTGCTGTGAACGCTCGTTCTGGCACTGCACCACGATACCGGTGGGAAAGTGCGTGATGCGCACCGCCGAATCGGTCATGTTGACGTGCTGGCCGCCGGCGCCCGAGGAACGGAAGGTGTCGATGCGCACGTCGTCCAACTTGATGTCGATTTTGATCTCGTCATCCACTTGCGGAAAGACAAACACCGAGGCGAACGACGTATGCCGCCGGGCATTGGCGTCGAAGGGCGAAATGCGCACCAGCCGGTGTACGCCGATTTCCGATTGCAGAAGGCCGTAGGCGTTCTCGCCGTTGACTTCGAAGGTAACCGACTTGATGCCCGCGCCCTCGCCTTCCAGCCGGTCGGTCACCACGGTCTGGAAGCCGGCCCGTTCGGCCCAGCGCAGGTACATGCGCATGAGCATTTCGGCCCAATCCTGGCTTTCGGTTCCCCCGGCGCCGGGGTGGATGGTCACGATGGCGCTGCGCGCGTCGTTCTCGCCCGAAAGCAGCATGGCGGTTTCCAGGCGTTCCAGCAGGTCGCCGTAGCGCTTCATGTCGCGGTCGATATCGAGGGAAACGTCTTCTCCCTCGCGCGCCAGCTCGAAGAGGGTGTCGAGGTCGTCGGTGAGACCGCGGATGCGCTCGTCGTTGGCGATGGCCTCCTCCAGGCGCTTGCGGTCCTGCATGACCTTCTGGCTTTTTTCGGGTTGCGACCAGAAATCGGGCTGCGAGATCTGCGCTTCGGTGAGACTCAGTTTCTGTTTCTGCGCGGGGGCGTCAAAGATACCTCCGCACGGCCAGAGCCTGGTCGCGGAGGGGTTGGTAGGCGCGTTGTTGTTCGTCTAAAGTCATGGAAGTGTTAATTCAATTCTAACAAATAGCCCCGCTTGCCGACATTGCGGGCAAGCGTCCGTCCGATGGTAACTTCCACCCCCTCGGCCTCGTGAATGTGGCCGCAGAAAAAGCGCGCCGGCTGATGCGTGGCCAGGAACTCGCCCACCGCCCGCGACCCCGCGTGAAGGCCGTCGCGGACGCGGTCTAGCGCGGTGCCGTAAGGCGGCGCGTGGCACACCAGCACCAGGGGATCGAGCGCGGCGAAGCGCTCGAGGCGTTGGGCAATCTGGGGTTCGCTGTATTCGCCGGGGGTATTGAACGGGGTGGGGCTGGAATACCCCAGCCCCGCGACATGCCATCCGCCCACCCGAAAATGGCGTTCGTGAAAGTTGTGCAGCCCGTGGCGCGCGCACATCCCCGCCACCTGTTCGGCGGATTCGTGATTGCCCGGCAACACATAGACTTTATCGCCGCGCGATTCCAGAATCCGGCCGCAGCGCTCGATGCCCTTGGCCCAGGTCACCTGGTCGCCCGCGGCGATATAGTAATCGGCTTCTATGGCGAGCAGTTTTTCGAGCGCCGCCCAGTCGTTATGAATGTCGGAGAAGATGAGCAGCTTCACGCCCGGCAGACGGTGAAATCAGCGGCCGTGACCGCCCCCGCCACCGCCGTGGCCGCCGCCGCCACCCATTCCGCCGCTACCGCCGCCGCTGTGCCCGGCCGCCGCAGAACCGCCAGCCGATCCGCCGCCCCCGCGCACGCCAGCGCTGCTACTGCCGGCAACCGCCGACCGGGCCCCGGCCGACGAAGCCGCAACCACCCCCGAGTACCCGTGCGAGACGTTGCCCAGCGAAGAATAACTCAGACCGCGCCCCAACGTTCCTCCCGTTCCCAAGCCCAACCCGCGGGTTCCGAGAATCCCGCCGCCGCCCAGCAAGCCGCCGTACGGGCCGAGATACATACCGGGGTTGTAGAAGAAGCTCCCGATCATGAAGGGGCTCCACATGCCGTACCCGTAGGGACTCATGAACATGCCGCTGCACGGCATGTAGGTGTACATGCCATACCAGGGGTTATAGGCCCACGCACCGTACCCCGCGCCATAGTAACCCGGACCATATCCCAAACCGGAACCCAAGCCGTACCCGTACCCGCCATACCCGTAACCGTACGGGCCCATGCCCATACCTATGCAGGGGTTCACCGCGGCGCTCCAGGTGTTGCCCTGCGCGCGCTTGGCGGCTGAAACGTTGGCCATGGCGACTTCTTCGCCGCGCCGCCGGCTCCAGTGGTCCAGCGAGTCGGTGTCATTTACATCGAACTTTTCGATTGAGGCCGTGTCGCTGGTGAGCCCCATCATCCTGCCCGTCGAAACCGTGAGCTCCCGGCCGCCGATGGACACGTCGGCGTTGCCTTCAAACACCTTCAGCCGCGCTGGATCGGCATCGAAGCGATAAATACCTTTGCCGAAGGTGACCGTTCCATCCCTGGTAAGCATGGTGACTTGCGCGTCCTTGGAGACGGCGTCGATCTCCAGCACGGCCGACCCGGTCAACAACTCGGTCCGCGTATCGATCAGACGGTTGCTGATCATGCGGAACGAGGAGTTTTCGCCCATGCGCAGGAACATACCGGGAGGCAGCAGGACTTCGGCGCGGCCCTCCGTCGTGCGCAGGACCGACTTCTCCTTTATGTCCGGGAATTGCCCCGGCTGGACCTCCAGGAGCTTGTCGTCCAAATAGACCTTACCGTCAGCTACGGAGATGGTGCCGGACTTGGCAGCTACCACCGGTTGCGCGGATGCCGGCACAGCGGCCAGCGCGAGAACGGCGGAATACCCCAGAATCCACGTTGCTCTCATAAGCCCACTTCCTTGTATCTCCAGCTTGCGTAGTTCCCTTTCCCATGTCAATGGTTTCAGAGAACTATTTGGAGCCAGTAGACTAATTCTACACCCGTTAACACACGGTTCGGACGGCGGTTGCGGTCCGATGTGTTTCAGCGGAAACGTCCCGCCCCCTTCGGCCAGGCGGCGATGCTCGAAAGATCCACCCCCCTGGCAGGCGTGTGTGAGAAAGGTTACACTGAGAGACAAGGAGACCCCTCAGTGTCCCAGCTTTCATTCCTGGATCCTGCGTGCTCTTTCGCCCTCCCCGCGAGTTTCGATTTTGCGGAGTACATCGATACGGAGCGCGAAATGTGGGCGCTGTTTCCGGAAACCGAAGGACAGCGCGTCAATTTCTGTCAGCTTGGGCTGACCGCGCAGATCTTCGTCGAATCCAGCGCCCAGGAAGAACTGGCCGCCGATGAAACCTACTTTCTGATGCCCTGCCCCGACCGCACCCTGCGCCCCATCCGAATGAAGGCGGTGCGGCGCCTGACGCTGGACGAATTTCGACTGAGCCACCTCACCGCCATCCGCCTGGCCGAGAAGCTGGACTGCACCCGGAAGGTCATGGAGGCGGTGCATTTGCAAATCCTGGGACCCGAGATACTGGGCGTTTAGGGCCGTGCGATCCGGCACCACCTGCCCGCCGGATGGCGCGTGACGGATGGCACCGCCCGTGGGGCGGAATTTTGCGACCATGAAGGCATGCCGTGCCTGCTGTTGATTATCGTGCTGGCCTTCCCGCGGGTCGTGCTGGCGCTCATGTTCCTGTTGACCAATTACTTGCAGCGTGCCTATGCCAGTCTTCTGATTCTGGTGCTGGGCTTCCTTTTTCTGCCGATCACCACGATTGTGTATGCCTGGCTGGTGAATTCCCACCTGGCGCTGGCGGGGGTCAATCTGCTGATTCTGATTATCGCCGTGGTGATCGATGTCGGCGGCCTGGGCGGCGGCGAGTGGCACCGGCGCAGCCGCTGGTGAAGCCGCCAGGCGTGAAATCGCGTACTATACATTTCATGAGATCCTCCCGCTGGATCGCCGGCGCCCTCCTGAGCGCGGTGGTATTGGCCTGCCTGGCGCAGGGCGCCCCCAAGAAAGGAAATGCGGAAGTGAAGAAGACCGCTTTTGGCAAGACGTCCGGCGGACAGCCGGTCGAACTGTACACGCTGTCCAACGTGCACGGAATGACCGTGGAGATCATGACCTACGGCGGCACAGTGGTGTCGCTGACCGCTCCCGACCGCCATGGCAAATACGCGGACGTGGTGCTGGGAATGGACAGCGTGGCGGGATACCAGAGGCAGACCGCCTTCTTCGGCGCGCTCATCGGCCGGTACGGCAATCGCATCGGCCACGCGCAGTTTTCGCTCGACGGCCAGACTTACAAACTGCCCAAGAACGACGGCGACAACACCCTGCACGGCGGTCCGCAGGGCTTCGATAAGCGCGTCTGGAAGGTCCGCAAAGCACAAGGGACGGCCGTCGAGTTGACCTACGTCAGCCACGACGGCGAGGAGGGCTTTCCGGGAAACCTGACTGCCACCGTGATCTACACTTTGACGGCACGCAACGAACTGAAAATCGATTACTCCGCCACCACCGATAAGGACACCGTGGTGAACCTGACCAATCACTCGTATTTCAACCTGGCGGGCGCAGGCGCGGGAGATATTCTACAGCACCAGTTAACTCTCTACGCCGACCGGTTCACGCCCGTGGATGCCGGCCTGATTCCCACCGGGGAGTTGCGGCCCGTGGCCGGCACGCCGTTCGATTTCTCCACCGCTACGGCCATTGGCGCGCGCATCGGCCAGGACGATGAGCAGCTTAAATATGCCAAGGGCTACGACCACAACTGGGTGCTCAAACGGGCCCCCGGCGACGATTCTCCGCTGAGCAAAGCCGCCGAAGTGTACGAGCCCGTGAGCGGGCGGGTGCTGGAAGTGTTCACCACCGAACCGGGCGTGCAGTTCTACACCGGCAACTTCCTGGACGGCACGGTGCACGGCAAAGGCGGCAAGGTGTACCCGTTCCGTGGCGCTCTGTGCCTGGAGACGCAGCATTTCCCGGATTCCCCCAACAAGCCGGACTTTCCGACCACGGAACTCAAGGCGGGGGCCGTTTATAACAGCACCACGGTGTATCGTTTTTCGGCCAGGTAAGGGGCCGGGGCCGGCGCACAGTGGCCGCTCTGCGCGCGCCGTTTCGACGGTGAAAGCGGGCGCCGGGCGTTTGGCGAGGCCGCGATTGAGCTTGGCTTCCGGTGGTCCGGCCTAGCCGGCGGCTTTGGCGCTGGCCAGGCGGCGGGCGCCGGCGGCGCGCAGAATTTCACGGCGGCGCGCCAGGATTGCCTCTGCGTTGGGCGCGCCCATGACCACCGCCTCCATATGCTTACAAATGGAGGTTTCGCCGCGCGAAGCGCGCAACTCGGCAAGAAACGGCTGAATCTTGCTGAAAGCGCCGAAGATCTCGCTGTGAGCCGCCCGGAAGGCATCGGCATCAATGGCGCCAGTGGTAACCAGAGAACAGGCCATATCCCAGTAGCCGATCACCATGCGGAACCAGGCGTTCCGCTCGCCCATCGCCAGGGCGCTGAATTCCGCGAAGCTCTGAGGATTGAACTCAAACAGAAACCAGTCGCGCGCCTCCCGTAGCAACGGCTCGCGGCGAAGCTCGAAAAGCTTCAGATTGAGTTGCGCGCTTTCGAAAGGAGTGGGCATGAAATTATTGTACAGCCCGCGCGCGCCCCAGCCGGGGTCCTTACCTGACTTCCCCTTCCGGCTTCCGGAAGCGTGCGTCATCGATAGGGAGGTTGACCTTCATTTCGGAGATCTGGATGGTGAAGCGGCCGTTGGGACGGGAGAGCGTCCAGCGGAAGGGGACCTTGGCGCCGCCGGAATTTCGATAATCGGCGTAATCGATCTGGGTGGGCATCCGCCCCATGGGCGTGTCGGCATAGCGCACCATGCGCAGCAGGAGGCCGGTGGTTTTCTCAAAGTACAGCCGCACGGACGGGTGGCCCGGGGCGCTGCCGTTGAGCACCTCGCACTCCACGCCGCCGACCTCTTCGGGCCTGCCGCGGCGCAACTGGGGGTAAATCTCCTTCAAACGTAGGGGCAGGTAGAATTCGGCATCCAACCCCGCGGCGGCCGATTCTGCGGTTGTCATGGCGCGTGCAGGGCGGCCCGCGGTGCCCAGCCAGCCGGCGGTTCCATCGAAGGCCGTGTAGCTGTCGGCGTTGCCCATGTGAGAAATCGAGATGCGCTGGTTGGGAGCCTTGGTGAAGAGGTCGATAGGCGTCTGGTTTCCGCCGGTCAGAATCTCGCCTTTCATCGTCCGGCTGCTCACTTTACGGATGGCATCGGCGCCGCCGACCGCTTCGACGTATTTGGCGAGAATCTCATCCACGGTTGCGCCGGCGCCGGACGGACGCGGGGCGGCCGCGGCCTCGCTGCGCATGGGAGCATCCGATTCCAGGACTGGCGGCATACCGGCCGGATGAGAGGACCCGTGGTGGCAGGAGTAGCAGGTGATCTGCTGCCGGCCGCCGAAGCTGGTCTTGTTGATCATGGCGGTCATGGCCATCATCTGGCGGGCGGTCCTTTTGGCTGGCTTGTCGTCCGCTTCCATTTTGCCCTGCACGTGGCAGAATCCGCATTCGACGCCCAGGGAGGACGCGATGAACTGCATGGCGGGCGTCAACTGGTCGGCGGGCGTGTCTTTGAGCTCGGTGATGTTCTTATAGACCTCGCCGGCGGTTTTCGTATCGCCGGTTTGCGCGCGTACGCATGGCGCGGCTGTCAGTACCGCCAGCGCCAGCGCCGCGGCAAACGCTTGTTTGTGCATCCGATCTTCCCTCGATTCTTGGATTGTACCCCGCAAGGCCCGCCGGTGCGCTTTAATAGTTCATCCACAGCGCCTCGCGGCGCAGCTTTTTGATCGAGTGGCAGGTCTTGGGCGGGGCTTCGGCGCGCCTCCAGCCGCGAAACAGGGTATCCAGCAGGTCGCAGCGGTAGCCCGAGAGCGCGACCTTGCCAGCCACGGTTCCCAGCACGCGCGCTAACTCGCGGTGTTCCGGGTCGTCCATCTCGTAACCGTAGGCCTTCGGGTCGCCGCGGGTGGCGTGGACGTAAGGGGGGTCGCAATAGAACAGCGTGTCCTGGGCGTCATACAGGCGGATCACGTCCAGGGCCGGCCGGTTTTCAAACTGTACGCGCAACAGGCGCAAGGCGATCCGCGGCAGGTCTTCCACGCTGCCCAACCATCGCGAAACCGCTCCCGACATGCCCGCGCGGCTGGTGTTCCGGCAGTTGGCCCAGCGGCCCAGCGAAGCGGTCTGGGCGAGGCCGGTGCGGGTCTGGCGCGCACGTACGAAGAAGCGGCGGGCGCGCTCGAGCGCCGGGAGACCGGGATCGCCGGCCAGCGCGCGGAAGAACTCCTGGCGCGAAAACGGGGTCAGGCCGATGGCTTCCACGAGCTTTTCTTTTTCGTCGCGCAAGACGCGGAAGAAGTTGACCACTTCGCCGTCGAGATCGTTGTAGGTCTCGACCGGCGAAGGACGGCGGTTGAGCAGCACCGCCGCCGAGCCCGCAAACGGCTCGCAGTAATGGTGGCACTCGGGAAGCAGCGGCAACAGCCAATTCAAGTGGCTGAATTTGCCGCCGTACCAGCCAAAGGCGATCAGGCGGGGTGGCCGGTGCGACCTAGGTTCGGGCGGTTCGAGGAGCGGAGAGAGCGCCTTGCGGGCCATGGGGTTCATCGGGATTATAGCGCGCCGGGACCGGGGATCTCCGCGTGAAATGGGGCGGGTGAAACGGGGTGGCGCCTGGGCGCGCCCCGCCGGACTGTCGCGGTGTAGAATGGCGCTTCATGCCCGCCAACGGCGCATTCCTCATTTTTCTGACGCTGGCCTCCATCGCGGTGCTGCTTTTTCTGATCCTGGTGGTGAAGCTGCACGCCTTCCTGGCCCTGCTGCTGGCCAGCATGGCGTTAGGCGTGGCCGCCGGAATGCCGCCCGACAAAGTGCTGAAATCCATTCAGGCCGGGTTCGGCGACGCACTGGGCTTCATCGCCGTAGTGGTGGGGCTGGGGGCCATGATCGGCCGCTACCTGGAATATTCCGGGGGCGGGCGCGCGCTGGCGGACTGGCTGCTGGAACGCTTCGGCACGGAGCGCGCCGCGTGGGCCATGCTGGTGGCGGCGTTCCTGGTGGGCCTGCCGATCTTCTTCGAAGTCGGGGTGGTGATTCTCGCCCCGGTGGTGTGGAACCTGGCGCGCGAAACCAAGCGTTCCCTGCTGGTCTACGGGCTGCCAATGCTGGCGGCGCTCACCATCACCCATTCGCTGGTGCCGCCGCACCCCGCGCCCGCCGCGGCAGCGCAACTGCTGGGCGGCGACCTCAGCCGCACCATCCTTTACGGAATCGCCGTCTCGGTTCCCATGGCCATCGTGGCGGGCGTGTTCTATGGCGGCTGGATCGCGCGGCGCCTGTTTATCCCCGTGCCAGCCATGGCCGGCGCCGCCGAACCCGCCGGCGGACCGACTGCGCCACCCATTCCGCTGGTGATCTTCCTGCTGGTCCTGCCGGTGGTGCTGATCTTCGGCGCCACGCTGGCCAACCTGGCCCACGTGCCCTTCCACAATGCCGCGGTTTTTCTGGGACACCCCTTCGCCGCCCTCACCATCACGGTGCTGGTGGCGCTCTATTTTTTCGGAATCCGCCGCGGGCTGACCCGCGATGAGGCTCTGAAACTGGCCGGAGAATCGCTCGCGCCCATGGGCGCGCTGCTCTGCATCATGGGCGGCGGGGGCGCCTTCAAGCAGGTGATCGTGGATTCCGGCGTGGGCGCCTATCTCGGCAAGCTGCTGATTACTTCCTCGATCTCGCCGCTGGTGGTGGTGTACGTGATCGCCGCGGCCATGCGCATGGCGCAGGGATCGGCCACGGTCGCGATCATTACCGCTGCCGGCATCTCCGCTCCCATCGTCAAAGGCATCCCCGGTTACAGCCCCGACTGGCTGGTGCTGGCGCTATGCTGCGGCGGCACGGCGTTTTCGCACGTGAACGACTCGGGCTTCTGGATGGTCAATCAGTATTTCGGCATGAGCGTACCGGAGACCCTGAAATCCTGGACGGCCATGAAGATCATCTCGTCGGCGGTGGGGCTGGCCATCGTGCTGGCGCTGCATGCGCTGATACCATAGCAGGGTGCCCCAGCGATTATACGATCTGGAACCGGGTCCGGACAGCCCCGAGATTGTCCGCATGATTGTCGAGATTCCCAAAAATTCCAGCAACAAATACGAATACGATGGCGCCCTGGGAGTATTCCGAATGGATCGCGCGCTGTATTCGCCGATGCACTATCCGGGCGATTACGGATTCATTCCCGGAACGCTGGCGGAGGATGGCGACCCGCTGGACGTGCTTACCCTGGTGGACGAAGCCAGCTACCCCGGCGTGCTGATTCTGGTGCGCCCCCTGGGCCTGTTGAATATGATCGACCAGAACCAGCCGGACCAAAAGATTCTGGCCGTGCCCAATCGCAATCCGCGTTTCGACCAGATTCACACCATCGACCAGGTGTTCCCGCACAACCTGCGCGAGATCGAACATTTCTTCGCAATCTACAAGGAGCTGGAAGGCAAGCACACCGAGATGCGGGGTTGGCAAGGCCCGCGCGAGGCGCGGGATACGATACGCCGCGCGCGCGAGCGGTATTTGCAGGCGCACCCGCAAGGGGTGGGCGAGGGGAAGGGAGCCTGAGGCGAAGGGCGCCAGTTATCAGCTGCGGGCGGCATCCAAGCTGTCCGGCCTGAAGCTCGCAAATCGTTAAGACATTGCGCGGCATGTTCGTTTGCGAGACGGTCCACCCACATCAGCTCGACCACTGAGACGTCTTCCACCAGAAGGTCGGGGAAATACTCTCCCAACTATTGGCCCTTGAAGCTCACGGCCAACGAGGCCTGGGCAAATCAACGCGGATAATGCAGCAGTATCTAGGGCGCCGTCAACCCGGGGTTGGTGCCCGATACGCGGGTGCGCGATTCCGGGCGGATCACCTGTTGGGTCTGATCCGGCGGGTCCTTGGCCGGGCGCGGCGCGAGCGTTTCGCCCCGGATCAGCGCCATGACTTCCGCGCCGTCCAGAATCTCGCGCTCCAGCAGCATTTCGGCGACTTTCACCAGAGCGTCGGAGCGCTCTTCGATGATTGCGGACGAGGTGTCGTAGGCGCCTTTGACCAGCTTTTTCACCTGCTCATCGATCTTAATGGCCGTCTCTTCGCTGTAGTCCCGGTGCTGCGCGATCTCCCGCCCCAGGAAGATCTGCTCCTCTTTCT
>JASHSS010000534.1 GCA_030038565.1 Bryobacteraceae bacterium
CCCAGCCGGCAGTCGGAAGCGATTGCCGAGTACCGGGCCGCGCTGCGGATTGACCCCGATCATGCGGATGTGCACTATAATCTGGCAAACGCGCTCTCGGCCATTCCTGGCCGGCTGCCTGAGGCGATCGCCGAATACCAGGCGGCGCTGCGGATTGAACCGGATCGCGTCGAACCGCGCAATAACCTGGCAAACGCCTTGGCGCGCTTGCCTGGCCGGTTGCCGGAGGCGATCGCCGAGTATCGGGCGGCGCTCCGGATTCAACCCGCTAGCGCGGAAGTTCACCATAACCTGGCGAACGCGTTGCTCCGCCTGCCCGGCGGGCTATCGGAAGCGATTGACGAATACCACGCGGCTTTGCGGATTGACCCCGATGATGGAGATGCGCACTTCCATCTCGGAAACGCACTGGCGCGCTTGCCTGGCCGGCTGCCGGAGGCGATCGCTGAGTACCGGGCCGTGTTGCGCCTTAAACCGGATTCCGAAGGCGCTCGTATTGGCCTGGCAAACGCACTATCGGCCATCCCCGGCGGCTTACCCGAAGCGGTTGCAGAATATGAGGAGGCGGTGCGGATTCAGCCCGATGACGCAGACGCCCACTATGACTTGGGGACGGCACTGGCGCGCATACCCGGCCGGTTGCCGGAGGCCATCGCTGAATTTGAGGCGGCCCTGCGAAGCGAACCTGATTTCGTAGAAGCGCACATCAACCTCGGAACTGCCCTGGCGCATACTCCCGGCGGGCTTTCGCAGGCGATCACCGAATATGAGACCGCCCTGCGCATCCGGCCCGATCCCGTGCTGCGGCAAATGTTGGACAGGCTGCGGGCCGGGCAGGCAGCAGTCCCCGTCCGTTGACGGCCGTCGGCAGAAAGCATCTGCCTAAACTCCTCGGCGGCTTTCGGCAAGATCACGTCGAAGTCGGGCCTATCCTCCGCCCGTACCCATCTGGAACGGGTAGACTGGTGGTTGGTATCGCAAGCAGGAGGTTCCAATGGCGATTACGAGACGTTACTTCTTCTACGGCAGCCTGCTGGCCGGCGCTGTTCCGGCAGTGGGTTTCGGCAGCACGGCGTCGCTGAAATCTTTGGGATACAAATCCCCCAATGAGAAACTGAACTTCGGGTCGATCGGAGCCGGAGGACAGGCCGCCTCCAATATCGGAGCCGCCGCGCCGACCGAAAACATCGTGGCGCTCAGCGATGTGGACGACCGCCGCGCCGCCGCCACATTCAAACGCTATCCCAATGTGCCCAAATTCCGCGATTTCCGGCAGATGCTCGACAAGGAAGGCAAGAATATCGATGCCGTGATCGTGGCCATCCCGGACTTCATGCACGCCACGGCAGCCGTGTGGGCCATGGAGCGCGGCAAGCACGTCTACGTCCAGAAACCGCTGGTGCGCACGATTTGGGAAGCGCGCCAGTTGCGCGACGCGGCGGCCAAGTACAAAGTCGCCACCCAGATGGGCAACCAGGGGTATTCCAACGAAGGCACCCGGCAGTGCGCGGAGATCATCTGGAGCGGCGAAATCGGCAACGTCGGCGAAGTCCATGCCTGGACCGACCGTCCCATCTGGCCGCAGGGCCTTACCGTGATTCCGCCTCCCGATCCGGTTCCTTCCACCCTCGATTGGGACCTCTGGCTGGGGATTGCCGAAGCGCGGCCCTTCACCGCCGACGGTAAGACCGAACCCGACAGCCATGGCGGTTTCTTCTACGAGCCGCACAATTGGCGCGGCTTCTACGACTTCGGCTGCGGCGCCCTGGGCGATATGGCCTGCCATATTCTGGGCGCCCCCAACATGGCGATGCACCTCTCCAACCGCAAGATTCTCAGCGTCGAGTGCATCAAGAAGGAAGGCGCCAGCCCATTCATGTTCCCGAAGGCCTCCGTGATCCGATACGATTTCGCCGCCTACGGCTACATGCCGCCGCTCAAGGTCTTCTGGTACGACGGCATCACCGCGACCCCTAAAATCGCCGGCGTTCCGGAGGGCGAGTGGCTCGGCGACCCTCCCAGCCTGCCGCGCGCAGGTGGTAGGGGAGCGGGCGCTGGCAGAGGCGCCGCCGGTCCGGTGAGCGACGACTTCCACTCTCCCGGCCGCGTCTTCAACTGGGACGAGTACCAGGCTCTGAAAGCCGCCACCGAGCCGCTCCGCTTCCCGACTCCCGATGGCAGCCTGTTCATCGGCGACAAAGGCATGTTGACCACCGGCACCTACGGCGAAGTAACGCGGCTGGTCCCGGTCGAAAAAATGAAGGATTACCGCATGCCGCCGCCCCTGCTCACGCGCTCGCCCGGCCACATGCGCGATTTCATCCGCGCCTCCAAGGGCGGCGATCCGGCGTGCTCGAACTTCGCGGTGGCGGCTCCCTTCGTCGAATGGATGCTGCTGGGCGCCATTGCCCTGCGCTACGAAGGCAAGATCGAATACGATTCCGACAAGATGCGCATCACCAACAACGTCGACGCCAACAGACTCCTCAAACCGACCTTCCGGAAGGGCTGGGAGTTCCACACCGTCAAAGCGTAGCTGCGCCCCGGGCGGGCTCACCGCCCGCCGCACTTACCCGGCGCCCGCCGGGTCTATTTCCGCGCCCGCAGATGGCAGCGGATGTCCATCGCCGGGAAGACCCACGCCGCATGGCGCTCGTACCAGCGCATCGAGAGGCGCGCCAGCAGGCGGCCCAGATTGTCCAGCACCAGGTTGCCCCCGAAGGTGAGTTCCACCTTGACAATGTCGAAGCGGAATGGCGAGCCGCGGAAGCTGGGAAAATCCTTCCCCGTCAGATACGCGAAGCTGCCCGCCGCCAGGTGGCGCTTGTGGGTCGGATCGACGTACGAGTTGTGGGAGCTGAAATGCGGCGTCGTGATCAGAACATCGGCGCCGTCAGCGGCCACCCGGTGCACTTCGGCCATGGCGCGCATGGGGTCGTCGAGGTGCTCGATGATGTGCGACATATAAATGCGTGCGAACTGATTGTCGGCGAGCGGCCAGGGATACACGTCCAGGTCCCACACATGCTCGGCGGCGGAATCGGGCGAAATATCGATTCCGATGGCGCCTTCTTCGATCTTGCGCGTGCCGCAGCCGATATCGAGGACCATTCCCTAACAAAGTAGCAGGGTTGGGATGGCTTCGTGGCTACTGGTGCACGATGTGCACCACCTCGGAGCTGTCCGGCGTCGGCAGGTTCACCGTCACGCCGCTCAGCATCAATTGCGCGCCCATCATCGAATAAACCGAGGGATCGATTTCGAAGTACACGCTGTAGCGCTGGTTGGCGTTGAGTCCCTGGGGATAGAACTGGTATTGCGAACTGTTGGATTGCGCCCGCGAGACCACCGCCAGCCCGATATCGGTCGAGGCGTTGAAGCTCTGAATCGCGTCGATGCCGTTGGCGGATGGAGCGGCGAGGTGGAACACCTTGCCGCCCGCGATACTGGCGCGCCCCAGCTTGTAATTGGCGATCTGCTGCTCGAGAAACCCGAGTTGCCCGGTGGTGAGTGCCGGCAACTGGTCCATCAGCACCCAGTTGCCGCCGAAGCGGTAACTGTGCGTGGCGTAGGCGTTCACGCCGTCCGTTTGCGGCATGTAGCGCTCCGCGAAGCGCGGCGGAAATGGATAAGTCGCTCCGTAGACCGCCTGCCGCGCGGGGAAGTCCCCGGAAGCGTCATTAGTAATGGAAGTAACATAATGCCGTACCATGTTAAAGGTCATCATGTTGCCGCCGTCCTCGCAGTTTTCCCAAAGCACGTTCGGCCGCGCCGCCTCCACCGCCATAACCACCGCGTCGATGCCTTCCACCGAGTTGCTGTAATTACTATCCTGCGGATCGTGCGTGTGGGTCGTCTTGGTGCATTGCTTGACCATATCTTCGCCGTCCTGCAGAATCCAGTCGATATGATAATCGTCGATCATGTGGAGAGCCTGCTGGATCAGCCAGTCCTGTGCCGGCTGATTGGAGAGACACAAGGATGCGGCCCCGAAGTAACCATCGTTCTCACTGGAAGTCCAGTCTGGATTAGCCTGGAGCACCGGACTGGCGGGATCGGCTTCGGCCAGCGGGAAATGCAATCCGAATTTCATCCCCAGGGAATGCACATAATCGGCCAGCGCGCCCAACCCGCTGGGAAACTTCTGCGGGTCGGCGTACCAGTCGCCAATCTTCAGCGCCCAACCCAAATCCACGATGAATAATTCAACGCCCAGCCCCGCGGCCAGGTTGGCATTGGCGCGAAGGGTGACCTCGTCCAGAGCGGTCTGGTAGCCCCAGGAGTCCCAGGCCACATACGGGAAGTCCTGCGGGGCCGGAACCGGCGCGGCCAGCACCGCGTCCACAAAGTGCTGCGTCGCCCAGCCGGCTTCGTCGAAATCGCCGTGAAACAGGCCGATAAACGCCGAAGGAGTTTCGAAATCGCCCGAAGGCTCCACGGGATGATGCAGGTCCAGGATATCCGCGGAGAACCTCAGGTATCCCAGCCCGGCGCCCGGCCGGA
>JASHSS010000535.1 GCA_030038565.1 Bryobacteraceae bacterium
CAGGTCTGGTCCCACGAAATCGATACCGCCTCCGAACTCAACCCCAACGCCCCTCTCGGCCAGGCCTTCCTCCACTGCGATCGCGCCCTCAGCCGCCTCCAGCGCTCGGTCAACTCCACCCAGCGCAATTACCGCGACGCCCTTCGCGAGCTCGAGCGCCTCCAGTCCCTCGACCTCGATCCCCCGGCTCCCCCACCCCAGGAACCCCCGGCCGATCCCCCGCTAGACCCGCAACCCCCTGAAACCGAACCTCTTACCCCGCCCACCCAGTTCGTTCCGTCAACTTCTGTTCCCCCCGCCTCCAAGGCCCGCATCCCCTTCCACAAACGCGGCTCCCGCTGCCTTTTCACTCCCCGGGAGGAGTTTAAATCCAAGTACAAGCAGTGCCCCGTCTGTTTTCCTTACTCGAAGTACAACCATGATCCGGAATGACCCCCACGGGCCTGCCATCCGGTTTTTTCCCGACGCCCGCGCGTTACGGCTGCACGACCCAGGACAGCTGAGCCTCTGCCGATCCCCAGTCCTGGTAATAATCCAGGCGGATCGTGTGGGTACCCGCCGTCAGGTTGACATTCACCGTCACCGGCACCGCCCCGTGGTCCTGCCAGTTGCTGTAAACGACTTGCCCGTCCACGTAGAGTACGTCTCCGTCGGCGGTGTTCACGGTGAACTGGTAAGTCCCCTGCACGAATTGGAAATTGCCGATCCACCGGACCGAGTAGTCGTCCGGCCCCAGGGCCACCGGTCCCTGCGGGCCCGTTCCCGCCCAATTGAAGTTGATCATCGGGTCGGTGCGCAGGAACACGAACGTATTGAAATTCTCTCCGGAGTAATAGCAGCCGGTGAATACGTTCACGCCCGGAACGGCGCACGCCGCCGGCGCCGTGGTGTTGTCCACCGTAATGGAAATGCTCGCCGAGGTGGTGGTGTTGCCCGCCGTATCCGTGGCGGCCGCGGCAATCGTATGCGCGCCGTTCACCAGCGTGGTGGTGTCGAGCTGGTAAGAGTAGGGCGCGGTGGTCACGGCCGCCCCCACGCCGGCGCCATCCACCAGGAACTGCACACTGGCAATCCCCAACTGGCTGGCCGCCGCCGCGGTGAGCGCAATCGTGCCGGAAACCGTGGCGCCATTGGCCGGCGCGCTCATGGATACCGTCGGAGGAGCCACCGCCGTATTGCTGACCGTGAACGTGACGGCGGCGGATGTCGCGCTGTTGCCGGCGGTGTCGTTGGCCGTCGCGGCAATCGTGTGAGCGCCGTTCGCCAGCGTAGTGGTGTTGAGCTGATAGGAGTACGGCGCGGTGGTAATCGGCTGTCCCAGGCCGGCGCCATCCAGCAGAAACTGCACGCTGGCAATCCCCAACTGGCTGGCCGCTGCGGCGGTGAGCGTAACCGTGCCGGAAACCGTCGCGCCGTTGGCCGGCGCGCTGATGGAAACCGAGGGGGGAATCGCGTTGTTCACCGTGATCGTGACATTCGCGGAAAGCGTGCTGTTGCCGGCCGTATCCATGGCGGTCGCGGCAATCGTGTGCGCGCCGTTCGCCAGCGTGGAAGTGTTGAGCTGATAGGAGTAGGGCGCGGCGCTAATCGGCGCTCCCAGGCTGGCGCCATCCAGCAGCAGTTGCACGCTCGCGATCCCCACCTGGCTCGTGGCCGTCGCCGTCACGGTGATCGCGCCCGACACCGTCGCGCCGTTGGCCGGCGCACTGATCGAGACCGCCGGCGGAGCCACGGCCGGCGCCGCCGCGGCGGTCAGCACCCACGAGAGTTGCGCCTCTGCCGATCCGACGTCCTTGAAATAATCCAGCTCCACCAGGTGCACCCCGGCGGTCAGCGTGTCATTCACCGTCACCGGCACAGCCCCATGGTCCGTCCAGTTCGAGTAGATCGTCTGGCCGTCGATATACAGGATGTCGCCGTCCGCCGTATTCAGGGTGAACTGATAGGTGCCGCCCTGAAACTGGAAATTCCCCTGCCAGCGCACCGAGTAGTCGTCCGGTCCGAGCGGCGCCGGCCCCTCCGGTCCTGTTCCCGACCAGTTGAAGTTGATCGTCGGGTCGGTGCGCGTGAACACGAAGCTATTGAAATCTTCGCCCGAGTAATAGCACCCCGTGAACGCGTCGCTGGCGGGCGCCGGGCAGGATGCCGCGGGCGGCGGCGTTACCGGGTTCGAGATGGTCACCGGAATACTCGCCACGGCGGTTCTCCCCAGGGTATCCGTCGCCGTCGCCGCCAGCGTGTGGCTGCCATTGGCGAAGGCCGTCGTATTCAGGGTCGCGGTATACGGCGCAGCCACCGCGGGCGAGCCCAGGCTGCTTCCATCCAGCGCAAACTGAACCGACGAAATCGCCGCCCCGCCGCTGGCCGATGCCGAAACCGTAACCGTGCCCGCCAGCGTGCTGCCCGAAGCCGGCGACACAATCGAAACCTCCGGCGGCGCCACCACATTCGAGATGGTCACGGGAATGCTCGCAACGGCGGTTCTCCCCAGGGTATCGGTCGCCGTCGCCGCGAGCGTGTGGCCGCCATTGGCGAAGGCCGTCGTATTCAGGGTCGCGGTATACGGCGCAGCTGCCGCGGGCGAGCCCAGGCTGCTCCCATCCAGCGCGAATTGAACCGAGGAAATCGCCGCCCCGCCGCCGGCCGATGCCGAAACCGTAACCGTGCCCGCCAGCGTGCTGCCCGAAGCCGGCGACAGAATCGAAACTACCGGCGGTTGGCTGGTCCCGGACCCCGCCTGCTGGTAAATCTGTTGGACCCAGGAAAGCGAGCCGTCGTTGAACCAGCCGCGCAGCATCAGAGCGTCGCCCGCCGCGACGGAGTTCACCAGCGTCTGGAAATCCTGCGACAGCGGACCGTCGGCCACATTGATCACGCTGAATGCGTTGGGATAGATCAGCCTGGCTTCCGGCGGAGTGGCGTCGTATCCGTTGGTGAGTTGCAGGTATGGCGCGGAATAGGCGTAGTACTGCGGATCCGATTGCTCCGGCACCAGCAGAACATCCGGCTCGGCAGCCGAAACCGCCTGCATCACGCTGGGGTCCATGGGGTTTCCCGGCCCCCCGTTGGAATCGATATAAAACATGGTCGCGCCCCAGCGGTTCTTGGCGTAATTGATCTTCTCGATCAGCAACGCAGCCATATCCTGGTCCGTCGCCACAACATTCTGGCTGGCCGTCGTGCCCCCCGGTCCCAGCACGAACTGCTGCGGGCGCACGCACACCCCCACTCGCAAGCCGGCGTTCCGGAAGACCTGGAAGTAGGCATCCGCCACGTTGGCCATCTCCGGCGCGGTGGCCAGGAACTGGGTCGGATCGCAAACATAAGTGGTGGGTTGCGGGAACTGCTCGCCTTCGATATCCCACGTAATCATGCCTTGTGCATTGGCTTGCTGCAGGATCTGCACGCTCTGGTTGGCCCATGCCAGGATGCGGCTCTGGAAGGCTGCCAGCCCATCGGGAGTGAAGACGTCGATGGTCGGATCGAGCAGCCAGCCGCGCGGGTTGGTCGCCCAGCCGGTATCCGAAGTAGCCAGCACCAGCATTCCGATCGGGTGCCGGTCGGGCCAGCTGAACTGCGGCGGAAAGGCCGCGCCGAAGGCCTGGTAAATGTCGCCCGCCAGGCTTTGGTCGGTCGAACCGGACGGCCCGAAACGCAGCGACAGATTGTACTGGTCCGAAGCCCCCGGAGCGATCGGCCGGTTGATGAACGGCCAGAAGGTCGGGTACATCGAGTTCTGATTGGTATTCACCAGCAGCGGAAAAATAGTGTTGGTGGGCGAGTTCAGCGACCAGGGAAAGCCCGCCATCAGCGGATTGACCACATCGTTATTGGTCAGCACCATGACCCCGGCCGTGGAAGTCATGGAAAGCACCGTGGGCGCTCCGATATTCGAATCCACCATGGGATCGACCCCGTCGTACTCCTGAACCGCCGACGGGAATTGCAGGTTGAAGACGTCATAGAACAAGCCCGTGATGGTGTCGGGGCTGTTGTTGGTGGTGGTGATCGAAAGATTCAGGCGATTCCCCGACGGAGCGTACGTGATCTGCACCGTTCCCCAGGCATACGTTTGCGTGACTTGGCCCGCCGCGGCATTCACGCTGGTGCTCACGCTGAGGCTCCCGTTGCTCTGATTTCCGGAGCTGTCGGTGAGGATTACCTGGTTGACCACGAAGGCGCCGGAGTTCAGGTACTGCACCCCGTTGTATTGGAGAGAAGTGAGCCCGTTGTTTCCGAAGCTGGTGCTCACGGACTGCGCCGCGAGAGACCCCATCGAAATGAGGACGATCAGGGAGACACGAAACGTGTTGGTGACCATAGCTCTCCTCGCGCAGGCTTACCCGCGCACGACTAGGGATTTCTGCCAGCTCGGTGAGCTTGAGGTTGCCGATCGGGAACTGTGGAGACCTGCGTTATGAGCCGCCACTTCGCGTGAACTTGTACGATCTATCGCAGTAGCAGAGCCTTCAGCGTATCACACAATACGATCTTATGGCCGGATTTTTGTGGTGAAGATTCAGTGACAGGAAAGCTTCTCACGAGCGTCTCGCCTGGCCGCCGCCGGAGTTCACCTCGCGGCGGCCCGGCATACCGCTGTGCGCGCCTCGAGCGGCAGCCTGATAGCGCTGGCCGCGCTGGACGGCCGCTGCGCGTGAGGATAGGCGCACCGCGCGCCCTCCGCTCAGCGGACGCCACGCCCGCGCGCGCGCTCCGATGCGGCCGTCTCCGGCAGGGCAAATGCCACATATCCGCTGCCGGTCGCGCCATTCCGGCCTTTTCCTCCAAACGCGGCAATCACCACGTACTGCCGGCCGTTCGCTTCATAGGTGGCCGGCGTAGCATTGCCGGAGTTGATCATGGTGGTTTCCCACAGCAACTTGCCGGAGTCTTTGTCGAAGGCGCGAAACTTGCGGTCGAAGTTGGTGGCCGCGATGAACACCACTCCCCCGGCCGTCACAATCGGGCCGCCGTAATTCTCTGTGCCGGTATCTTTCAGGCCTTTGGCCGCCAGCTCGGGGTATTCCCCGAGCGGAATCTTCCAGGCGTACTCCCCGGTATTCAGATTGATGGCGTTGAGCGTTCCCCATGGTGGCGCCGTCGCCGGATATCCCTCCGGGTCGACAAACCGGTTGTAGCCGGTAAAGCGGTACTTCAGATCGAAAGGCGATGGCGCCGCCGGCGCCGCCTGTTTGGATTCGCCCGTAATCAGGTAGTCGATCAATGCGCGCGCCGCCGCGGGGCGCAAACCCGGAAATCCCGGCATCCGGCCCGATCCGCTCCGCACGATGGCGGCGATCTGAGCGGCGGTGCGGCGGCCCGCAATCCCGGTCAGCGCCGGCGCCTGACCGCTGTTTCCTGCCAGGTCCGCGCCGTGACAGGCGGCGCACTGCGCTACGTACAACTCGCGTCCGCTGGCCGCTGGCCTGTTCAAGGCCATGCTGGCCGTCCACGCCAGATCGTTGGCGTTGACGAAAAGCAGGCCGGTCTCCGGGTCGAAGGCCGCGCCGCCCCACTCCGCGCCGCCATCGAAGCCCGGAAAGATCACCGTCTCCTGGCCCTCGCTGAACGGCACAAACTGGCCTTCGCTGCGAAACGCGCGGAACCGCTCCAGCGCCCACTGGTGCATCTCCGGAGTCCGGTTGGTCAACAGATCCTCGGTCAGCAACTGGCGCGCGAATGGCGCCGGCCGCGTGGGCAGCGGCTGAGTCTCCGCCGCCACTTCGCCTTCCAGCGTGCTGGCCGGGTACTTGCGATACTCGATCGGAAACAGCGGCTTCCCGCTCACGCGGTCGAACAGATACACGTACCCTTGCTTGCTGGTCTGGGCAACCGCATCCACCGGCTTGCCATCGCGCTCCACGGTTACCAGAACCGGCGGCGCCGGAAAATCGCGGTCCCAAATATCGTGCCGCACCGCCTGGAAATGCCAGATCCGCTTCCCCGTTGCCGCGTCCAGCGCCAGCAGGCAATTCGCGAACAGGTCGTCTCCCACCCGGTTGGCCCCGTAGAAATCCGCCGACGCCGATCCCGTCGGAACGTACACCACCCCGCGCCCGGCATCCACGGCCATCCCCGCCCAATTGTTGGCTGCCCCGGTGTAGGTCCAGGCATCCTTGGGCCAGCTCTCATAGCCGTATTCGCCGGGACGTGGGATAGTATGAAACGTCCAAACCAGCTTCCCGGTGCGCGCCTGGTAGGCCCTGATATCGCCATACGAGGCCGGCAGCCCCTCGCTCTCGCGGCCCCCCACAATCAGCAGCTCCTTGTAAATCACGCCTGGACTGGTGAGGGTGACGGATTGGGTTTCCGGGTCGCGGTCGAGGTTCTGCTGCAGATCGATGCGCCCGTTTTGCCCGAAACCGGAAATCACCGCGCCGGTGTGGGCATCCAGCGCATAAACGTACCGCCCCACGCCGGCGAAGATGCGCGCATCGGCCGTCGGCTCGGAGCCTGCTTCACCGGCGGCCGGCCAATAGGTCATGCCCCGCACTTTCTGAGCGGTGTCGTGCGAGTCCCACGACCAGACCAGCTTTCCCGTCGCTCCATCCAGGGCAATCACCTGCCCCGCGGGCGTGTTGGCGTACAGGATGCCATGAACCACGATCGGATTCGTCTGGAGTCCCCCGCGCCCATCGGGCGCCCCACCCGCGACTTCGTAGGTCCAAGCCACCTGGAGCTTCGCGGCGTTGGCGCGGTTGATCTGTTTCAAGGGCGAATACCGCGTGCCTTCGGCGTTTCCGCCGTACACCGGCCATTCGCGGCTGGCGGTCTGCGGCCATGCCGGCAAGGCCGCCGCGAGCGCGGCGGTAAAGAGCGGGATTCGGAATCGCATCGTGTGCCCTTATGGATTGTTACACAGGGGCTTCTGCGTCTGGGGCGCCTGCCATCGCGGGCGCCGGATTGCCACGCGAGCCGTGGTCGGGCCCGATCGGCGAGACTCCTAGCTGGCAGAGTGCCTGTGACGATGGGAGGCCAGAACGCGACCGATGGTCTCCAGCCACTCCAACCTCGCGGCTTCGTCCCCGGAGCTGGGCCGGCCGCGAAATGCATCGGCTCCCGGAGTTTCGAAGCCGGGTTCTTCCCCATCTTCAAGAACCGCGATGATCTTCAAGTACCCTTGCCGCCGCAGCACGCCTTCGGCAAACATGCGAGCGCCCGGCACCGAGTAGTTCACGATCAGCAGATCTACTCCATCGCTCCACGAAAGCAACTCCGTGGCCCCCGCCACGTTCCCCGCGGGCAGGACGCGATAGCCAGTCTTGGCAAGCGCTTGGCCGAGCCAGAACACGAATCCCAGATCGCTGTCGAGGATGACAATCGTGGTCGTCAGAATGACCTTCCGTCCGATGCTGGTTAGGTTCTCCCCGGTACGTTGCGGAAAAGCCGTTTCTGACCCCTGGCTCACCCCTTTCTCGCAACGTGCTTGCGCGTTGCAATCGGACGGCCAAAACGACCGTGCCCATTCTTTCAGCGGTTTAGCGAACCCGCGGCGGTCCGGATGGCTGACATACTAGTACGTGCGAACCGGAAGAACAGGGTCCAATACCTAAAATTTTGGACAATCCTCCTGCAACCCCAATGGGCGGATGGCCCGCCCGGCGTCCTACTTTCCTCCCACGGCGCGGCCCACCCGGCGCATCCAGAAGAGCTCGTCTTCAGACAGCGGGCCGAGCCGAAGGGCTTCGAGCGCCTGATCCATTTGGGCGGCGTCCGCCGGACCGGACATGCACACGTCTACTTCGGGCCGGCTCAGCACGAAACGGTAGCAGTCGGTGGCGGTGGGAATGCGTTCCCCTTTGGGAAGCCGGGCGCCGCCGTTGAACAGGGACGCCATCGAGCTCGCGCCCAGGAGTTGCCCCCAACTGGTGGCGGTGAACGCGATCAGGCCCGGCCGTCCGGCGTTCGGCAGGTGCGGAAAAATATCGGTCTCCGCGCCGGGGTGAGCGGCATTGTAGCGGAAATGGACCGCGTCGAATTCGCTCGCCGCGGCGATCGCCGGCACCAGCTTGCGAGCGTGAGTAGAGACGGCGAGAAAGCGCACCAGGCCGCGGTCGCGCAGCCGGCGCGCGGCGTCCAGAATCCGCGGCGACACCGGCTTGTTCCACATGCCGAGCAGCAGAGCGTCCGCGTAATCGTAAGTCACGGCCCGCAACGCACGCTCCAGGCTGCCGGCCATCAACCCGGCGATTCGCGTGTACGATTGCAACACCAGCACCAGGCGTTCCCGATGCGGCCGCAGATTCCGCAGTGCCGCGCGAAACGCGCCGGTCCTGCGGCTGCCCCAGTAGAGATAATTCACGCCGCGCTCGAACGCTCGTTCGACCGCTGCGCCGGGCACTCCGTAGCTGGCGGCTACTCCCAGCCGCGAGACCTCGCGCCCGGTGCGTCCCAGCACCCGGGGCCCGAAACTACCGGATTGAGCTTCCACAGCTTCTATTATGGACGGCTATCCGGAACCACCGGGCGGCAGCCAGGCCGGATACCGCGTACCGCGCGTCACAAGCAGTACAGCCGGACGGGCGACCGCCTGCCGGGCGCGGCCCATTTCCAGATTCGGCGCATACAGACTCGCCGCCTTCGAGTGTACGCTTGAATGAGACAGGTCTTAATGAAACGGCCCAAACATCTGCCGGCGCTGGTTGCGGCAATCCTGCTGGCGGCCTGCCTGTTGGCGTGGTTCTCCACCCGCAATTCCACCGGGTCTGGCACGTCGCAGAACAAGTCCGCGCAGGCTGAGCAGTCGCTGGTGGACACCAGCCTGATGCAGACCGCTTTGAAGATGTCCTTTTTGGCCGCTACCACCGACGAACAGGCCCAGGCTCGTGAAGCCTGGCGCCTGGCCGACGACGAACTCGACCTCACCTTCGCCGCGGCCATGCGGGAAGCCGAAGCGCAAGCCGAGTTGCCCCCCACAGGTCCGCTGCGGCAATTGAGCGACCGCATCGCCAGGCTGAAGACGAGCGTCGACGCGGACAAGAAGCGAGTCGATCTGCTGGGCAAGAGCCCCGGCGACACACTGGACCTGGCCCAGGCTCAGCTCGCGCTCGACCAGGACGAACTGGACGACGCCCAACAGGACCTCGCGCGCGAAGGGGGAGACAAACAAACCCTGCTTCAGCACCTGCTCGAGGAGCACCAAGCTTCGGATAAGGTTGCCGACCAGGTCATCAAATATCCGGCTCCGGCTCCCACCGGCACTCTGATCGAACAGCTTCGCGACTGGTCGGCCCTGGGCGAGTACGGCCGCCAGTTGCAGGACGCCGCGCAAAAGGCTGAGGCGGAGTCCCAAAGGCTGCTCAATCAACACAACCAGCTCGAGAGCCAGGTACCCGCCCAACCGGAAGCCGCCGCCTCCTTGGCTCGCCTGCGGCAACTTTCCCAACAGCACAAGACGCTCAGCGGACTGGATCACCGCATTCAGGACACCAAACAACTCGGCACTGTCTATCAGGGCTGGAGCGGCTTCGTGGAAGTCCGGCGGCGGGCGGACCTGCACCTGGTGCTAGGCTCCCTGGCGGCTGTCCTCGGCATCCTGCTGGCGACCATGCTGCTCAACCTGATCGTCTCGCACGCCTTCCATCAGACCGACCGGCGCCGCCTCCATCAACTGCGGGTGATCCTCCGCACGACCCTGCAGGTGGTCGCGGTGCTGGCGATTCTGCTGATCCTGTTCGGCCCTCCCACGCAGCTATCCACCATAATCGGCCTGGTTACCGCCGGTCTGACAGTGGTGATGAAGGATTTCATTGTGGCGTTTTTCGGGTGGTTCACCCTCATGGGGAAGAATGGCCTGAGCGTGGGCGACTGGGTCGAGATCGAAGGAGTCTCGGGCCAGGTGATCGAGATCGGACTGCTGAAGACCGTGCTGCTCGAGCTTGGCAATTGGACGGACAAAGGCCACCCCACCGGCCGCCGCGTGGCCTTCTCGAATAGCTTCGCCATGGAGGACCATTACTTCAACTTCTCGACATCGGGACAGTGGCTGTGGGATGAATTTCAGGTGACCATACCGCCGGGAAATGACCCCTACGAGACGGCGCAGCAGATCCGCGAGATGGTCGAGCGGGAAAC
>JASHSS010000536.1 GCA_030038565.1 Bryobacteraceae bacterium
ACCGCCGTGCGCGGCGCCATCCAACTGGCCGGCCGCCTGGGCGCGGTGTTGAAACCGGTGCGCCTGCCGGATGCCGCCGCCCTGGCCGCGGTGGCCCGCGTGATCCTCGCGGCGGAAGCCTCCGCCATGGCCGAGCCGCATCTTTCGAAGCGCGCCGACTTCGGCGCCGACGTGCTGGCGCTCTTCGACCAGGGCCGCTTGCTCGCCGCCACCGATTACGTAAACGCCCAGCGTCTGCGCCGCCGACTGCGCGGGGAATTCGACCGTGTCTGGCGAACCGTGGACTGCCTGCTCACCCCCACCACCCCCAACCTGGCCCCGCGGATCGGCGAAACCACCGTCACCCTGGGCGGAATGGAGGAGGATGTCCGCCTGGCGTCCACGCGCCTGGTGCGTGCGTTTAATGCCCTTGGCTACCCGGCCCTTTCCCTCCCCTGCGGGATCGGCCGCGCGGGTCTGCCGGTGGGCCTCCAACTGATCGGCCCGCCGTTTCAGGAGGCCGTCATCCTGCGCGCCGGCGCGGTCCTCGAAGACGCCGGCCTGCGTATTCCGCGCTGCCCCCTGGCGGCCTAGGTCCCCGACCGCATGATTCGCTCCCCTGAAGACGCGCCATGCGTGAGGCATTGGTGGGACAGGCCTTCAGCCTGTCCAAGGCAGGCTGAAGGCCTGCCCCACTGGCGCCCGCAGGTGGGTGATCCCCGGCCGGCGGAGCGGCTTCCAGGCTTTTCCCGCACTCGGCCAGGCCTTATTTAAGCTAAGCAGCTCCCATTATCTGTAATAGGTGTTACGATTTGCCATAAGCAGCTAAGCGCCTCATTTCCCGTGGATTACCGCCCTGCCGGCGCAGTCCCGCGCGTCGCGGAATCCGGGCGGACGGAGTCCCCGGCCAGCCTCGCTGCCAATAAACGATATTAAGGTATTGAAATCTACAAGTTGCAAAGCGTCTCTGGTTTGGACCGAGGCGTGCTCTCCGGCACGTACTTGGGGAGAAAACTGGAACTGTTCGAGGAGGTTAGAGCAATGCAACCAATCGTTAAAAGAGTCATCTTCCTGCTCACGATAATCCTGGCGCTGGCGGTGCTCTCCGCCCAGCTCATGGCGCAATCGCTCATCGCAGGCGACATCGCCGGAAATGTCACCGATCCCACGGGCTTAGCCATCGTGGATGCCACGGTCACTTTAAAGAGCCTGGACACCGGTCTGGCTCAGACCACCAGCACCAAGGCAGCCGGGGAATTCCGGTTTTCACTCTTGAAGCCGGGCCGGTACGTCATTACCGTGAGCCAGAAAGGCTTTCGGCAGGCGCAAGCCAACTTCGACGTGGTCGTCGGCCAGATTGCAGCCGCCAATTTCAAACTGGAGGTCGGACAGACCACCGAAACCATTGAGGTGTCCGACGCGGCTCCGCTGATCAATCCGGAAGCCAGCATGAACACCTCGTTCACCCCCACCCAACTGGCCCAGCTCCCCAGCGCCGGCGGCGACATCACCAACATCGCCTTCACCGCACCCGGCGTGGTGGTCAACTCCACCGGCGGCTACGGCAATTTCACCGTCAACGGTTTGCCGGCCACCTCCAATCTGTTCACCGTCAACGGCGAGAACGACATGGACCCGTACTTCAACATCAACAACTCGGGAGCCTCCAACCTCACCCTCGGCCAGAACGAGTTGCAGGAAGCCTCGGTGGTGGCCAACGCCTACGGCGGAGAGTACGGGCAGCTTTCGGGCGCCCAGGTGACCTATGTGACGAAGCACGGCACGGACCAGTTCCACGGCAATGCCGAGTACCTCTGGAACGGCCGCGCCATGAACGCCAACGACTGGTTCAATAACTACTACGGCACCCCGCGCCCCTTCTCCAACGCCAACCAGTGGGCCGGTTCGGTAGGCGGGCCCATCCGCAAGAACAAGACTTTCTTCTTCCTCAATACGGAAGGCCTGCGTTTCGTGCTCCCGGTGGTCAGCACCGTCACCATTCCCACCCCGGCTTTCGCCACCGCCGTCGAAAACAACGTGAAGCAGTTGCAGCCCAACGAAGCCTCCACCTACCAGAACATGATGAACCTGTGGCTCAACGCGCCCGGCGCGGCCGGAGCCACGCCTCTGGCGAACACCAGCTACTGCAATAATTTGTCCCTGCCCGGCTTCAACCCCAAGACGCAGGCCTGCGCCGCCCGCTTCCAGGAGAACCCCACCGCCCTGGCCTCGGAGTGGATCCTGAGCGGCACGCTGGATCAGAAACTCTCCGACAAGGACAATGCTTTCTTCCGCTATAAGTCGGATCACGGCCTCCAGCCGACCCACGTCGATCCCATCAGCTCGAGCTTCGACGCGCTCTCTAGCCAGCCCTCCTGGGATTCGCAGCTCAGTGAAACCCACGTCTTCGGCCCCCGGTCCACCAACCAGTTCATGGCCACCCTGAGCTACTATTTCGCCCTCTTCGAGCAGAACCACGACAAGGCTTACAGCACCTTCCCCTACGATGTGATCGACTCCGGCGCCGTGCCGTTCACCGAAATCAACTACATGCACGACTTTCCGCAGGGCCGCAACATCACCCAATACCAGTTCATCGACGACTTCACCCAGGCGGCCGGCAAGCATACTCTGAAATTCGGCGTGAACTTCCGCCGCTACGATGTCAGCGATCACAACTTCTTCTTCAACTACCCGTCGGTCTATTTCGGATATGTCACCGCCGGCTTGCAGAACTTCGCCAATGGCATCGCCTATCAGTACCGCAAGACGCTCAATCTGGCCGACGATGTGCCCATCGCCATGTGGGGCATGGGCCTGTACGCGCAGGATGAATACCGCATTTCCCCGAACTTCAAGCTGACTCTGGCGCTGCGCACGGAGCACAATTCCAACCCCGTCTGCCAGACCAACTGCTTCGCCAACTTCAAAGGGCCCTGGTCCACTCTGGCCAGCGTCACCAACGCCAATCCCGGCTCGGTGCCTTATTCGAGCGACATCGCTACCGGCCTGCACCAGGCATATCCCGGCGTGGACGCCGTGAACCTCTCGCCGCGCATTGGCTTCAGTTGGTCGCCCGCGAGTAATAACAAGACCATGATCAGCGGCGGCTTTGGTTTGTTCTACGATAATGCGCCCGCCGGCCTGGTGGACGACCTGCTGGCCAATCCTCCATCGTCGGTAGCCATCCGCGTACGGCCCTCCGCGGGCGTGCTGGGCTTCGACCCGGCCGGCGGCGCCGCCACCTGGCAGGCCTCCGCCAACGCCTTCAGCCTCACCCAGACCTACAGCCAGCTCTCGGCGGCCCTTTCGAAGCTCGGCGCGGTATTCGCCGCTCCGGCCTTCACCTCCATTCCCGCAACCATGCATTCGCCCCGTTGGGAAGAGTGGAATCTTCAGATTCAGCGCCAGTTGACCAACTCCTGGGCGCTCACCGCCAACATCGTCGGAAACCACGGAATCCGCATCCCCTATACCAACGCGTGGTACAACGCCTACGATCCGTACAACATCTTCCCCACCATGGCGGCCGATCTCAGCGCGCCGCCGGTGGCCAATTATGGCCAGGTGGAACAGGTGCTCAGCGGGGCGGTTTCCAATTACAACGGCTTGACCCTTACCGCCACCAAGCGCTTCTCCAGCTCCTTCGCGGCCCACTTCAACTACACCTGGTCGCACAACCTGGACGAGGGATCGAACGGCGGCGTCTTTACCTACGGCGATTCGCTCCTGGGACAGATCAATCCCTACAGCCTCCGCGCCGATAACTACGGCAACTCCGATTACGACATCCGCAGCTCTTTCAGTGCGGACTGGGTTTTCAATCCCGAGTTTCACCTCGAGAACAAGTTCGCGCGGCATCTGCTGAACGGCTGGCAGTGGTCCGGCAAGTGGTTCTGGCGTACCGGCCTGCCCTTCTCCGTGGTGGATGGCAACTGGAACGGCGCCTTTACCAACGGCGGCGGCACTATCCTGGCCTATCCCATCGGCGGCCAGGTCGAAACCGGCAGTTGCGGCGCTGTTTCCGTGACCACTCCCTGTCTGAACGCCAACGCCTTCCTGAACAGCGGGGCCGATTCCTTCAATAACTATCCCGGCTGGTCTCCGCAAACCCGCAACCAGTTCCGCGGACCAGGCTACTTCGACGTAGACATGAACCTGTTCCGGAACTTCCGCTTCAAGGAGAAAGTCAACCTGGCAGTGGGAATTCAGTCCTTCAACATTTTCAATCACCCCAACTTCGCCAACCCCGATAACAGCTTGGGCGATTCCACGTTCGGTCAGGCCACCAGCATGGCTGGAACCCCGACCAGCGCCTACGGTTCGTTCCTGGGATTCGATTCCGCCCCGCGCATGTTCCAGATTACGGGGAAGATCGTGTTCTGAGCCGGCAAGCCAGAGTTTTCCGGGGCCGCTCCCTGCCTGGCAAAGGCGGAGCGGCCCTCTTTTTTTGCGGGGAATCGCATCCGGTCTTCGGGCCGCAGGCCGCCAGGATCAAATTTGAGCTCGTCACAGGCCTGAAACAGACTATAATAGGGTCTGAAAATCTGTGATAGGCCCTATTTAACTTCTGGTTTCCCTGGGAAATCGCGCCTCTTGAGGAGGACTTTGGAACGATGCAGACTTTTTCTGGCGGGCTGCGGGACCGTCTCTCCCGTTGGCTGCCCTATATCGCCGTGGTCTTGGCGATTGTGCTTTCGGCCGGAGTGGCGCTGGCGCAAACTGAAACGGGACAAATCGCGGGGACAGTGACCGATGCCTCCGGCGCGGTCATCCCCAATGCCACCATCACCGGCAGGAACCTGGCGACCGGCGTGGTCCGCTCCACCACCACCAACACCGCCGGCTTGTATGTACTTCCCAATCTGACGCCCGGCGATTGGGGCATCACCACCGGCGCCCAGGGCTTCGCCTCGCGCACGGCCAGGATCACCCTGGCGGTCGGCGCCAAGGTCGAGGTCAACGCGCGGCTTGAGGTCGGGCAGACCGCTACCACCGTGGAAGTGGCTTCGAGCGGCGCGGCGCAGGTGAACACCGAGTCGCAGAGTCTCAGTAACACCATCGACACCCAGCAGGTTCTCGAACTGCCCTCCCTCACCCGCAATCCTTACGATTTCGTCAGCACCGTGCCCAACGTCTCAGCCGATGCGCAGAGCGGGCGCGGCGTGGGTTACGCCATCAACGGCATGCGTTCCGACAGCGCCAACGTCATGCTGGATGGCACCGCCAACAACGACGAGTTCGGCGCCGGCGTGGGCCAACAGGTCCCGGTGGATTCGGTGCAGGAGTACCAGCTCATCACTAGCAACTTCACCGCCGAATACGGGCGCGCCTCCGGCGGCATCGTCAACGTGCTGACCAAGGGCGGCACCAACGATTTCCACGGCTCCGTATACGAATTCAACCGCCTTTCGGCCTTGGCCTCCAACAGCTACTGGAACAATGCCAACGAGCTGCCGAAGGGCATCTACACCCGCAACAACTTCGGCTACTCGCTGGGCGGGCCGATCAAGAAGAACAAGCTGTTCTTCTTCCAGAACACGGAATGGACCCGCGTGCGCAGTTACGCCAACGAGATCGCGATGATTCCCACCTCGCAATTGATCGCCGCTTCCGCCCCCGCCACCCAGGCTTTCTTCTCCGCCTACGGGGCCTTGCGCAGCGGTCTGGGAACACTCAATACCTACACCAAGGCCCAGCTTCCCACCATCTGCAGCGGCGCGGCCACCGGCGGACCCTGCCAATCGCTGCCATCCTCCACTCCCATGTTCAGCGAGGTGGCGTATCAGACCCCGGCCGATGCCGGCGGCGGTTCGCCCCAGAACACTTATGACCTGGTGGGCAACGTCGATTACAACCTCAGCGAAAAGACCCAGATGAGCGTACGTTACGCGCTCTACAACGAGGACGATTTCGCCGGCACGGTGAATACCAGCCCCTACAAGGGCTACGAAACCGGCCAGACCAACGTGGACAACCACATCACCTATTCGCTGACACGCACCTTCTCTCCCACCCTGGTCAGCCAGAGCCGCATCAGCTTCAATCGGCTGAACAATCAGCAGCCCCTTGGCACAGACCCGGTTTCGCCCACGCTGTACATGAACGCCAGTTCCGCCCCGTCTCTTCTGGGCCATCTGATCGCCTTCCCCGGCTACAGCGAATACTCGCCGGGCAACGCCATTCCGTTCGGCGGACCGCAGAACTTCGGCGTGGCGAGCGAGGATGTCACCAAGGTTCACGGCCGGCATAACATCCGTTTCGGCGGCCAGTACACCTATTTCCGCGATAACCGCACCTTCGGCGCGTATGAAGAAGCCGTCGAGGCCCTCGGCACCAACAACGGCAACTCGATGGACAACTTCCTCAACGGTCTCGAACACCAGTTCGAAGCCGCCGTCAACCCCCAGGGTAAATTCCCCGGCCAGACCGTCACCCTGCCTGTCGGGCCGCCCAGTTTCTCGCGCAGCAATCGCTATAACGAAGGCGCCCTGTATGCCCAGGACAGCTTCCACGCCACTTCCCGCCTGACCCTCAATTACGGCCTGCGTTGGGAATACTTCGGCGTCCAGCACAATAAGAACGCCAACCTGGATTCCAACATGGTTCTCGGTACCGGCTCCACCATCCAGCAGGAAATCGCCAACGCCACCGTGGATGTCGCCACCAACAGTCCGGTCGGCGGCCTCTGGCACAAGGACTACAAGGACTTCTCCCCACGCGTGGGCTTCGCCTATGCGCTCACCAAGGACGGCAAAACCAGCCTCCGCGGCGGCTACGGTATCGGCTATGAGCGCAACTTCGGCAACGTGACCTTCAACATCATCCAGAACCCGCCGAATTACGCGGTGCTCTCTCTCGTCGCAGGCACGGACCTGCCGACCATTCCGATTTCGGTCAACAACGCCGGGCCTTTGGCCGGCAATTCCGGCAGTAAGGTGCTTCCGGCGGTCAGCCTCCGCGCCGTCGATCAGAACATCAAGAATGCCTACGCCCATCAGTACGGTCTCAGTCTCGAACGCGAGGTGACTGGCAACGTGGTCGCCAGCCTCTCCTATTCCGGATCCGCGGGCGAGCGTCTGTACTCTATCGACCACTTCAACCTTCCCAGCTACGGCAATCTCTACTTGGGCGTGCCCTGCACTCCGGGCACGTTCGGCGATCCCGGCACCTGCACGACCCGTCTGAATACCCAGTACGGCAACATCAACGAGCGCACCAACGGCGCTGCCTCCAACTACAACGCCATGATCGCCCGCGTCATCACCAAAAACGTCGCCCACTCCGGCGCCACGCTGGACATCAGCTACACCTGGTCGCACTCGCTCGACGATCTGAGCAGCACCTTCAGCGACGGCACGGAAAGCGACTTCCAACTCGGCTTCATGGATCCCTTCCATCCCAAGCTCGATTGGGGCAACTCCGATTTCGAGACCCGCCAGCGCTTCACCGTCTCGGGCGTGTGGGCCATCCCCGGGCTCAAGGGCACTTCGCTCACCGACCGGCTGCTGGGCGGCTGGGAACTGGCGCCGATCCTCACCGTTCAGACCGGCAATCCCTTCAGCATCTACGATTGCAGCAACGCTTACAGCTACTGCCCCCGGGCCGAAGCGAGCGGGCCGCTGCCCGACAGCATGAAGACCGGCATCCAGACTCCTGGCGTGGCCGACAACTTCGAGCTGTACGGCTTCACCAGCCAGCCGTTCTCCGTCGGAACCTGGTACAACCCCAAGACAGGCATCAGCGATGACGGTCCGTTCCCCTCCAACATCCTGGGCCGTAATACGGTGTTCGGACCCATGTGGTACAGCTTCAACCTCGGCGCATACAAGAACACCCGCATCAAGGAGCGCGTCAGCCTGCAGTTACGCCTGGAAATGTACAACGCCCTCAACCACGCCCGATACTACGTGAACGGCGCGGATGCGGACGTCAGTTCCTACAACTTCCTGGACGGCTATCGCGACGGACACCGCGACATCCAACTGGGAGCGAAGATTCGTTTCTAGACGGCTCTTCTGTTTCCGTTTCCAACTCGCGGGGAGCCTTCGGGCTCCCCTTTTTTTTGGTTCATCAGAAGAAATCGTGGGTCGATCCCGGCGCGGGTAATTTGCCAGGGCTAAACCGGGCGTGCTGGTACACAAATCCCCGGAAATCGTGGCGGTGGTTTAAAATCGTCATCAGTTCCATGGCGCGGAAGCAAACGGCACCGGAAACCTCTACGATAAGCCGCGCCGACTACGGATCGCTGTCCCGACTCCGGTTGTGAGGTGGAGATGAGAGGGTTTTGCTTTTCGTCTGTTGTCATCCTTGCGGTGGCAGGATCCGCGTCTTTCGCGCGATCGGCTCCAGCCCGTGTTGCAATCACGTACATCGAAGGCAGTGTGGACGTCGATGGACAATCTTCGCCCAAACTCGAAAGCGTCCTCCCTGAGGACTCGCTCGTGCGCACCGCAAAGGGACGAGCTCAAATTCGCTTTGGAAGCGGCGACACATTGTTCCTCGGCGAGAATAGCTCTATTCGCGTGTGGCACAATGCCCGTACGGATTCCGACGAACCTGAGATTCTGAGTGGATCGGCAGTAGTCAGCACGGGCGCGATTGGACCCGCGGTTTCGTGTGTGCAGAGGGTGCAACTCTCGGATGCCGGCATTTTCCGGTTCGACGTCCATCGGGCCATGGGCGAGACTTTCTGCCAACTCAAGGTCTACGGCGGCGCGGCTGCCGCGCAAATGCCGAGTTTCATCTGGGTACTGACAACCGGCAAGACTATAGACCTGAATCGGTC
>JASHSS010000051.1 GCA_030038565.1 Bryobacteraceae bacterium
GTTCCTGATCCTGGGCTTCCACTCCGACAACGGCAGCGAGTTCATCAACTATACCGTGGCCCGGCTATTGGACAAGCTGCTCATCGAACAAACCCGCTCGCGGGCGCACCGTTCCGGCGACAACGGCCTGGTCGAGCCAAAAATGGAGCCGTCATCCGCAAGCACATCGGCCACGGCTACATCCGTGCGCAACATACCCCGGCCATGGATCAGTTTCACCGCGAGCACCTCAATCCGTACGTCAACTTCCACCGGCCGTGTGCTGTGCCTACCGTCCTCACCGAGGCCAACGGCAAACGCCGCCGGATCTATCAGCGGTGGGCTACCCCATGGGAATCATTTCGGGAGTTGCCACAGTGCGAGAGCTTCCTGCGCCCGGGCATCACCTTGGCCGAGTTGGAGGATTTCGCTCAACGGCAGTCCGATACGGAGGCTGCCTTGGCTATGCAGCGCGCCAAGCGCAAGCTACTGGGCAGGATCCAAGAGCAGACGGCATGAAGAGACCCCCTGCGCCTCCCGTTGGTCGGCGATCGGACCCTGTGCTTGGGGTCAGGCGAAAACCCAAACCTTCCCTAGCAGCCCGCAGTTCCAGTCCGGCTAGCTGTTCGAGGTCGCACGCCAGGTGAAAATGCGTGGCGACAGCGCATTTGGCCGTCCAGCGTCCCAGGCGCCAGTCGGAGCGGCGCTTGGGAATGCGCAACCCATCCAGGCAGGCACGTTCGCTCCCGCTCAGCCAGCCATCCCCCGAGGGCACGCCGGCGGCATAGCGCGAAGTATTAGGACTAACAGACCTTTTAGCACTTCATTAGAAATCCGCGGAAGTCAAGGGGGGTGCGGAAATGCTGAGGAAAATGGGGCGCCATTGTGCCATTTTGAACATCCGGCGCCAAGCACTGCCCGTAGCCAGATCCGGAATTGATCCGATCGAGGCCGTCCGGAGGACATTCGAATCAAACGTAAACTGAATGACAGTCTCCGGCTCCGGCCCGCCAACGCAGGATTTCACCTCCGTGTAATCCTTGGCCGTTTGCGAATCAGGCGCCGTCTCGTACCTCTGGTTGGGAACGGCGCACCAGAACCAGCGCTGTGCCAACCACCACGGCTTACCTTGGGCGGGCCGTAGGCGTGATACGACGGGTGTTGGGAAGCCCGGTATCGGATCTGCTACGGAGCAGATCGGACTGGTTCCGATTCCGGACGATCACACACGACTCGACGGGCCAAATCTGGTTTTACCATTACACAGTCACAACCATCAGCGCGCCTCAAGCCAGGGTTCATTTGGTTTTCGCGAAACCGAGGCACGTGCGTGGGAATCCAATCAGACGTAACTTTCGGCGGGGAAATTTACATGACAGGCAATACTGCGACAGCGCTTATCACAGGAGGAACCAGCGGAATCGGTCGAGCAACGGCCAACAAACTGGCGGAGCTTGGTATCCATGTTTTGGTGGTGGGGCGCAATGCCGAACGTGGGAAAAAGACAGTCGACGAAATTCGCGCAGCAGGGGGCAAGGGAGATTTCATTTCCGCCGACCTTCAGGACGCAGCCAGCGCGCGCATGGTGGCGAAAAAAGCGATCGAACTCGGAGATGGTCACGTCGATATTCTGATCAATAACGCGGGGATCTATCCGTTCGGGCCCACGCATGAAATGACCGAAGAACAGTTTGACCGGGTCTTTTCCATAAACGTCAAGGTGCCGTATTTCCTGGTCGCGGAACTCGCTCCCCTGATGGCCAAAAGAGGCAAAGGGGCGATTGTGAATCTGTCCACTATGGCTGCCGATTATGGAGCGCCGGGGATGAGCCTTTACGGTTCGAGCAAAGCCGCCATCAATCTGCTGACTAAGACCTGGGCTGCGGAATATGGACCGCGCGGAGTTCGCGTCAATGCAGTGAGTCCCGGGCCTACAGTCACGGAGGGCACAGAAGCCATGGGTGAGGGCCTCGAGCAGCTAGCCGCCCAGGGACCGGCCGGCCGTCCAGCCACGGCCGGCGAGATTGCCGAGGCGATTGTCTTCCTGGCGACGGAGCGCGCGAGTTTCGTTTATGGCGCCAAGCTCGCCGTAGATGGGGGGCGAACGGCTGTCTAGACCCTTGAGACCGGAATCGAGGCCCGAACCCGGACTGCTGCGACAGCCCGCTGCACCAGCCCGCCTATGCGTCCGGCCGGGGATCTCGGAGGACTGTTGCAATGCCTCTTCTCGTCACAAGCGCGTCCGGCACCAGTGGGAATGGATTCGGTGCGCTGCTCGCCTTTCAATCCGACGGAAGCCCAGGCGGGACCTTTGTAGATGATGATCGCAT
Organism: Bryobacteraceae bacterium; assembly: GCA_030038565.1. Taxonomy (GTDB): domain Bacteria; phylum Acidobacteriota; class Terriglobia; order Bryobacterales; family Bryobacteraceae; genus JOPF133. The sequence continues at coordinate 2,310 of JASHSS010000051.1, forward strand.
TGCCGATCCGGGTGGACTTGCCGTCGATCCAAGGGAAAACCTGCTGTTCCTAAACAGTGGGGCCGATCGGGTGTTGGCAATCTCCTCGCATGGGCGCGTCGTTCGCGATACCGGCCGGATCGAAGGCCTGAATCCCGGTGGTGGCAATTTCGGCCCGGATGGCCGGTACTTCGTCGGCCTGCGCCGCGCACGTACAATCATAGCTTTGTCGGCCCGCCTTGATGCTGACATGGAGTATCTCTTTCCGCCCGGCGTTGTTCCTTTTCCTCGAGGATTTGCATTCGGTGATGATGGCCGGCTGTTCCTCGCCTCAGGAATTGGCCCCGACGGCCAGGGTGACAACACCATATTGGCATTCCCTCGAGGCACGCCGACTCAATCCGCACGGCTGGTGGCCGACCCCGAACCGAGTCCGCTCGATCTCGCCATTGCCCCCAACGGTCATATCGTTGTCTCTAGTGAGCGCCCATTCGGCGCGGTGGATGCGGTGACCAGCGTCCGGGAATACGATCCGGAGGACGGACACCTTGTCCGAGTTTTCTCTCCAAGTGGCGGGGCCGAGTTCCGCAGACCCCGCGGCTTGCGTTTTGCTGCCAATGGACTCCTTTACTGCGTCGCTCGGGATGAAGTTGTTGCCTTCGACTTCGCGAGTGGCGAATGCCTGGGGGCGGTGGTGCGATTGCCGCAATTGAACGGACAGGCCCTGGTGTTCTTCCCGTAAGGCAGGGATCTGGAACCACATGCGCAAGAAGTCCCGATTGGTTGGAGGTGGCCATTCCCCGTTCAAAAGACGGCGTGAGCGTAGATTGACCCGCCGAACAGCTATGCCCCCGGCAGCGCCCATCGTCGGCGCTCGCAAGCGACGCGGCCCACCGCGTTTTTCCGGCACCAATCGGCCGTAAAAGCGCGACCTTAGCGCTGCAAGATTACCCGCGCGTCGCCATGGGCGCGCGTGGGCGCCAATGCCCGACAAACCGCTGCGCGTCTGGCGGCCCTCACTTCGTCCCCGTGGCCGACGGACGGACGCGCGGGCCGGTGGCGCGATTGGCCGGGCCGCCGGTCGCCGCCGAGCCTACCCTCGGCCGGGACGCCGGTCTCTGGCCGGCACCAGCCAGGCCCGCGGAGTCGGGGCTCCTCCCCAGCCGCGGTCCGCCGGCGCACACCAGCGGCAGCCGCACGGACGGTGTAGACGCGGGCGATGGGGCAGACAGCAGTCAAATGCTAGTCGGCGCCGCGGGGTGCTGCAATTCGGATGCGTAAGTCCCAAATCCGGACACGCGGGATCGCGCCGCCGCTGAAACTGAAGGTCTTTCCCGTGGCTCCCCGCTTGCACCAGTACTTTCGATGCCCTGGCGATTTGTACGTCGTTACCGCGACTTGAGCCTGATGGCCATACTGACCGTGGCCCTGGCGGTGGGCGCCAATACGGCGGTGTTCAGCGTAGTGCGGGCGGTGTTCCTGCGGCCCCTGGGCTTCCCGGAGGAGGCACGGTTGGTGGAGATCCGCGACTGCAATCCGGCCGAGTATCAGCGAGTCTCCCGCGAGGGGAAGAATATCTTCGACCAGCGCGGGTGTACTGTGACCTCGGGAGCGCTGTACCGCGATCTTCTGGCCCAGGCGAAGAGCTATGAGACGCTGGGGGCTATGAACCTCTTTCCCGAGCAGGTGCCGCTTGGCGGCGCCAGCGACCCGGCGTTGGTGCGCGGCTGGCGCGTGACGCCCTCGTTCTTCAAGGCGCTCGGCGTCCCGCCGGTGTTGGGGCGCTGGTTCGAGGGCCAGGACGAGGTGGTGCTGAGCTACGGGCTGTGGCAGGAGCGGTTCGGCGCCGACCCGAACATCGTGGGGCGCAAGATCCTGTTGCGCGACGCGCCGCGGCGCGTGGCGGGCGTGATGCCGCCGGATTTCCACTATCCGCCGGGGGCGCGAATCTGGCTCCCGCACCCCTACGGAACGCGGCAGTACTTCGTGGGCTACGGTGCGCGCAATCTGAACCTGGTCGGCCGGCTGCGGCGCGGCGTGAGCACCGCGGCGGCCCAGGCGGAGGCGACCGGGTTTTCGACGCGCGCGGCGGGCCTCGATCCGCATGCTAACCAGGGATGGAGCACGCAGGTGGACGGATTGCTGGACGAAATGACGTTCGAGCACCGGCGCGGGTTCGCGATCCTGAGTGCGGCGGTGGGGATCGTGCTGCTGATCGGCTGCGCCAATCTCTCCGGCTTGCTGCTGGCGGGGCTCGAGCGTCGTGGGGCGGAGATGTCGATTCGGGTGGCACTGGGAGCACGGCGGAGCCATCTGTTCCGACAGATTCTTGGCGAAACCCTGGCCTTATCGCTGGCCGGCGGCGCGCTGGGGCTGCTGCTCGCGATGTGGGGCCTCGACCTGCTGCGCCCGCTGATCCCGGCGGGGCTGCCGCGCGCTGACGGCATCCGCGTGGACGTGCCGGTGGCGTTATTCTCGATCCTGGTGTCGCTGGCCGCAGGCGGGCTGATCGCCATTCTTCCTGGGCTGCGCGCGCCCAGATCCAACCCAGGCGCTGCTCTGCGGCCGGGGACAGGGCGGACATCGACGCACGGCGGCCGTATGGCGCAGGGCGCGCTGGTGGCGGTGCAGATCGCTCTGGCGGTGGTGTTGCTGGCCGGCGCCGGGCTGTTGTTTGGCACGCTGCGGCGGCTGGCAGAGCAAAACCTCGGGTTCCGGCCCGAGCATCTGTTGGTGACTGACGCGCCCCTCACCGCTTCGCGCTTCGACCAGCCGGGGCGGCGCACAGCCTTCGTCTCCGACCTGCTGCGCGAACTGGGCCGGCAGCCGGGCGTGCTGGCGGCGGGAGGTGGCGATCCGCTGCCATTCACCGGCGATCAGCAAGGTCGTTTCGGGATACGGTTCGAGGGTCGCGGCGAGCTGGAGCTGGGCCTCGTGCACTGGCGCACGGTGACACCACGGTTCTTCTCCGCGCTTGACATCGCGATGCTGACGGGGCGCGAGTTCCGCGAGAGCGACGGCGCGGATGCGCCGGGCGTGTGCATCGTGAACCGCACTTTGGCGCGTGCGGCGTTTCAGACGGATAATCCGGTGGGGCGCAAGCTGCGCATCGACAGGTGGCTGGAGGTGGTGGGGGTGGCGGCCGACGTGCGGCAAATGGGGGCGGACCAGGAGGCGGGACCGGAGGTCTACGTTCCGTGGGCGCAAGAGTGGATGGGGGATTTCACGATTGCTATGCGCTACCGTGGCACGGAGGCGGATGGCGCCGCCGTGCTGCGGGCGGCAGTGCGGCGGGCCGATGCCGCTGAGCCGCTGGGCGAGATCGTCAGCATGGACGCGCTGATCGCACGCTCGGAGAGCGGCCGGCGGTTTCCGCTCGTGCTGTTCTCGATCTTTAGTGCGCTGGCGCTGGGGATCGCCGTGGTGGGGATCTACGGCGTGGTGAGCCAGTCAGTCGCCGCGCGCACACAGGAGATGGGATCCGGCTGGCGCTGGGCGCCGGGCCTGCGAGCGTAGTGGCCCTGGTTTTGCGCCAGGCGCTGGCGCCGGTGGCTCTCGGCCTGGCGGCGGGATTGGGCGTCGCACTGGCGGCGACGCGGTATCTTGAAACCCTGCTCTACGGGGTGCGGCCGAATGACCCGGCGGTTTTGGCGGCCGCCTGCGTCGTTATAATGGCGGCAGCCGTGGCGGCCGCGCTAGGACCCTCGCTGCGCGCCGGCCAGGCTGACCCGGTGGAAGCATTGCGGGGGACGTAGGCAACGGCCAACCAATGCGACTTCAGATCCGCCTTCGTCGCCCGCCCGGGGTCGTTCCATTGCGGAAGATAGGGCAGTCGATCCGAAAGCCGCCGGTGGCCATTCCGACCGCAGCCACCAACACGCTAGAAATCAGTCGGCCGGGTCCACGTGGCTGGCGGCGCGAATCGCCCGAGCCGTTGACCGCCGCTGGTTGGATGCATTCATCCTAACGCCCGGTCCGGCGCTCTTTATGGGCATGGCGCACCCACGCCGGCCGGGGCCCGCGCAGTCGGCGGCGCGATCGCCCGAGCGAATCGCCCCGCATCCGGCGGCCGCCATCCGGACGCCACCGGCTAAAGCAGGCGGCGCCGATCCATGCTACAGTAATCCCCCATGAGAAGCTGGTGGCTCGTACTGGCATTGTTGCCACTTCCCGTACGAGGCCAGTACACCCTCTACACCTGCGGGTCGAGAACCAAAGACTACGTGGTAGGCGCCAAACTCCCGGCCAGCGGCATCTTCCTCAAACCCGCGGGCGGCCAGTGGCGACACGCCGGCTTCAATCATCCCTTCATTTCTGCATTCGATTTCGATCCCCGCGACCCCTCCATCGTCTACGCTGCCGCCGGCAACGGCTTGCTACGCATTTCCGACGGCGGCGAGCGATGGCAGATCCTGACCGGCAGCGACGTCACCGAGCTGCTCGACGTCGCCATCGATGCGAACGATTCCGGCGCCATCTACTTCAGCCACACCGCCGGTATTAAAGTGAGCCATGACCACGGCGCTACCTGGCAGGATGCGGCTTCCGGCCTGCGCCGCAAATACATCGCGGCCCTCCGCATCGATTCGCGCCGGGCCGGTGTTTTGCTCGCCGGCGGCGAGCAAGGCATCTTCCGCAGCCAGGACGGCGGAAAATCGTGGCGGCTCGCCGGCGCCGCCGGAATCCAGGTTTTGCACATCGAAGAATCGCCCCACGATCCGTGTTTCTGGCTCGCCGCCACCCAGGGCGGCGGCCTGTTCGATTCCACCGATTGCGGTGTCTCTTTCGAGAGTAACGACAACCTGGGCGTGGGCCGCAACCTCTACGATATCGCCTTCGATCCGGCGTCCCCAAACCGTATAGCCGTAGCCGGATGGGGACCCGGCGTGGCGGTCTCCGAAGATCGGGGCAAAACCTGGCAACTCCGCAACACGGGTCTTCCCTCGACCAACGTGTGGAGTGTGGCCTTTGACCCGGCCCAACCGGGCCGCATCTATACCAGCGTCCACGAAGACGCGATCTACGTGTCTGTTGACAACGGCCGGACCTGGTCGAAAGATGGACTCCCCGGCAGTTCCATCTTCCGCATGAAATTCGTTCCCTGGACTTCCCATCCATGACCCGCATCCACCGGCTCTGCTTCGTATCGTGGTGCCTGCTCTTGCCGCTCCTGCTGCGGGCCGGTACTCCGGCTTTCGACCAACGGGTGCGGTCTGTGGTGGGGGCCTATGCTCACCCCTTGAATTCCAGCCCACCCGGCTACGCCAACATCGCCGCCAAATTATGGCTGGGGGAGGACGCTGCCTTGTGTTCGCGCCGCCTCGAAGAGTTGCTGGCGGCCGGCCCCACGGGCGACATGTTCTGGATGTACCCGGTCACCGCGATCGCCTATCTGGACCGGGGCCAGCTTACCGATTCGGCACGCCGCTCACTGCGCGATTCGTTCCGCACTTACATGCCCTACCGCGGCGACACCGAGAATCATTGGGTCATGTACTACACTTCGCTATACCTGATGGCGCAACTCTGGCCGGATCAGGATGGCTCCCAGTGGTACACCGGCAAATCTTCGGCTGAGAACCTGCGCGAAGCCGCCGGATGGCTCGAATCCTGGGTGCGTCTCACCACTACCCGCGGGCAGGGCGAGTACGACAGCCCCAGCTACATGGGCTATTACCTTCTTTCGATGTCCTACCTCGCCGCCTGGGCGCGCGATCCCGACATGAAGAAGCGCGGCAGCATGATGCTCGACTACCTGATCGCAGATTACGCCGTGAAAAATCTGGGCGGTCTGTACGTCGGCGCGCATTCTCGTGTCTACGACCGCGAAGTACTTGAAAAGTGGAACGTCGCATCGAGCGATTTCGGGTGGCTGCTGTTCGGCCTTGGGTATCCGCTCTCGCCGCCCTCAAACGCTATCGTCTTTTATGCGCTCGCCAGCGCTTACCAACCGGCGGAGATCCTCCAGCGCATCGCCACCGACCGCTCGCAGCCGTACATCCACTATGACCTGAAGCGCACCCGAAACCGCTGGCGGTTCTTCGATCAGCTTCACGGTCCGGTTTACAAGACCACCTACGTACGCCGCGAATACGCCATCGGTTCCGACCAGGGCGGCACGCTGCAGCCCATCCAAGAGCACTCCTGGGATGTCACCTGGGCGGTACCCGATCCCCGCGGCGTCCAGAACACGCTGTTTACCTTGCATCCATATTCGTCCCTGGACGAATTGCAGACTTACTTCACCTTCCCCCCCGATATCGGCATCTCCGGCGTGGTCAGCTCCAAGAAGAGCTACGATTCGCCCGACAAGTTCGTCGGTGGCTCCCCGTACGAAAAGGTTTTCCAGGACGAGGACACCATAATCGTGCTCTACGATATCGCACCCAATAGCCGCTTCCCGCACATCAACGGCTTCTTCTCGAAGGATCTCACCCAGGTTCGCGAAGACCCCTCCGGTTGGATCTTCGCCCGCGGCGGCGATGCCCTGATTGCCTGCCGCCCCTTGCGGCCGTACACCTGGAAGCCCATCGAGGGCGGCGGCCGGCGCCTCTTCAGCCCTTACCTGACGAACGGCATCATTGTGCAGGTGGCGGCTCGCAGCGAATTCGCCGATCTGGACGATTTCCGCCGTGCAATCCTCATGCTACCGTTGGAATTCTCACTCGACCCCACTCCCCGAGTCCGCTTCCACTCCTTGCGCCGTCGAACCCTGGAGTTCACCTACGGCCAGGTCCCCTTGGTAAACGGCACTCCCCTTGATTATGCGCACTGGCCGTTATTTGGCGGGCCGTTCCTGGAGGCCCCGGTGGATTCCGAACTCCTCATCCTGAAGTACGGGACTATGCGCCGCAGGCTCGACTTCCACCGCCTCACGGTTACCGACTCCCGATGAGGCCCGATTGCGTCGCGGCACAAGGCGACGCCGAGGGTCACTACGAAGACCGACACTACGCAGACCGCCGCCTGATATCGGTAGGTGATATACTACTCGCTCGCAGAACATGATGACTCGCAGTGTCTCTATTCTTATCCTCTTCTGTCTTCCCGTGCTTGCGGGCGACTGGCTAACCTACGGCCACGATCCGCAGCGCACCGGTTGGGCCTTCGAGGAAACTGCCATTACTCCGGCCAATGCAGGGAGACTCGCCCTGCAGTGGAAATCGAAACTGAAAAATGAATCCTACCGGTTGTCCGCACTGACGGCTCCTGTCGTTGCCGGCGGCGTTTCAACCACCAAGGGAATCCGTAGCGTGGTGTATGTGGCGGGCATCACGGGAACCCTCTTTGCCCTCGATGCTGAGACGGGCGAGGAACTCTGGAATCACTATTTCAAGACCGTTGTGCTGCCGGGCAAAGGCGGCTATCAGGGAACGTTCCTTTGTCCAAACGGCATCACTGCGACGCCGGTGATCGACAAGGAGCGCGGCCTGATCTTCGTCATTGCGCCGGATGGGGCGCTTTATGGACTCGATCTCGGCAGCGGAAGAGTTCGATACGGTCCGGTAACGTTGGTTGCACCGTTCTCCAAAAACTGGAGTTTGAATCTGGTGAACGGCGTGATCTATACCGTAATCTCGCAGGGCTGCGGCAACGGGATCTCGGGCTTCTACTCGATCGATATTCGCGACGTGCACCATCCGGAACTGCACCAGATGCTTCTTTCAAATACCAACACGGCGGGCATTTGGGGGCGCGGTGGGGCGATCGTGGGAACCAATGGGCGCGTCTATGGCGCAACGGCCGATGGAAAGTTCGATCCGATCGCCGGCGACTACTCGGACAGCGTTGTCGCGGCCGCGCTCAAGGACTTGAAGTTGATCGACTACTTCCTGCCTCCCAATTGGGCTTTTCTCAATCATAAGGATTTCGATCTGGGAGCGGCCAGTCCTGTATTTTTCGGCTGGCGCAATCGGAATCTGGTGGCGCACGGATCCAAGGAAGGCGTGGTGTATCTGATGGATGCGGAATCCCTCGGAGGCGCAGACCATCAGACGACGTTGTACACGACCCCGCGGCTCGGCAACGACCGGCAGGTGTGTTGCGAAGGACTCGGGATTTGGGGCGGCCTATCCACGGCTCGCGATGAAGAAGGGGAGACGTGGTTGTTTGTTCCGCTAGGCGGGCCGGTGGCGTCCGGTGCGCCAAAGTTCCCGATTACAAACGGCGAGAATCCGCATGGCAGTTTCATGGCGTTCAAGGTAGTGGCGGATGCGAAAACGGGCAATCCAGTGCTGGAACCGGTTTGGAACTCCGGGGATTTCGATATTCCCGATCCAGCGGTGATCGCGAACGGCGTGCTGTTGGCGCTCGCCACGGGCGAGAACGCAGTACAGCGGGGTGGAGAAGACAAGCGCCTGCTCAACACGCATCCGGCGGTACTTAAGGCGCTGGACATGAAAACTGGGAAAGAGCTCTTCAACAGCCGGAGTGCGATGGAGAGTTGGGTCCACTTCAGCGGCCTCGCGGTGAGCGATGGGCGCGTCTTTGTAGTGGATCATGATTCCAATGTTTATTGTTTCGGGCTGCCTCCGCGAAGTCCGGCGGATGCGCGGTGAACCTATACCGCCCAAGCCGCGCTCGCTCTTCGAATTCGTTGCTGGCCGCAAGTCCCAGTCCCTGGCCGGTCGCCGCCGGGATCAGTGCAAGGCCGCCGAAGCGCACGACGGAGCGGGCGCCCGACGGGTGTTTATCGCCGCTGGCCGGGCGCGCTCGCCGTGG
>JASHSS010000537.1 GCA_030038565.1 Bryobacteraceae bacterium
GCCGGGTTCGCGACGTGCATCCGCAGCCCCATGGCTTCGATCCCCGCCACGAACGCCAGGTGGTTGCGCCGGTGCCGCTCCCAGCGGTTCTCGCGCCCTTCCTCGGCCACCATCGCCAAGCCTTCGCGCAGTGCATAAAACGCCGTCGCCGAGGCCGTGTGATGATACTTGCGCCCGCTGTAATAGGAATCCAGAAGTTGCAGGTCCAGATACCAGGATTGCACCGGCACGCTGCGCGCCTTGATGTGCTCCAGCGCGCGCGCCGAGACGGTCATGGGCGCCAGCCCCGGAGGGCAGCCCAGCCCCTTCTGCGTGCAACTGTAGGCCACGTCGATCCCGTTCGCATCCACTTCCACGGGCATTCCGCCCAGCGAAGTGACGCAGTCCGCGATGGTCACCGCCCCCACCTCGTGCGCCGCTTCGCAGATGGGCTTCGCCTGGTTAAACATCCCCGTGGAAGTCTCCGCCTGCACCAGCGCCACCACCCTCGGCTGCTCGCGCCGGATGAACTCGCGGGCCTCCTGCGGATCATACGGCTGGCCCCACTCCTTCACCAGCCGCACGACTTCGGCGTTCTGCCGGCGGGCCATTTCGCCGATCCGGTCGGCAAAGAATCCGTTCGTCAACACGGCGAATTTCTTCCCCGGCTCGGCGAGGTTGGCCACCGCCGCTTCCATCCCCGAGCTGCCCGTGCCGGAGGTCGCCAGGTTGAATTGGTTGGCCGTCGAAAAGGCGTAGCCCAGCAGCGTCCGAATCTGGCCGGTGACTTCGAAAAAGAAGGGGTCCAGATGCCCCACGATGGGCTGCGCCATCGCCTGGTAAACCCGCGGCGCCACCATGCTGGGGCCGGGACCGAAGAGCAGGCGCGCGGGCGCCTCGAGCGGAGGATATTGGCTCATAAACCTCCAGTGTAGCCCGCGGCGCGCATCCCGAAAGCGCGCCCTCTACCGCAGCGACTTCAGCAGGCTCATCCAGCGCGTCCAGGCTTCTTCACGGGCTTTCTTGTCGCCCTCCCTGCCGGCCGGGTCTTCGCCCCCGCGCATAAAACCGTGGCCCGCGCCGTCGTAAGTCACCGGCTCGTATTTCTTTCCCAGTTCCTTCATGGCCGTCACGGTGTCCGGAACGGTGGCGCCGATGCGCGCGTCGTTTCCGGCGTAGAAACCGTACACCGGAGCCTTGATGCGCTCGAGCGCGGCCTTATCCGGACCGGTCCCCTGAATCCACGGCGCCGAGCCGTAGAACACGAAGGCGGCCTTCAGGTCCGGACGGTTGGTGGCGAAGCGGAAGGTCTGGCTGCCCCCGTAGCAGAAGCCCGCCACGAACAGCTCGCCGTTGGAGGCGGGCAGTTTCAGGGCGTAATCCGCCGCGGCGTTCAAATCGGCGGTGATCTGGTCGGGCGGCAGCCGGTTGATGGCCTGGCCCACCTGGTTCGATGGCAGCGAACTGGTGCCTCCGCCGTTCGGCCCCGCGCCGGAAAGCAGGTCGGGCGAGATGGCGATGTAGCCGGCCCCGGCCAGCTCGTCGGTCATATCCTGTACCCAGTCCGAGTGGCCGAAAATTTCGTGGATCACCAGGATCACGGGAGTTTTCTCTTTGACCTCGGGATACGCCACGTAGGCTTCCACCGAGCGGCCGTCGTGTTTCACGGTGACCCACTCGCGGTGACGGGGTGATTTTTCAACCTTGGCTTTGGCCCAATCCTGGGCTGCCAGCGAGGACGCAATCAGGGCGAAGAGCAAAGCGGCTCGTTTCATCCCTCCGGTTATACCACGGGCTTGACGGCCGCGCCGGCTTGTGGTACAAGTTGTACCATGACAAAGCGGACCAGGACGGACGCGCCCGTGCGCGCTCCGCTCACCGAGCTGGAAAACGAGGTCATGCGGGCCGTCTGGGATGCCGGCCCCTGCGCCGTGGAGGCAGTCCACCAGGCGGTGTCGCGCCAGCGCCGGCTGAAAGAGACCAGCGTCCGCACGATTCTGCGCCGCCTGGAGCAGAAAGGCTACCTGCGCCACGAAGAAAGCGGCCGGGCCTATGTCTACCGCGCCGCCGAACCGGCCCGCCGCCTGGCGGCTCGCGCGGTTCGCCAGATCATCGACCGGCTTTGTAAGGGTTCGGTGGAGGAGCTGGTCAGCGGCATGGTCGAAGCCAAAGTGCTCAGCAAGGGCGAACTGGACCGGCTCGAGGAATTCGTTCGCGACCGCCGGAAGGGAGAGTAGCATGGAACGCCTGGTTCTGGAATTCGCATTCCGCGCGGTGCTGATCGCCGTTGCGGCTGGGGTAGTGCTTCGGGTCCTGCGCATCCGCATCGCCGCCGCGCAGCACGCCGTCTGGGTGGGTGTGCTGGCGGCCATGCTGGCGCTGCCGGCGTGGATCGCCTGGGGGCCGAAGGCCGCGCTGCGGGTGCTGCCGGCGGCCGTCCGTCCGGCCGTAGCGCTCGATGCGGCGCCCGTGATTCGCTCCGTTCCTGCTTCGCCGCTCGCAGCGCCGCCGGCCGGGGATCGGCGGGCACCGAAGCCGCCCGCCTGGTCTTGGAGCGCGTTCGCGATCGTCATTTATGGATTGGGCGCCGGCGTGCTCCTCCTGCGTCTCGCAGTTGGCACCATCCGCGCGCAGCGCCTCACCGCCCGTTCCTGCGCCGCGCCGGTCACCGTGGGATTGCTGCGTCCGAGGGTGATTCTGCCGGAATGCTGGCGCGATTGGCCGCGGCGGCAGCTCGATGCGGTCCTCGCGCACGAGCGCGCCCATGTCCGCCGCCGCGATCCGCTGGTCGAATGGCTGGCGCTCGTCAATCGCGCGCTGTTCTGGTTCCATCCGCTGGCGTGGTGGCTGGAACGGAAGCTCGCCGCCCTGGCGGAAGAAGCCTGCGACGCGGCGGTCCTGGAACAGGGCCACGATCCGCGCGAGTATTCGGCGTACCTGCTGGATCTCGCGCGCGCCGTGGAGCGCGCCGGCATGCGGGTGAACGCCACCGCCGTGGCCATGCCCGGCAGCCATCTGCCGCGGCGCATCCGCAAGATGCTCGCGGGCCCGCTGGCCACGCGCGTCTCTCCGGCCCGGACGGCATCGGCCGCGGCAGTCCTGGCGCTCATGACGGCGATCTTCGCCGCGGGCCGCCCGGAGCGCGCCGCTTCTCCGCAGGCTGCGCCTCCGCAGGCTGCGCCTCATCCCGCCGCGCCCAGGTTCGATGTGGCCTCCGTCAAACAGTGCAAGGGAATGATGATGATGGGCGGCCGCGGCGGCGCCAATTCGTCTCCCGGAAGGTTGAGCGTCAACTGCCTTACGGTGGCCGAGATAGTCAAGGATGCCTACATCCGTTTCGCCAACGGCGAGCGGAACTTCCTGTCGTATACCGAGATCTCCGGCGGCCCGTCCTGGATCAATGCGGAGCGCTATGAGATCGATGCCACGGCGGAGGGCGCGCCAGGCCGGGAGATGATGATGGGGCCGATGCTGCAGGCACTGCTGGAAGACCGCTTCCACCTGAAGGTGCACCGCGAGACGCGAGAGGTCCCGGTTTATGTATTGACAGCGGCCAAGAGCGGCCCAAAAATGCCCGCGGTGATGGAAGCCGATTGCAAACCATTCGATCCCTCCACGGCGGATGGGCCTGCCGCGGTGGGCAAAGGAGCGCCGCTACCGTGCGGCTCCTTCTTTTTCGGGATCACGCCAGGACGGCCGGGAGTATTGAGTGCCCACGGCCATGGTATTGGCCTGGACGCGTTTGCTCACAATATCACCAAGCTGCTGGACCGGCCGGTGTACGACAAGACCGGGATTGCGGGCCTCTTCGATTTCGATGTGAAATTCGCTTCTGACGAGACCACCCCCCGGTTCCAACCCGGCGGCGACCTGGCCCGTTGGGGCGCGGCGCCCGACGGGGCTTCGGAACCGCTCGGCCCGCGCTTCCCCGCAGCCCTTCAGCAGCAGCTTGGGTTGAAACTCGAACCGGCCAAAGGCCCCGGCGAATTTGTGGTTATCGACGGCGTGGAGCGCCCTTCGGCGAACTGACGCCAGCCTTCGAGCCGCTTCCCGGTCATTGCCGCGCCAGGCTCCGCGCCGCACCGGGGATACGCGGCGGAAACCGCCGGAAAACCGTCGCCAGGCCGGGCATCGAGCCGCGCCCCTGGCCTGCCGAAGCGCCACGCCTGGCCGTTTGCCATCCGTAACCCATTGATTCCAAAAGGCAACGTCTGCGGAAACGGCCAGAGCGTGGCCGTTTGCCCGGCGCTCACTGCTCTTCTTCGAACTCGTCCGCCGGATACCGGCTGCGCACCTGAGCCAGCCGTTCCCGCAAGATTTCCGGCAGGTCAGACTCGATCGACGCGGAGATCAATCCGCACCGCTCCAGTATCTCCAAATGAGCCTCGTCTTTGGGCCGGCAGGAGTTGAGCTTCATATAGACCAGGTCCCGGAGTGGGGCGACAGGATAGACAGGCCGTAGTCGGGAAGGAGCCTTTCTTCGGGAGCGAGCGAGGGCGACGGGAACGGGTGCGAGGCCCGTGGCCGCTCGCCCACAAACCACAGGTACACGGCTTCCTCGGGCGGCTGACCCGGCCGGATGAGCATATACCCGCCCACGATGCGCCGGCCGGTGTAGCCGGCGGATTCGGCTGCGGCGACAATTTCGTTCAGGTCGGCGCGCTCGACGAGCAGATCGACATCGCGGGTGACGAACGTGCGGCTCTTGTGAAGCTCGAAGATGTGGGCATTCCCGCCACGCCGCCGATCACCTCGAAGCGCACGCCCGCCTGGCCGAGGACGGTGACGATTCGTTGCAGATCGTCCATCAGTGATTGCATTGCCCGCTCGAAAAGAAGATGCACCGTGCGCCGCCGCTACGTCGATGTTAGCAATTGCAGCACGGCCTCCACCACCCCGTCGATGGTGTAAGTTTTCGCCTGGGCCGCCACTTCGATCCCCAGTTTGCGTGCGGTCGCGGTCGTCACCGGGCCGATGGTCACCACTTTGGCGCCCGCCAGCACCTCCGGCAGCGCCGCCGGACCCACGGCCGCCACGAAATTCTCCACCGTCGAGGAACTCGTGAACGTCACGCCATCCACCGCGCCCAGCGTCTTCACTCGTTCCGCGGCGGCTTCCGGAATCACCGTGCGGTAGGCTTCCACCACATCCACCTGCGCGCCGCGCCGCGCCAGTTCCGTGGGCACCAGGTCGCGGGCCACCGCGGCGCGCGGCAGCAGGATCTGGCTGCCGCTCAAATCGTACGCCCCGAACGCCTCCACCAGGCCCTCGGCCACGTACTCGCGGCCCATCAGGTCCACCTTCAAGTGCAGCGCTTCGAGCGCCGCGCGGGTGGCCGGACCGATGGCGCAGATGCGCGCGCGAAGCTGCCGCCAGTCGGCCGTCGAAACGTCCAACCGCTCGACGAACGCGCGCACGCCGTTGGCGGAGGTGAAGATCAGCCAGTCGTAGGAGGGAAGGTTGGCGATAGCGCGGTCGAGCGGGCCGTAATCCGCCGCCGGTCCGATCTCGATGGTGGGCAGCTCGATGGCCTGTGCGCCCAGCGCGCGCAGTTTCTCCGCCAGCGCGTCAGCCTGTCCGCGGGCCCGCGTCACCACGATGCGCCTGGAGCGCAGCGGCAGCCGCCCGAACCAATCCAGCTTGTCGCGCAGGCGCACCACTTCTCCCACCACAATCGTCGCCGGAGGCTTCATGCGCCGTTCGGCGATCAGGCCGGGCAGGGTGGCCAGCGTGCCGGTGATGGTCTCCTGGTCGGGCCGGGTGGCCCAGCGCACTGCCATGGCAGGAGTTTCCGCCGCACGGCCGTGCGCCATCAGCGCGCGGGCGATTTCGGAGAACGTCGTCAGGCCCATGAAAATCACCAGCGTCTCGGCGTGCCCCACCCTGCCCCAATCGATCTCCGCCACCGCGTGCCCGGTGACGAAAGTGACCGCGGAGGTGTGCTCACGGTGCGTCGGCGGCACGCCGGTGTAAGCCGCCATGCCCAGCGGAGTGGT
>JASHSS010000538.1 GCA_030038565.1 Bryobacteraceae bacterium
ATTCAGGGTGCTTGAATTTCGTGTAAAGAAACATCAACATCGAAGACATGCCAGCCATCACGAATCGCCGCGATTTCCTGGGCGCCACGGCGCTCGCCGCCGCCGGGCTTCCGCGGGAAGCCGCGGCCGGACCGCGCCACGACGCAGCACGCGCCGACGCAGCGCCCGATGACGGGGCGGGAGGCTGGTTCAGCCGCCCGCTGCGCTGGGCTCAGTTGACCCTGGTGGAAAACGATCCCGGCCGGTACGACCCGGCATTCTGGCTGGATTACTTCGCGCGCACCCACTCCGAGGCCGCCTGCCTGAGCGCCGGAGGATGCGTGGCTTACTACCCCACGGCCATCCCGCTGCACTATCGCAGCCAGTGGCTGGGAGATCGCGACTGCTTCGGCGAACTGGTGGCCGGCTGCCGCAAACTGGGGATGGTGGTGGTGGCGCGCACCGATCCGCACGCCGCGCACCAGGATGTTTACGACGCGCATCCCGACTGGATCGCCGTGGAAGCCAACGGCCAGAAGCGCCGTCACTGGGCCATGCCGGAGTTGTGGGTCACCTGCGCGCTGGGTCCGTACAATTTCCAGTTCATGACCGAGGTGACCAAGGAAATCGTTTCGCGCTACAAGGTGGATGGCGTATTCAGCAACCGCTGGGCCGGCTCGGGGATGTGCTACTGCGAGCACTGCCGCGAGAATTTCCACGCCGCCGCGGGCCTCGAACTGCCGCGCACCAACGATCCGCGCGACCCCGCGCGGCGCGCCTACCTGGCCTGGCGCCAGGAGCGCCTCTTCGAACTCTGGCGCCTGTGGGACGCCGAAATCCGCCGCATCAATCCGGCCGCCTGTTACATTCCCAATTGCGGCGGCGGCGCGCTCAGCGACCTGGATATGAAGACGGTCGGCTCGCTCTCCCCGATCCTGTTTGCCGACCGCCAGGCGCGGCGCGGATTGATGGCCCCCTGGGCCAACGGCAAAAACGCCAAGGAGTACCGCTCCACCATGGGCAACAAGCCCATTGGCGGCATCTTCAGCGTGGGGGTGGAAGAGCCGTACCGCTGGAAAGACTCGGTGCAGGATGGCGCCGAGATCCGCCTCTGGGCGCTGGATGGCATCGCCCACGGCCTGCGCCCCTGGTTCACCAAGTTTTCCGGCACGCTCTACGACCGCCGCTGGCTGCCGGTGGTGGAGGATCTTTACGGCTGGCATTACCGCAACCAGCGCTATCTGCGGCCGGAGCGTTCGCTGGCGCGCGTGGGCCTGGTGTATTCGCAGCAGACCGCCCAGCTTTACGGCGGCGAGCACGCCCAGCAGAAAGTCGAAGACCATACCCTGGGCTACTACCAGGCGCTGGTGGAGGCGCGCATCCCCTTCGAAATGGTGCACGACCAGTTGCTGGACGCCGGCCACACCGCCGCGTTTCAGGTGCTGATTTTCCCCAATATCGCGGTGCTCTCCGACGCGCAGTGCCAGCAGGTCCGCGACTTCGCCATCCGCGGCGGCGGCGTGGTGGCCACCTACGAAACCTCGCTCTACGACGAGCACGGCGACCGGCGCCGCGATTTCGGGCTGGCCGACCTGTTTGGCGCATCCTTCGATGGGGCCCTCGACGCCCGCATGCAGAACTCCTACCTGCGATTGGAGACCGATCCGCGCAACGGGCGCCGGCATCCGATTCTGGCGGGCCTGGACGATACCGAGCGCATCATTAACGGCGTCTCGCGGGTCCACACGCGCTCGACCGGAGACACCTATGCGCCGCTGACCTTGATTCCCTCCTACCCCGATTTGCCGATGGAGGAAGTGTTTCCGCGCGTGCCCAAAACCGATATTCCGGAATTGCACGTACGCCAGGCGGGCCGCGGAAGGGTGGTGTACTTCCCGTGGGATATCGACCGCACGTTCTGGGAGGTCCTCTCGGCGGACCACGGCAAACTGCTTCGCAATGCGGTGGATTGGGCGGCCGCCGAACCGCGCCCGGTGACGGTGAACGGTCCCGGGGTGCTGGATGTAGCGGTGTGGCGGCAGAGGGATTCCATGACGGTACATCTGGTCAATCTGACCAATCCGATGATGATGAAGGGCCCGCTGCGCGAGTTTATTCCCGCGCCGCCACAGAAGGTGGAGATCCGCCTGCCGGAGGGGTGCCGCGCCAGGAGGGTGCAGTTGCTGGTGAGCGGACAGCGCCCGCGCCTGGGCGGGGGCAACGGCGTGGTGAGCCTGACCATCCCGGAGGTGGTGGACCACGAAGTGGTGGCCATCGACTGCGACGAACCGCTTCCGGCGCACCGCGCTTCCAGGCCGAATCCGCGCCGGCGCGACCCTAACCCCGGCGGGCAGGGAGCGGTGGTGGCCCACTGACGGGTTGAGGGAGCAGGGCGGGCGGGGTGTTCACCACGGAGGCACGGAGAGAACGGAGAAAGCACGGAGAAAACCTCGGGGGGGTTCACCACGGAGGCACCGAGAGAGCGGAGAAAGCACGGAGAAAACCTGGGGGCGTTCACCACGGAGGCACCGAGAGAACGGAGAAAGCACGGAGAAAACCTCGGGGGGGGTTCACCACGGAGGCACCGAGAGAACGGGGAAAGCACGGAGAAAACCTCGGGCGGGGCGGAGGGTTTGAGCCGCTAACGTGGGTGGGCCCGGCAGCCGGTCCACCGGCGGTTTGGGTTCAGCCGGTTTTGGCGAAAGGGCCAGGCGTGGCCGTCCAGGCGCTGTAACTCATTGATTTCAATGGGCTGATTTTAGCAAAACGGCCACGCGTGGCCTTCCGGGCAGGAAGCTCACTCCACGGTGGCCAGTTGCGCGGCGTTAATTTCGATCACGTGCCAGTCCGGGTCGCAGATGTAGATCTGCGGGAATCCCGCGGTGGCGTGTGGTTGGGTGTGCATTTTCATGGGATCGCCATCGACGGCATCCTCGCGGTATCCCTTGCCGCGCAGGAACTCGAGCGTGGCTTGGTAATCCTCCACCCGCACGGCGAAGTGGTTATCGCGGGTGTCGATTTGTTGCTCGCCACGAAAGGTCGCCCTGTCATGGACAATCAGGTGCAAGTGCTGTGCGTCTCCCACCTGGAACCACGCGCCGGGGAACGGAAAGGGCGGGCGGGCGATTTCTTCCAGCCCCAGGATCTCGCGATAGAACCGGCGCGAGCGCTCCAGGTCGGTGACATTCAGGGCCACGTGATGAATGGTTTGGATAGTCATCGCTTTGTCTGG
>JASHSS010000539.1 GCA_030038565.1 Bryobacteraceae bacterium
CCGCGGCGCAAACCCGTTCCGGTCGGGCCGGATCAGCGCGGCCGGCAGCGCGCCGTAGTAAGTCGAAACCGTCCCCGGCTCCACTTGCTGGATGGTCGCGTCCCCCGGCCCCAGTAACACGTTGGCCAGCCGGTTGTATAACTCGGTCACCGGCGCGGCGTATTCCCACCGCAGCCCCGCCAGCAAAGTGAACCGCGCGGCGATCCGCCAGTCGTCATTGACAAAGCCGTCGTATCCCGACCCGCGCAGGTAATTATCCGGATTCCCGTAGCGGATCGATGCCGTAGTCGGCATCCCCAGCAGAAAGTCCGCCAGGTCGTAACCCGTGCCGCTCTGCGCCACCCCGTTTACCAGCAGGCTGGTAGCCGCGCCGTCAAAGGTGTAAGTGCCGCGCCCGTTGCTGTCCGAAAATTGATTGAATTGCATCCGCCGGTAGTCGCCTCCGAACGTCAGGTTATGCGTCCCGCGGATCCACAGCAGGCTGTTCGCCACCGCGCTGGTCTGGTTCCGGTTCAGTGACGAGTTGGCGTCGCTCAGGCTGCCGTAATTGGTGAAGCTCAGGTTCGGCGGTCCCCAGTTAGCGGACGCCTGCGATGTCCCTTCAATCCCCAGCTCCGCCGCCACGTCCGTGCGATTCGCGAAGTAGGGATTGGTTTGCTGGCGCATCCGGCTGAAGGTGTATTGCAGGTTATTGGTCAGGTGCGTCGTGAAGCTGTGCGACCACGCCAGGTTGGCGTTGACCCCGTTGCCCGATCCCGTGTCGGCAAACTGAAACAGGTTCGGCGTGATGCTGCTGCTCCCCTGGTATCCCAGGCCGAAATTCAGCCGGTCCTTGGCGTCGATCTTGATATTGGAAATCCGCGCATTCAGGTTCTGCGTGTTGTTCCGGCCGATCAGCGAGGTTTGATAGTTCCGCGTCGCATAAGGCAGGTCCGGCAGCGGAAAGTATCCCAACAGGGCGGCCGAAGCCGCGTTGATGCGGCTGCCCGGAATCCGGTTATCCGGAAACGGCGCGCCGGTAGTGGGATCGTAGATCGTCACCGCGGCGCCCGAAACCAGCGTCTCCGAAAAATCCCCCGTGCGCTCCAGCGCGGTCGGCATGTTCACCGGGTTCGAGGTGCTGCCGGTGCGATTGCGGTTGAACTGGTAATTGATGCTGAACAGAATCTGCCGGGAAGCGCTCACCAGTCCGGGTATTCGCAGCGGCCCGCCGAAGTTCAGGCCCCCGCGCCCGTTGGCGTATGGCGGCTTTCCCAGGTTCGCGCCGGTCACCGAGAAACTGCGCGCGTCCAGCGCCGAATTGTCCAGGCTGAAGTTGGCGCCGAACTGATACATGCTGCGCTGGTCTCTACGCCCGTTGCCAAAGGCCATCGCGTTCGGCCGTCCCATCCAGTCCGGCCCGCCGCGCCCGCCCGGAGGTCCGCCGCCCGGACCACCCATGCCGCCCGGACCACCGCCCGGAGGTCCACCGCCCGGTCCTCCGCCACCCGGCCCTCCGCCACCCGGCCCTCCGGCGAATCCGGCCCCACCCGGTCCGCCGCCGCCCGGAGGCCCGCCGCCTCGTCCGCCGCCCATTCCCCCACCCGGAGGCCCACCCCC
Source organism: Bryobacteraceae bacterium (assembly GCA_030038565.1). Classification (GTDB taxonomy): domain Bacteria; phylum Acidobacteriota; class Terriglobia; order Bryobacterales; family Bryobacteraceae; genus JOPF133. Next base: position 1,600 of record JASHSS010000539.1, read on the forward strand.
CGGAGGCCCGCCACCCGGTCCGTCCATACCTATCCCGCCAGGACCGCCCGGCCCGTCCATCCCCATCCCGCGGGGCCCCCAGTCGTTCTGCGACCCCAAGCCCAACGCGCTGCTCATGCTGCCCTGCACCAGGAAGGAATTGGCCGCGTTCTGCGTCAGATCCGCCAGTTCCTCCGTCTTTATGCCGCTATCTCCCGATGCCGCATTGTCCGAGGATTGGCTCACTTCCAGCCTCTGAAACGCGCCCCGGCCCCCGCCCGCTCGTGCCCCCGCAGTCGTCGGAGCCGCGTTCCGTGCCACGCCGGCCGGGCCCGGCCTTGGCGCTGCGGGCGGTCCGCCGCCGAGGCTGGCCAGCAACTCCTGCTCCGATTGATACACCAGTTCCCAAACCGGCGGCGGAGCGTCCGGCGCCACCCCCACGTCGCGGGTGAACTTCTGGAATCCCACCATCTCCACCTCCATCGTCCAGCCGCCGTCGCTCAGATCCGCAAACCGGAAGACTCCGCTCGCGTCCGTCGTGGTCACCAGCTTTTTCTCGCCCTGCGTCGCCGTCACCTTCGCCCCCGGAAGCGGCAGGCTTCCGGCCCGAATCGTGCCGTGATATTCGGACGCCGCAAGCGTCCCCGCCGCCAGGAAAAAGGCCAGTCCGGCCCGCACCACCCGTTTCATAGACATGTTTGTTGTGTCCGCTTATGAGGGTGTTCCGGGGGACCTCGATGTTTCTCTGCCGCAACCAGGCTTAACGTTCTTAACTCACTCTTTACAAAAGGCTTGTCGCGAGTTTCAACACCCGCGTCATGGCCGCTCCCCCCGGCGCGTTCTCTCCAATCCCTTTCCGTGCTTTCTCCGTGCCCTCCGTGTCTCCGTGTGAAGACGCCGCCCGCACTTGACCGGGAGGTTTCTGTTCCCATGAACGCCGAGGCCCCTCGGCGCGGAGCCTCCGTGTGAACCCGCATCCCCGCACCCAAGCCCCCCCTCATTTGTCTGTTAAGCTAATCCATTGATGACAATCGACGAAATCCGTGAGCTCATCCAGTTGGCCAACGAAACCTCGCTCGCCGAACTGGAGGTCCAGCGCGGCGACAACCGGGTCCGCATCCGCCGCGCCGCCTTCGCCTCCACCCAGGAGGTCCTTGTTCCCGCCCCCACCCCGCTCGCCGCCGCCGCCCCCGTCGCCGAAGCCCCCCGCGAGAAAACCGCCAAGCCCGAGAAATCCGACAAGCCCTCCGATCCCTCCCTCCACCTGGTCAAGTCCCCCATCGTCGGCACCTTCTATGAATGCCCTTCCCCCGGCGCCCCGCCCTTCGTCCGCGTCGGCGAGCGGGTCCAGCCCGGCAAAGTCCTCTGCATCATCGAATCCATGAAGCTCATGAACGAAATCGAAGCCGAGACCTCCGGCATCCTGGAAAGCAAGCTCGTCCTGAACGGCCAGCCGGTCGAGTACGGGGAGGCCCTCTTTGCCGTCCGTGCGGTTTAACAAAATCCTCATCGCCAACCGCGGCGAAATTGCCGTCCGCATCATCAGCGCCTGCAAGGAACTCGGCATCCAGACCGTCGCCGTCTATTCCGAAGCCGACCGCTACAGCTCCCACGTCCGCTTTGCCGACCAGGCCATCTGCATCGGCCCCGCCAAAAGCGCCCGCAGCTACCTCGACATCGCCTCCATCATCTCCGCCGCCGAAATCACCAACGTCGATGCCATCCACCCCGGCTACGGCTTCCTCAGCGAAAACGCCGGCTTCGCCGAAGTCTGCGAAACCTCCAGCCTCAAATTCATCGGCCCCCGCCCCGACGTCATCCGCCTCATGGGCGTCAAAGAGCGCGCCCGCGCCTTCATGCGCGAGATGGGCGTCCCCGTCCTCCCCGGCTCCCCCGGCGTCCTCAAAACTCCCGAAGAGGCCCTCTCGCTCGCCGAGTCCATCGGCTATCCCGTCATCCTCAAAGCCTCGGCTGGAGGCGGCGGACGCGGCATGCGCGTCGTCCACAACCCCGCCGACCTGCCCGCCCACTTCGCCCAGGCCCAAAACGAGGCCGGCGCCGCCTTTTCCTCCCCCGATGTCTACCTCGAAAAGTACATCCCCGCCCCCCGCCACATCGAGTTCCAACTCCTCGCCGACGAGCACGGCCATATCGAGATCCTCGGCGAGCGCGAATGCACCATCCAGCGCCGCCACCAGAAGTTGATCGAGGAAGCCCCTTCCCCGGTCCTCGGCGCCACCCAGCGCGCCGAAATCTCCGCCGCCCTCCAGAAGGCCGCCGCCGCCGCCGGGTACACCAACGCCGGCACCGTCGAGTTCCTCATGGACGAAACCGGCCGCCTCTATTTCATCGAAGTCAACGCGCGCGTCCAGGTCGAGCACCCCGTCACCGAGTTCGTCACCGGCATCGACATCGTCAAAGCCCAGATCCGCATCGCCCAGGGCGAATCCCTCGCCGAGATCATCCCCCATCCCATCGAGATCCGCGGCCACGCCATCGAATGCCGCATCAACGCCGAGAACCCCGATACCTTTGTCCCCTCCCCCGGCCGCATCACCGGTTTCCACCTCCCCGGCGGCATCGGCATCCGCGTCGATACCTGGGCCTATACCGATTGCGTCGTCCCTCCCTTCTACGATTCCCTGGTCGCCAAGCTGATCGCTTACGGCGCCGACCGCCCCGAGGCCATCCGCCGCATGCAACGGGCCCTCGAAATGTTCATCGTCGAGGGTATCCACACCTCCATCCCCCTCGATCTCCGCATCATGGCCAACCCCGACTTCCAGGCCGGCCGATTCGACACCAACTTCATCTCCCGCATGAAGTAGCCCCAGCCGCTATTACATCCCGCTCGCCGGCCCGAAAACCTCCGCCTGATCACCGCGAGTCCGCCCCGGCCGGCTGAATGCCTGCCTCGCCTCAGAGCAACACAGGGCTGGAGTTTAGCGCGCCGGCGCCGGGCCAACGCGGGTACCATAGGAACATGGAACTTGCCGATAAGAAGATCGCCATTCTGGTGGACAACCTGTATCAGGAAATGGAGGTGTGGTACCCGCTGTTCCGTTTCCAGGAAGCCGGCGCGACGGTCATCACGGTGGGCGCGAAGGCCGGCGAAACCTACACCAGCAAGCTCGGCTACCCGGTGAAGTGCCAGCTTTCCTACGACGACGTCAAGGCCTCCCAATTCGACGGCGTGGTGATACCGGGAGGCTATGCGCCGGACCACATACGGCGGCATCCGAAGGCTAATCAGTTTGTGCACGAAATGGATGCGGCCGGCAAGCTGGTAGCCTCGATCTGCCACGGTCTGTGGGTGTTGTGCTCGGCTGGCGGGATGTTGAAGGGGCGCAAGGCAACCAGTTTCTTCGCCGTCAAGGACGATGTGATCAACGCGGGCGCGCACTGGGTGGACGCGGAAGTGGTGGTGGACCGAAACCTGGTAACCAGCCGCAAGCCGGAGGATCTGCCGGCCTTCTCGAAGGCGTGTCTCGAGGTGCTGGCGGGCGTTCTGGTTTAGGCCGTGCGCCCGGGGCGTCTTCACCGGGCAGCCGCCCCATCGAAGCGGCTTCGACGTTCAGGGGAACCGAAACTTTCCGGACTCGGGCGGGCGGCGTCCCCGACGCGGAGAATGCCCTCTGGGGTGCTCCCCGGGGTGCCCTCCGGGGTGCCCTCTGGGCCCGGAGAAAGCGCGGAAAACGTGAGTGAAATCGCGAGGCTGTTCGAAGCGGTAAAGGCGGGGGACTTGGATCGCGTCAGGGCGATGCTCGACGCAAACCGCTACCTCGCCAACCAACGGGACGAATCGGGCGCCACGTGCCTGCACTACGCCACGCTGAACGGGCATCGGGAAGTGGCGCGGCTGCTGGTGGAACGAGGGGCCGAAATCAACAGCGCCGATGGGCAGTTCGGCGCTACGCCGGCAGGCTGGGCGATTGAATATCTGCGGGAGATGGGCGGCTATCTGGCGATTGAACTCACCGACCTTGCCTATGCCATCGAACTTGGAGACGCGCGGTGGGTGGCGCGATTCCTGGAGCGCTTTCCAGGGCTGCGGCTGGCGAACGCTGCGAATGGAAAACCGTTTCGGATACTGGCGCGGGAATCGGGAAATCGGGAGATTGCGCGGCTCTTTGGATTGGAGGATGTATAGCGCGCCTCGGGTCAATTCTTGGGCAGATCGGGGCGGTTCCACCAGCCCCCGCCGAGGGCTTGATACAGCGCGGCGGTATCGGTATAGCGGTTCGACTGAGCCTGCACCTGGTTGATCACGGCTTGCTGATAGGCCTGTTCGGCGGTCAGGAGCGCCAGGTAGTTGGTGTAGCCGCTGTCAAGCTGTTTCTGGGTCAGGTCGAGCGTGACAGCCGCGGCGGTGGTGGCGGCAGCGGCGGCCTTTAAGCCCTCGGCATCCTGCTGGACCGCATGCAGGGTGTCGGCCACATTCTGAAAGGCCGTGAGAACCGTACTTTGATACTGCTCCTGGGCCTGAGTGTAAGCGGCGATCGCGGCTTGCTCGCGGTGACGCAGCGTACCGGCATCGTAGATCGGTTTGGTGATGCCCGCGGCGGTGTCCCAAAAGCCGCCTTTCGAGAAAAGATGGCTGAAAATCACGGTCATGCTGCCGGCATCGGCCGTGAGGTTAAAGCTGGGCAGCCGGTTGGCGTGTGCGACCCCGATCAGAGCGGCCGCGGCGTGCAGGTTCTCTTCGGCTTGCAGCACATCGGGGCGTTGTTCCACCAGCTTGGAAGGAAGGCTGACGGGCAACTCGCGAGGCAGTTCGAAACTCGCAAGCTCAAACCTCTCCGCCATCTCCTGGTTGGGGTACGCGCCCGAGAGGGCCGCCAGCAGGTCGCGGTTCTGAGCCAATTGCTTCAGCAACGGAGGCATGGTAGCGGCGACCTGCGCGACCTGGGCTTCCTGGGCCGCGACGTCGAGCTGGCTGGCATATCCCTTGGCATATTGGCTGCGCAGAATCTCCAGCATCTTGGTGGCGGCGGAGATGAGTTCCCGTGTGGCGGCGATCTGCCCCCGCAAAGACGCCTCCAGAATGGCGGCGCCGGCAATATTGGAGCTTATGGTGATATGCGTGGCGGCGAGGGCATAACGGGCCTGCTCTTCCTGGGCCTTCAGGGACTCCACGGTTCGCTTGTTCAAGCCGAAGACATCGGGGGTGTAGGATACGCTGACCTCCGGCGTAAAAAAGCTGTAGGCGAGGGCGCCCGAGAAGGTGGCGGGCGAAACCTCGGAGGATGTCCTTCCGCGGGCAGCCGAAAAGCCCGCCGTCACGGTTGGGTAATAGTAACCGCGCTGCGCCAGCGTGTTCTCCCTGGCGACCTGTAGGGCGGCTTGCGCCGACTTCAGGTCGGGATTGGCCTTGAGCGCCCGCTCGATCAGATCGTCGAGGGGCTTGGAGTGAAAGACGCTCCACCAATCCCCTGGGATATCCCGCCCTTTGGCGAAGGCCTGGGCCTCGCCGGCGGAGACGTTGGGCGTGGCTGTGGTGGCAGTGGCGGGGGTGGGCGTATAATCCGGCGCCTGCGGGGCCGCGGGCTTCTTGAAGTTCGGCCCCACCACGCAGCCTACGGCGAGCAGGCAAACCGAAGTGATTGCCAGCAAGCCCAAGAAAGGCGACTGTCGAATCAGGCTCATAAGAAATCCTTTCGTTAAGGCCGCCGGTGCACCTGTCTGCCGTCGAGGGCGCCGGTGTTCCGATTACTCAGCGGCATGGATCCCGCAACCATGGCCGGATTGGGGCCATGGCGGCCCGCACCGCCTGGCGCAAGTGCAGCGGCCCCGAGAGGAGCCGGCGGCCGCACAGAGGGTTCCGGGCGGTAGCCCGCCTCCCGCGACCCCAGTGCAGCGGCCCCGAGGGGAGCCGGCGGACGAACGGCGGAACTTCGGGCGGCCGGATTGGCGGCTGGGCTGGGAATCAGGGCGCTTTTTACCGCGGGAGAAACTCCCGTGGAACCGCGGCGATCCCGCATAGCAGTTCCGGACGGAGGCGGCGCCGGGCGCTTGGGCAGCGGAAGGCGGAGTTGCGGCCTGGCTGGACGGATGTGTGCGGATGGCTGAGGCTTGCGAGGCGCGCGGGCGTCCTGGCCGGCGGAAGCGGCTGCCGAGGCCAGACCTGCCGAAGCAGCCATCACCAACGCGAGAGTCGTCGTCACCTGGCCTCCGGTCGCGGCCCATGGTCCTCGGCATTCAAAACCAGCAGCCGTAGCGCGGGCACGGCGAGGAGCAGCATGACCGGGCCAACCAACATGCCGCCCACGATCACCGTAGCCAGCGGACGCTGCACCTGGCTGCCGATGCCGGTCGAAATGGCCGCGGGAAACAACCCTATGCAAGCCGAGAGCGCCGTCATCAGGAGGGGGCGCATGCGCGTGGTAGCGGCGCGGTACATGGCGTCTACCGGAGCGAAACCGTGGGATCGCTCCTGGTTGTAAAACGTAATCATGAGGATACCGTCCATGACGGACACGCCGAACAGGGAGACGAAGCCGATGGCGGCCGAGATGCTGAAGTTGAGGCCGGAGACGTAGAGGGCGAGGATGCCTCCAACAATGGCGTCGGGTATGCCCGCCAGCGCCAATATCGAATCCAGGAAATTGTTGAACAGGCTATAGAGGGCGCCGGCGATCAGGATGAAGCTGATGGGCACGATGATCTCCAGGCGTTTTTTGGCTTCCTGAAGGTCGCCGAATTCGCCCGCCCAGACGAGCCGGTATCCGGACGGAAGCTTCACGTTTTTGGCGATGCGTTCCTGCGCCTCTTCCACCGTTCCGCCGAGATCGCGGCCGCGCACGCTGAATTTCACGGGGATAAAGCGGCTCATGCTCTCGTGGTAAATCCAGGCCGCTCCGGTATCCAACGAGATCTTGGCGAGTTCGCTCAGCGGAATATAGGCATTGGCGCCGCTGGCGGTGGTATACCCCACCTTGATGTTACGGATTTCGTCAACGTTCTGCCGGTATTCCGGGGTATAACGAACCACCAGGTCGAACTGGCGCGGCCCCTCCAGAACCTCGGTCGCAACGGCGCCGCCCATGGCGGCTTGAACCACCGAATTCACATCGCCGGAATTGAGGCCGTAACGCGCCGCCTCTTCGCGATCGACTCTGATGTTCAGGTTGGGCTGCCCCAGAACAGGGAAGATGCCGAGATCCGCAACGCCGCGAACCTGCGCCATCTGGTCGCGGACCTTGTTGGCCAGTTCGGTCAACACTTCCAGGTTGGGTCCCAGGATCTTGACGGAATTGACGCCCTTGACGCCCGAAATTCCTTCTTCGATGTTGTCCTCGATGTATTGCGAGAAGTTGAAGACCACTCCCGGCAACTCCTGCTGAAAATCACGTTGAATCTGCTCCGTAAGCTTGTCCTTGGTCAAGCCCTTGGGCCATTCGTCAAAAGGCTTCAGCGGGGCGAATAGCTCGACGTTCGAAAATGGCGAAGCGTCGCTGCCGTCGTCGGGCCGTCCGTGTTGGGAAACCACGGTCAGGACCTCGGGGTGGCGCAGGAGAATCTCGCGCATCTTTCGCGAGGCCGCTTCGCCGTCTTCGAGCGAGAGGGTGATGGGCATGGAGGCGCGAATCCAGAAGTTGCCTTCTTCCAGATGCGGAAGAAATTCGCTACCCAGCTTCGGCGCGATGAAGAAGAAGGTTCCCAGGGACAAGGCCAGTTCCAAACCGACCACCAGGAAGCGGTTTTTCAAGGTAAACCGCAATGCCGGGTTGTACAGCCGGTGCAGGATGCGAACCACGATGGTTTCCACTTCCTTCACGTGCTGGGGGATGAGCATGGAGGCGATCACGGGGGTGATGGTGAACGTCGCAATCAACGCTCCGGCCAACGCATATCCGTAAGTGCGCGCCATGGGTCCGAAGATCTGGCCCTCGACGCCCTGCATGGTAAAGAGAGGCACAAATCCGGCCACCGTGATCAGGGCCGAAAACAGGACCGCCTTGTCCACCTGCAGCGCGCTTACCAGAATCAGCCGCAGGCGATCCGTCCACTGGAAAGCCGGCCCTGACTCCGCTTCCTGGATCGTGGTCGGGTCCGGACCCCAGAAGCCGCGTGCCAG
>JASHSS010000540.1 GCA_030038565.1 Bryobacteraceae bacterium
GAGCGGTTTCGGATGCTACGATGAAGCTTGCTCTCCAAACCCGCGGCCTTGTCCGAGATTGCGCTGTTCGCCAGCCTCAGCGCGAGCGAGGCGCTGGCCCTGAGCCAGCGGGCCGTGGAGCGCAGGTTTGCCGCCGGAGAGATGCTGTTCTGGGAAGGCGAGCCGTGCGCGGGCATCTTCCTGATTCTCGAAGGCAGCGTCAAGATCTTCAAGACTTCGGCGGCCGGGCGCGAAATGACCTTGTCAATGGAGACCGCGCCCTCCACCGTGGCCGAATTGCCGCTGTTCGATGGCGGCCCTTATCCCGCCTCGGTGCGCGCCGTCGGGCCGGTCGCCACGCTGTTCATCAATAAAGCCGACTTTCAGCAGGTCTGCCGGCAGAATCCCGAGGTGGCCCTGAAGATTCTGGCGGTGGTGGGACGGCGCCTGCGCCACCTGGTGGGGGTGGTCGAATCCATCGCCTTCGGCAGCGTCACCGGACGGCTGGCCCGCCTGCTGCTGGAGGCCGCGAGCCAAGGCGGGGGCGATGAGTTCGATCTGCCGGTCACCCACCAGGAACTGGCCTCGCGCCTGGGCACCGTGCGCGAAGTGGTCTCGCGCAACCTGGCGCGCTTTCGCGCGGAGGGGATCGTCCGTATCGACGATCGCCGCGTCCACATCCTGGACCGCGCGGCGCTGGAGCGGGAAGCCGAAACGGCCGCCGGTTTCCGTTGATGCTCCGGCAGGCCCGCCTATGAACCACCTGGAATTTACCCTGATCGTCCTGGGGATCTCGGCCCTGGCCGGATACCTGGGATCGCTCACCGGCCTGGGCGGCGGGGTGGTGGTCACGCCCGTACTCACCCTGCTGATGGGCGTGAGCCTCCACCATGCCATGGGCGCGGCGCTGATTTCGGTCATCGCCACCTCTTCCGGCGCCGCCGCGGCTTACGTTCGGGAAGGCTTCTCCAACGTGCGCGTGGGTATGTTTCTGGAGATCGCCACCACTTTGGGCGCCGTGGCGGGCGCCCATCTCACCACGGTGGTGCCCGGTTCGGCGCTGGCCATCGTTTTCGGCGCGGTCCTGCTGTATTCCGCGTGGCATTCGGTGCTGCAGCACGCCGAGCATGTATCGACCGTCTCCGATCCATTGGCCCAGCGCCTGCGGCTGAATGGCGCCTATCCCGATTCCGGGCAACTGGTGCGGTACGGAGTGGAGCGGGTCAAGAGCGGTTTCAGCCTGATGTTCGGGGCGGGCCTGCTGTCCGGGTTGCTGGGAATCGGTTCGGGCGCCATGAAGGTGATCGCCATGGACCAGATCATGCGGATTCCTTTCAAGGTGTCCACCACCACCAGCAATTTCATGATCGGGGTGACCGCCGCGGCCAGCGCCGGCATTTATATACGGCACGGCTACATCCTGCCCTCGCTGGCCATGCCGGTGATGCTGGGGGTGCTGGGCGGATCGGTGCTGGGCGCGCGCAAGCTGGCGGGTGCGGCCACCCATACCCTGCGCCTGGTGTTTGCGGTGGTGATCGCGGTGATGGCCATCGAAATGATCTACAGCGGGGTCACGGGGAGGCTGTGATGACCGACCAGCGCATGGACGAATTGATCGGCTACCTGCTGCGCGCCGGGGTTCTGACGGCCGCGGCGGTGGTGGCGGCTGGCGGCGCCTGGTATCTGGCTTCCGGCGGCACGGGCAATCCCCACGCCCTGACGATGATCTGGGTGGGACTGCTTATCCTGGTGGCCACCCCCGTAGCGCGGGTGGTGTTCTCGCTGGTGGCGTTCGCCATCCAGGGCGACCGGGCCTACGTGATCATTACTTTCATCGTTCTGGCGGTGCTGGCCTATAGCCTGAGCCTTTCGTAAAAAGGAGGCTACTTGTCCGTCATCTGGTCCAAGCGGATGCGGGCATCCGAATTGCCCTTGGCGGCGGCCTTCTGGTACAGCTCCTTGGCCTTGGCAAGATCCTCGGGGACGCCGCGCCCTCGTTCATACATACGGCCCAGGTTGTACATGGCGGAGGGGTTACCCTTCTCCGCCGCGCGCCGGTACCAGACCACGGCCTGCGCGTAATCCTCCTTGACGTGGTTGCCCAGCTGGTACATCGCGCCCAGGTTCAGCATGGCGGTGGAATCGCCCAGTTCGGCGGCCTTGCGGAACCAGCGTTCGGAGTCGCCGTTGTCGCTGTCCAACCCCTCTTCGGCGACCTCCAGCATGGCCCGGACGTCTCCCATTTCGGCCGCCTGGCGGAAGAGCGCCATGGCCTTATCGGAGTTCCCCGCCTGGCTCTCCGCCATTCCACTCTCATATAGCGACTTGGCGGAAACGGCGGGGTTGGCCCTGGAGACCTGAGGGGTCACCGCAATCGAGACCTGCGCGGACCCTTCACCGCCCGCGCCCGTGGCCGTCAGGGTGTAGGTGGTGGATTCGTCCGGGTGGACCGCGCGGGCGCCCGAGGCTGACACTTTGCCCACTTGCGGCTCGATGCGGACTTCGGCCGCGCCGTTCACTTCCCAGCGCAAGGTTGCCGTACCGCCGGCCGCGACCGAGTCCGGACTGGCGCTGAACCGGGCCACGCTCGGGGCAGCGACCACGGCGGGCGACGACGCGGGCGGCGCGGCGGGCGCAGGCGAGGGAGGAGGAGAGCCGGGCGCAACCGAATGGGCGGCCGCCTCGGCCGGACGCAGGCCCTTCCACGGGGCCGTCCGGTAAAGCCAGGACCCGCCTGCCAACAGGGCAGCGATTCCAGCGCAGGCGGCCAGAATCCAGACGGCGCCCAGGATCCATGCAGCCGCGGGCTTTTTGGGCGGCGCGGCAATGCGCGTCGCCTTGGTCTCCGGTTTCACTTCATCGAGATGGGCGTTGGCCTGGAGGGCCGGACCCGGAGCCGGAGCGGCGACCGGAGCCGTCGGCGGAACAAAAGCCGCGGGCGGAGCGACCCCGCCCGGCCCCGCTGGCGCTGCGACCCCAACCGGAGCCGGAGCAGCCCACGGGGCCCTCGGTGGAACCGCCGCCACCGGCGCAACCGGACCCGGAACCGGAGCGGCGACCGGAGCCGTCGGTGGAACAAATGCCGCGGGCGTAGCGACTCCGCCCGGCCCCGCTGGCGTTGCAACCCCAAGCGGAGGCGGAGCAGCCCACGGGGACCCTGGTGGAACCGCCGCGACCGGCGCAGTCGGACCCGGAACCGGAGCTGCCCTCGGAGCCGCCGGCGGAACGAAAGCCCCGGGCGGAACCGCCGGCGCCGGAACCGGAGCGGTGATCGCCTCCTGGGGCGCTTCCTGCAGGGCGC
>JASHSS010000052.1 GCA_030038565.1 Bryobacteraceae bacterium
GATCTCGCCCACGCCGCTTTCGCGGAGCGCGTTCTTGGCCGCTTCGGCCACCACCACCTTGTACGATTCGCCGTTGATCATGAGCTGCCAGCGGCCCTCGTGCACGTAGTTGCCGGCTTCGTCTTTCCAGATCGGCAGGCCCCATTTTTCGAACAGGTGGACGCTGGAATCGACGTGGCGGGCGATATTCGCCACCAAGTCTTCGCGGGTAACCCCCATCAGGTCGTTGCGGACGTAGTCCACGTAGTCCTTCACCGAGTTGGCGCCGTCCTTCAACCCGACGTACTGGTTGATGGCGGAGAGGCCCATGGCGACGGCTCCGGAGCGATCTACCGCAGCCTTATCCACCAGCGTGACTTTGAGGCCGTTCTCCTTGGCCCAGTAAGCCGCCTCGACGGCCGCGCCGCAGGCGGCCATGCCGCCGCCGAGGATCAGCAGATCGGTTTCTACCACAACAGTTTCAAAATCGGCCATTGGAATCGTCTCCTCTCAGTTCTTCAACCGGAATATGTCGTCCATACCCACGGACGCGGGCTCGGTAAACAGCACCGGGCTGTTCAGGTCGGCCTTGGTTTGAAAACCGCCGTCCGGCGCCGCCTGTCCCTCGGGCGTGGTGCGGATGGGGAATTTGAACCGCTTGACGTTCCCGTTGCGGAACTTGACGGTCCACAGGATCGAGTCCGTGGAACGCATCGGCGTCGCCGAAGCGCCCAGGGGGGCAAAGTCCGCGTAACTGCGGACCTCGACGGCCTGCGTGGGACAGATCTTGACGCAGTTATAGCACTCCCAACACATCGTGACGTCCCGGTTGTAGGCCTTCATGGTGTCTTTGTCCAGGACCATCAGATCGTTGGGGCAGATGTGCTGGCACGCGGTTTTGTCCAGCGCCTTGCACCCGTCGCACTTGTCCGGATTGACGTAACTCGGCATTAGTCCACCTTTCCTTCCGCGGGATCCGGATTGCGATAAGGCTCCGGACTCCGCGTCTTATGATGCTGATAAAAACAATTCCTCCGCCCGTACTCGCCGAATCGGCAACGCTCGCGAAAATAGATTTCGCACTGCATGCAGACGGCATCCGGCGCGGCGCTGTCGCTGACGATCGCCCCGGCCAGGCGGTCGAGAAGTTCGCTGGTCCGCCGCAACTCCTCCGGGGGAAACTGGCTGAGGGCCCGCTTGGCCCGCTCGTCCCGGGCGGCCTGGTAGGCGTCCATCAGTTTGCGGCTGGTCTCGGTCAGAGAGAGGCGGAACGACCGCCGGTCCTCGGCGGGGGCGATGCGGCGGAGCAGGCGCCGGTGGACCAGTTTATCCACCACCCGGCTGGCCGCACCGCAGGTCACCCCGAGGAACCGGGCGGCATCCCCAATGTTGAGCACATCCGTGTGGGCCACCAGATAGAGCAGCTTGAGCTGGGAGAAGGTCAGCTTATCGCCGGCCACCTCGTTCAGGACCGTGCGCTCGATGACTTCCCGCACCGACCAGGCGAAGGCGCGAGCGCTCGAGAGGAACTCGTTGCTCAACTCCGCGGAGATCGGGTTTGGGGCGGCTTCGATTTCGCCTGGCTGCATCGGCTGCTTACCTGGTTCCGGATAGTTTGACCAACTCGAATATATATCCGATCAACTATTGGCACAAGATTATTTGCTAATTTTAAGAGCTTTTTATCTTCAATATGCGGTTTTCTGTGGTTTAGGAATTCGCGCGCGCCTGGGGACTTGGGCCAAGCTGGCGGCACGAACGGCGCATTGCTGGATTCTTCAACTAACGGGTCTCAAATATAGTTTCCGGCAAGAGCATTTCGATAAAATCCGGCGTAGACCAATGGAGAAATCGAGAAGTTGCGGATTGGGTGTCGCCGGCGCCTCCCTGCGAGCCGAGAAAACCTACACTCTTCGGGCGATCCCTGACATTCGGCGGGTGGATTGATTTCTTCTGGTGGCGGCTGTGGAGAAAGACCGTGTCGCCGCCGGCAGACAACTTGGGGGGCTGTTCGCTTACGCTCGCGGCTCTGTCACGACCGTTGATCCGAATGGTGGCGCGGTCTGTGGCGCATCGTCAGGTCCTTGGCTTGCTGAAGAGCGCGGCGCAGCGCCGGAGGCTCGAAGGGAATGGCGTCCAGCGCGCCCGGCATGGCGCCTTCACGCGCGGGCCGGGGAATTCGCGGCCCTCCGCGGAGGCTCCGGCCCGTCCAGCCCGCGCTGTTGCGGCGCGGAATCTTCCGGGGCCTCGCCGGGCGCGGCGACAAAAACTACACTGGTCTGGCGGTCACCACGCGGGTGCCGCCGGGGAGGGCTTCGGATGCCGTCATGTGCAGAGACAGCGAATCCAGCTCGGATTGGAGCCGCGCGAGCGACCAATTGCCGCTCCCGCCGGCGAGGACGTGCCGCCGCAGCGCGGTTAGCGTGACCTCCGGCGGGGGCGGGGTTTCCGTAGACAGAAACGCATCGTGGAGAACCAGCGTCCCATCCGCCGTCAACAGGCCGGCGGCGCGTTCCACCACAGGCTGGAACTGGCTGCGACCGCAGCACGGCAGGAGGCCCGAGAGCAGCACGGCTCCGTAGCGCCGGCCATTCGCGGGCAGGACGGCGGCGGGGCCGGAGGGGAGATCGCCTTCAAACGGATTGCACAATTCCACTGCCACGTCCGGCCAGCGCCGGGATAACAGGCGGCGGTAGGCTTCGCCGCCCCAACCGACCAGCAGCACATCGCGGGCATGCTCCAGGTCGAGCCTGTCCAGTACGAAGGGAGCGGAATAGCGGGCCAGGCATTCGCAGAATTCCTTCTGCAGCCGATCAAACTCCGGCGGGGCGCCATTCTGGCGGCCATCCAATACGTAGCGGCCGATCGAGCCGAGCGGCGCCAGGTGCGCCGACATCGCCAGCAGCGCGGGACGCAGGGTCTGCGGGGAATCATCCAGAAGGTAGCGGGAAGCCAACTCGAGGTTGCGATATCCCCGCGGCCCGCATTCCAGCAGGCCCAGGGAGAGCAGGCACTCCAGAGTTTCGGCCAGGGCGTGGCGGTTCAACCCCATCAGGCGGGCGAGTTCCTGCGCGGTCCGCCATTGCTCCAGGTGGTCGAACAGGCCGGACGC
>JASHSS010000541.1 GCA_030038565.1 Bryobacteraceae bacterium
GGCTGAGTTCGTGGCTCTGACATTGGACAAACTAACCTTACTATTCGGATTTCCCAATCGCAATCCAGTGATCAAGGCAAGTGATAAAGCTCTGTCCTTCCGCATGGATCTGAGCGGGATTCGCATTAAGGCGAGGTTTGATCCGAAAGAGATGATTTATCGCGGCCAATTGGCGTTGTAGGATCGGTAAAGCCCAGGATCGGGCATTGAGGTGTCATGGACAGTAAACGGGGTTCTCTCAAAACTTAACCTTTGTGGAACATGGCGCAAAGGCCCCTTCTTCGCGAGGCGCGGCGGCCGCCTGAGAACGGCGCGGAGCGGCGAAAACGAGCGAGAAGATGCACGAGGGTCAACCGCGGCCGGTCACGCTTGCGCGCAGCGGCCGATCCCCGCTGGAACTCCGTGCTTACGCTCAGCCTGCCCGCCGTGCGGCCGGCCCGGTATGTCTTGAACGGCCAGATTGTCCGGCCGCCGATCCGCGCTGGCGTGCGCTGAGTTGGAATGGCGCCGTACGGAGGTCGCCTGGATGCCAGTCACGAGCTGATACGCCGGCCGGGCGGCTTGAGATGGTTTCCATCGGGCGGTGCGCGGGACCGGAGGAGTGGGGGAAGGCGGCCGCCGCGGCACGGCGCACCGGCACCCGGCGCGCGGCCAATCCCAAGGCGGCAAAGTCCAGGCCGACGGCCGATTAGACGCGGCGCCGGCTGCCTGGGCTAGACGCGGGAGGGCGGAAACAGATCGAAGAAGCTGGCGGACCCGTGAATCGCCTGCCCCCGGGTGGGCCGCCCGCGGTAAAAGGCAATGCGCGGAGGCGTGCCCCGGCGCTCGGCGGCACTCGCCGCCTGACGGTACTTGCCGCCTGACGGCACTCGCCGCGTGACGGCGTGGCGTTCGCGGCAGCCCGGCGCTACAATACCGGCCATTCAGATCCTGTTTTGGAGGAAACGCTATGTTCCGCAAAAGGGTTGCGGTCCCCATCCCGGCCTGCCTGGCGGTGGTTCTGCTGCTGGGAGGATGGCCGCCCGATGCGGGTCGCGCGGCTGCCCCGGTGAGGGCTTGGGAAGAGACGATCACTCTGCCCACGTATCTGGCCGGGCCGCCGGAGCCCAATCCGATGTTCTTTTTCGGGCGGCAATCCCAGGGCGCGCAGGGGCCGGTGTATCCGTATCCGATGTACGACACGCTCACCGGCAAGAAGGTGGATAAGACTTACACCGCGGTTTACCTGGAGAACGAATACCTGCGCATCGGGGTGCTGCCGGAGATCGGCGGGCGGATCTTCGAAGGCGTGGACAAGACCAATCAGTACAATTTCATCTACCGCCAGCACGTTATCAAGCCGGCGCTGATCGGCCTGATCGGAGCCTGGATTTCGGGCGGGATGGAGTGGAATATCCCGCACCATCACCGCGCCAGCACCTTCATCCCGGTGCAGTACAAGATCGAGGAGAACGCCGACGGCAGCAAGACCCTCTGGGTAGGCGAGTTGGAAATCCGCCAGCGGATGCGGTGGGCCGTGGGCTACACGCTGCGGCCGGGAAGATCGTACCTGGAAGCGCGGGTGCGGATCCTCAACCGCACCCCCATCGTCAACACCATGTTGTGCTTCGCCAATCTGGCGGTGCACGCCAACGAAAACTACCAGGTGATCTTCCCGCCCGGCACGCAATACGGCGTGTACCATGCCAAGCGGGAGTTCACGGCGTGGCCGTTTTCCACCAGCCGGTATGCCGGGGCGGACTTCACCGGGGGCGTGGACATCAGTTGGTATAAGAACCACATCTCCTCGAATTCGGTATTCGCCTGGAATTACCAGGACGATTTCTTCGCGGGCTACGACCATGGCAAGGACGCCGGCACGATGAGCGTGTCGGACCACAACATCGTCCCCGGCAAGAAGTTCTGGACCTGGGGAAACGGCCCCAGCGGGCGGGCCTGGGACAAGATTCTCACCGACGACGACGGCCCCTACATCGAGCTGATGGCGGGGGCTTACTCGGATAACCAGCCGGACTATAGCTGGCTGCAGCCTTACGAGACGCGGTCGTTCTCGATGAACTGGTATCCGTTCCGTGGGATTGGCGGGGTCAAGAAGGCCAACCTGGATGCCGCCGTGAATCTGGAAGTCTCAAACGGCGTGGCCAAACTGGGCTTTCATACCACCGCGGCGCACACGGCGGCGCAGGTGGTGCTGCGGGCGGGCGAGAGGGTGCTGGTCCGCGAGACCATCGCCATCGATCCCGCGCGGCCCTACGTGAAGAGCGTGCCGGTGCCGGCGGGCATCGACGAGCACGACCTGGTGGCTTCGATTGCGGACCAGGGCCGCGAGCTGGTTTCCTACCAACCGGTGCGCCTTACGCCGGAGCCGATGCCCAAGCCGGTGACCGCGCCGGCGCGCCCGGCGGATGTCAAAACCAACGAAGAGCTGTACCTGATCGGGCTGCGCGCGCAGCAGTTCCACGATCCGGTGATCGATCCGCTGGCGTATTGGGAAGAGGCCCTCCGGCGTAACCCCGGAGATGCCCGCGTCAACACGGCGCTGGGCATCACCTGGTTCGCCAAGGCTCGCTACGCCGAAGCAGAGGGCTGCCTGCGCACGGCGCTCGCGCGGCTCACCGACCGCTATACCAGCCCCAAGGATGGGGAGGCGCTGTATTACCTGGGCGCGGTGCTGAAAGCGGAGGGAAAGCCGGACGAGGCTTACAAGTATTTTTACAAGGCCACCTGGAGCCAGGCATGGAAGGCCGCTGCATACGGTTCGCTGGCGGAGATCGCCACTGCCGGCGGCGATCTGAACGGGGCGCTGGATCTGGTAGATCGCGCGACGGACGCGGACGCGCTCAACATCCGCGCGCAGAATCTCAAGGCCGCCTTGCTGCGCCACCTGGGGCGATCCAAAGAGGCGCTCGAAGCACTGGCCGCGGCGCACCGGGCCGATCCGCTGGACGTCCGCTCGATGGCCGAGAACTGGCTGGCCACCCGAAGCCCGGAGGCCGCGCGAACACTGGCGGCGGCCATGAACCGGCATCCCGCCACGGCCCAGGAGACGGCCGCGGAGTACCTGGATGCGGGGCTGTGGCAGGACGGCACGGAGGCGCTTTGGCAAAGCATCGCCGGGGCGCCCGACAAATCCAAGATTCATCCGATGGCCTACTACTACCTGGGCTATTTCGAGGGCAAGCTGGGACACGCGGGGAAGGCCGCCGAATACGACAGGCTGGCCGCGGCCATGCCGCCCGACTACGTTTTTCCGTTTCAGAACGAGGCCATCGAGGTGCTGCGCGCGGCCATGGCGGCCAATCCGAAGGATGCCCGCGCGCCCTATTACCTGGGAAATCTGTTGTACGACTGGCAACCCGAGGAGGCTGCCAGGATGTGGGAGGCTTCCGCGGCGCTCGATTCGCAGTTCGCTATCGTGCATCGCAACCTGGCCATCGCCTGGGCGCACCAGAAGGCGCCGGACCTCAACCGGGCGATCGCCGAACTGGAGAAAGCCGTGGCGGCGGAACGCAAATACCCACTGCATTTCGCGGAGTTGGATGAGTTCTACGAACAGGCCGGGGTTCCCCTGGAACGGCGCCTGCCCCTGTTCGAGCGGAACGCCGCGGTGGTGGCGCAGCGCGACGATGCGCAGAACCGGTTCATCGGATTGAAAGTGGCCGCCGGCGCTTACGACGACGCCATCCGGATGATGACCGGCCGGCCGTTCGCGGTGGCCGAAGGCGCCAACCTGAATGTGGCCGAGCATTGGACGGTGGCGCATATATTGC
>JASHSS010000542.1 GCA_030038565.1 Bryobacteraceae bacterium
TGCCGGTCGCATGCGCAAACGCCCGGTGGGGCCAATCGAACCGCGCCGCCGGCTCTCGATCCGTCCACCAACCCGCCGGCGCAGACCCCCTACACCCCCGTTACCGAGAAGGTCAGGCTGCGCGAGTATGTCAAGTCCTGGGTCTCGCCGATCTCATTCCTTACTTGCGCCACCAGCGCGGGGTGGGGACAGTTGCGGGATGTGCCTCACGAATGGGGCGAGGGCGATGGAGCCTTTGCCACCCGCTTCGGCAGTGCCTATGCGCAACACCTGGTCAATTCCACCCTGTTGTTAACCGGGGCCAGCCTGTTGCACGAGGACAACCGCTACGTGCCTTCCGGCCTGGGCGGAACTCGCGGCCGCCTCGTGTACGCCCTGGAAAGCAGCCTGGTCACGCGCCACAACGATGCCGGTGGCGGCTCCCACCGGCGCGTCTCGTTCTCCCGTATCGCCGCCTTTGCCGGCGCCGCGTTAGTCTCCCGTGCCTGGCAACCACCCAGCACCAGGGGCGTCGATCACGCGGCGGTCAGCTTTGGAGCCTCGGTCGCCGTGACCGCGGGCTTCAATGTGGTACGGGAGTTCCTCGGCTTCAAATGACCCCGTGTCCAACCCCGGCGCGAAAGCTGCGCATCCGCGACCTCCTGCGCCCACACTGGAAGGCGCTGGCCGCTGGATTAGTGGCGGCCGTCGGCCAGGGCATAACCGACGTGCTGCAACCCTGGCCCTTGAAAATCGTTTTCGATAGCGTGTTGAAGGCCAAGGCAGGGGCCGTTCACGGGTGGCTTAATCTCCTGATCCAGTCTCTCACCGGCGGCGACCGCCTCGCCATCCTCAAACTGGCCGCACTGGCCGCGCTGCTGATTGCGCTCGCGGGGGCGCTCTGCTCCTATATCCAGAAATACCTCACCACCAGCGTCGGCCAATGGGTGATGCACGACTTGCGGCGCAACCTCTATTCCCATATTCAGCGGCTGTCCCTGGCCTACCACGATCACAAACAGACCGGCGACCTGATCAGCCGCGTTACCAGCGATATCGACGCCATCCAGAGCTTCATCGCCTCGGGCCTCCTGGGATCCCTGGTGGATTGCCTGACGCTGGTGGGCATGGTCGCGGTGATGTTCTACCTCAACTGGCGCTTCACCCTGATCGCGCTTTCCGTGGCGCCGCTGCTGTTCGGCGTGGTCTATTCCTATACCCGCCGCATCAAGAAGGCCGCCCGCGAGGTGCGTAAAAAGGAAGGCGAGATCGTTTCCACGGTGCAGGAGGTTCTCACCTCCATCCGCGTGGTCAAAGCCTTCACCCGCGAGGAATACGAGCAGCACCGTCTGGAGGAAGAAAGCCTCGAAAGCGTGGAAATCGCCTTGCGCGCCCGCGGATTGAAGGCCAAGCTGTCCCCCCTGGTGGAAATCATCGTGGCCGCCGGCACCAGCATGGTCCTGTGGTTCGGCGCCCGCATGGTCCTCGGCGGGGCCCTCTCCTCGGGCGACCTCATCGTATTCATCTTCTATCTCGGTAAGATGTACAAACCCATGCAAGATCTTTCCAAGATGACCGACAGCTATTCCAAGGCTGCCGTGGGATACGAACGCATACGGGAAATCCTCGAAACCAACCATGTGCTCTGCGACCTGCCCGGAGCGCGGGCCGCAGCGCCGTTCCAGGGGACCATTGAGTACCAGCGCGTGTCGTTCCGCTACGACTCCCAAAGCCCCGTCCTCAAGGAAATCAGCTTTCGGATCGAATCCGGCCAGACCGCCGCGCTGGTCGGTCCCACCGGCGCCGGCAAGACCACCATCATCAGCCTGCTTCCGCGCTTCTACGATGTCGATTCCGGAGTCATCCGCATCGACGGCCGCGATATCCGCAAGTTCACCCAGCAATCCCTGCGCCGGCAGATCAGCTTCGTTTTACAGGAGACCGTCCTGTTCCACGGCCCCGTCTGGTACAACATCGCCTACGGCAAGCCGGACGCCACCCGCGCCGAAATCCTCCGCGCGGCCGAACTCGCCAACGCCAGGGAGTTCATCGAAAAAATGCCCCAGGGTTACAACACCATGGTCGGCGAGCGCGGCGTAACGCTTTCCGGCGGCCAGCGCCAGCGCATCGCGATTGCCCGCGCCGTCATCCGCAACAGCCCCATCCTGATCCTCGATGAACCCACCACCGGTCTGGATGCAGCCTCCGAGGAACTGGTATTCGAAGCCCTGGACCGCCTGATGGAGGGCAAGACCGCCATTGTGATTGCGCACCGCCTCTCCACTATCCGCCGCGCCGATCTGATCCTGGTGGTCCAGGGCGGGACTATCGTGGAGCGCGGCCGCCACGAAGAGCTTCTGCGCGCCGGCAATCTGTACGCGCAGCTCTACGAGTTGCAGTTTCGCCGCGAAGAGAGCGTCACAAGTTCTCAAGCTCGGTAATGCGGTGTTCCAGCACGCCGGAGAACGCATCCGCTTCCTGCTGCGAATATCCCGCCGCGCGGAATGCGTCCTCGACCTGCCGCGCCGAGAGACGCCCCAGCAAGTCCCCCATCCACTTCGCATCCGTCCGCGGAATGTCTCTGCCGATCCATCTCAGGTGCAGCCGCATCCAATACTCTTTCGGATTCACCAGGTACCGAAAGTTCTCGCGGGTCGGCGTTTCAAAACTCACCATCTCCGCCGTTGACGCCCGGATGAACCCCGACCGGCTGTATTTCTCGAAATCCCCTTTGGTCCGGTCTCTCGGCCAGCAGCGGCCCGCGCAGCCGAAACTGGCGCCCAGGTCGCTCACCATGTAGACCCGCTCGCCGCCTTGTTCGTAAATTGCATTGTTCTCGTCTTTCAGGTCCCAGTTATTGATCACCGCCATCAAGGTCCTCAGTCCGTACAGTTCGCGCGTGCCCGTGAAGGGGTCCTGGCCCCAGGCCCACGTGCCGGCCTTTTTTTCATCCTCGCGCTTCAGGCGCACGTTGCGCATGGAGCCGTCCGGCGAGATCAGTTTCCAGCCCCGATGGAGGCGCGCGGGCATCCCGCCGACCTTCAGTTCCGGAAGGAAGTAATCCTCACTGGCGTGGTAACCCACCGCCCACACGATGCGCGTCGCCACCGTTTCCGGCCGCGCCTCGATCCCCAGCTTCACCTTCCATTTCACCCCGTCCCGGTCCTTCACATCGAATTTCGGATTGGTGCCGCTGAGATCCTCCTTGATGAAGGTGAACGGACCGTGCGGCTCATGCTGGCGGCCGCCGGGTCCATAGAAAAGATCGCGGGACTCGAGATCCGCCGGATTGCTCCACAGAACCGCCGGTCCGTTAACCCGGGTAACCAGCCGGTCATGTTTGGGTTTCGCCGGTCCCGCCACCGGAAGACTGATCGCCAGCACACCCAGCGCCAAAAACGCGATTGGATTCTTTCGTACCCGCATAAACCGATTCCCTTTCCGAAAGGTGTCTCAACTGCATCCTATCTAGCAGGAGCGCTGCCACAGTGAATAACGACGCAAGCTCTCGCCGCTCCGGGGCACAAACGAATGAGACTCCTGGTACAACCGAACGATGGACCCCACCCGCTGGTGCGGGCAATCGCCCACGCCAAGCGTACCATCGAAATCATGATCTTCCGCTTCGATCAGCGGGAAATCGAGCGGGCTTTGGCCAATGCCGTCAGCCGCGGGGTGGCCGTCCATGCGCTCATTGCTCACACCAATCGCAGCGGCGAGGAGAACCTCCGGCGCCTCGAACTACGCCTGCTGGATGCCGGCGTCACGGTGGCCCGCACCGATGACGACCTGGCCCGCTACCACTCCAAACTGATGATCGTCGATCGCCGCGAGCTGTTCCTCCTGGCCTTCAACTTCACCCATCACGACATCGAGCGCAGCCGCAGCTTCGGCGTGGTCACCAGGATGCCGGCGCTGGTGCGGGAAGCCTTCCGCCTGTTCGAAGCCGACGTGCAGCGTCATCCCTATGAATCCGCGTCCGGCCTGCTGGTGGTCAGCCCGGTCAATGCGCGCCGGCTACTCACCGCCTTTATTGCCGGAGCCAGGAAGGAACTGCTCATTTACGATCCCAAGGTGAGCGACCTGGAGATGGTCCGCCTGCTGGAAAAACGCGCCGCCGCCGGCGTCCACATCCGTATCATCGGGCGCGTCACCCGGCCCATTCCCGGCGTGGCGGTGTTGAAGCCGCCCATGCGCCTCCACACCCGTTCGATGGTGCGCGACGGCCGCAAGGCCTTTGTGGGCAGCCAGAGCCTGCGCGCCGTGGAACTGGACGCGCGCCGCGAAGCCGGCCTTATCTTTCACTCCCCCAAGGTGGTGGCCGCCATCCATCATACGTTCGCCGCGGATTGGGCATCGGCTCAAAAAGCCGCCGAACGAGCCGATGATCCGAAGCCCGTCGCCAAAGTCGCCAAAAAGGTGGCCAAAATCCTCGCCAGGGAGATACCCCAGGTGACTCCCGTCCTGAATGGCGCGGTCAAGGAGATTGTGGGGGAAGGCGCCGAGCTGCAACTCGACCCCGAGGCGCTCGAAGAGGCCCTCAAGAGCGCCGTCAAAACGGCCGTCAAAGAGGTGGTCACCGATATGGTCGAGGGAGCCGTGGTGGAGGACGCCGCGCGGGCGCGATGAGCCGCACACCCGCGCCGGCCGCTACGATCTAAGCGGTTTCGCAAGAGCCGCCCAAACCAAATCAATCACTTACGAAAAAACCGCCGCTCAACCGTAGCGGTTTGAGCAGCTCTGCGGCGGGCGCCGCTCGTCAACCGCCGCCCGTTCGGCGCCTGCCGGGCGCTCGTCAGCACCCGAACGGAGCCGCCACCCGCCCCCGCCGGACGCACTCGTAAGCGAACAGGTACATGCCCGCCGACCAGGCTTGATCCCTCACGCCCATGGGCTCGCCGCTCGCGCCGTGGTGCCATTCGTTGAATTCCCCCCGGCGGTTCAACTCCGCCAGCGCGTCGAGGGCCCGCGAGGCCGCCTCGTGCCGCCCCGCCGCTACCAGCGCTGCCACGTAAAATCCACCTAGAAACGGCCACACCCCGCCGTTGTGGTAGCAATCGGGCGCGTTGAGCGTTCCGTAGTAGTCGCGCCAGTCCGGGTCACCCGGCTGGACCGACGGCGTCAGACTGCGCACCGGCCACCGGTCCACGGCGTAGCGCGGCATGAAATCCAGGATGGCCGCCGTCCGCGGTCCGTCTGCTACTCCGGCCAGGATGGCCAGCAGGTTCCCGAAAGAATCGAACCACTCGCCGGCCGCGCGAAAGCCGAGATACGGCAGATAATACGACTCGCCGGCGAGGTAGCGCTTCTCCGGGAGCCAGCGTTTGCGCCCGAGCGAATCCTCCGTGCCCTGGCTCTCCGTGCTGAACGTGTGGACCATGTGGCGCAGCAGGTTCCCGTCGCCCGCGTACCAGAACGCGGCGTTCACCGCCTGCGCCGTTCGTTCCGCGCGCAACCGGCGGCGGCGGCCCTCCTCCGGGTCCGCGGATTCCACCAGGCCGGCCGCCACGCGGAGCGCCAGCACATACAGGCAATTCAGGTACAAACCCTTCCCGCGAGTGCAAAACAGGTCCTGCCAATCGCAGCTCTCCTGCATGCTGAGGAGGCCGCTCTGGTCCACGTCCTGGCACTCGTACCAGCCCAGGACTTCGCGCACCGTGCCGGGATCGGGTGCGATCAAGGTGCTGCCGATAATCCACCACAGGCCGCCATCCGCGTACGCCCGGAAGTTCGGCCGCCCGGTGGCGCAATCCACGTTGTTGGGGATGCCGCCGGCGGCTGTGCGGTGCTGTTTCAGCAGGGCCACGCTGGCGCCGAGGGCGCTCTGAATTTCGGGGTCCTCCACCAGGCGCCCGCCCAACAGCGAGATCATGCTGTCCCGCGCCCACACCTGCCGATGCCCCACGCGCCGCCCGGAAGCCATCAGGCCCGAGGGAGTTGAGCAGCGCCGAAGCGCCTCGATGGCCCTCCCATAGATTTCTTGCGCCAGGTCCACCAGCCATTCTAACCATAGCGCCGCCCGGCAGCGGGTCAGTTTGCACGTCGCGAACGTACGGACCTTGGGCGACCATCGCGTCTTCCACAACGCCGATGGCCGCGTTGCAGTCGTGTCCGGGAAACTCGGAGACGACCTTCGGGACGCCGCGGCCAGGCACCCCAGCCGGCGCATGCCCCCTACAAATGCCGCACCGGCTCTTCGGTTTCTTCCGCCACCCGGTGGGCTTCCCGCTCCAGCGAGCGGCTCACCAATTCCTTCGATCCCAGGCCCACCGCCAGCGCCAGGGCCAGCACGATCCCCCCGAACAGAATCCCGAATGCCAGCCGGATGATCCCGCCTCCGATGGCCAGGTGCTCGAGCGCCATGGTCACCGCCAGCACCATCACCATCCAGCGCACACCGGTGGCCAGCAGCCGCGCATATTGCAGATTCATATTCACGGCGTCGATCAGCACGCTGCGCGCCATGAAACGGGCAATCGCGTGTCCCACCAGCAGCACCACGATGGCCGCCAACACGTGGGGCAGGTATTCGAAGAACCGCACCACCAGGGCCGAGGTCAGCGTCAGGTCGAAGGCCGAGACGCCGATTGCGAACCCGATGAAGATCACGATCCAAGCCACCACCAGCGCCGCGAGGCGGGTGGGACTCTTGCCGGGCGACCACTCCGCCAGCGACGGGAAGCCCCATCGCATGACCCGCTCGTCGAAATTGATCCCGTTCAGCGACCGGCGCAGAACGCCGCCCACCACCAGCGCCACCACAACGGAGATCAGCAGCGCCAGCAACAGCGCCACCGTGCCCGGTAACAGGCTGGCCACCTGGCTCACCACCCTGGTGGTGGACTGGCTCAGGGCCTGTTGCACTTGTTCCCACATACATCCTCCTTCTCTCCCCCGCCTCACGGATTGAAGCGGTCCGGCCACCTCCAGCGGGAAAGCAGGTACGGCTTGCCCGCCTCATACGCCCGCGCCAGGCCCTCCAGCCGCGCCTCAACCTCCAACGGCCCGGCAGCGGCCATCTCCAGCGCATAGGATGCGATCCATCCCAGGTAGAGCGGCGTAAACGATCGCAGCAAATGCTCGCGGTTGATGGTGCGGATCCGGTGCGCCAGGGCGAAATCGTAGACGATCGAGACCCAGACATCGTCCGCCATCCGGAACGACGCCGCCGGCAGCCGCGCCAGTTTGCGGATCTCCAGCAAGACCGTGGGAGGCAGCACCAGGCCCCAGACGTCCTGCAGGTTCTTGACGCCCAACTGGAACGAATCGATCAGCCGTCCGGCGTCTACCGGCCCGCTTTCCTCGGGTGCGGGCTCCACCGCTCCGAAAGCCGGCACCGCCTGCGATCCCCGCACTCTCTGCCATACGGCCGCGCAGCGTTCCATATCCAGAAAGGCCGGCTTCAGAATCTGCGCGATCAGCGTGCTCAGGTTCATCCAGTCCGCCGGCGGCTGCTGGCGCGCTCCCACCTCCGCCTCGCAGATCTGGAAATTGGCGCGTGCCGCAGTCGAAATCACGGACGCCACCGGAGATGCCGCGCCGGCCGTCCGCGGGCCGGCCTGCTCCTCCAGGAGCGCCTTCATCAGCCGGCCGGAAATGCCGATATCGGGCCCAACCGGGTTTTGGATCCGCTTCCCGTAGAGCGCCCGGATGAGCGGAGAGAGGATGCTCCGGTTGATCAGCCCCTCCCATTTATGCCGGGCGTAGCGCGGGGCCACCAGGTCGAACTCCATCTCCAGGGCCGGGCGCGCCAGCCGGTCGATCCACGCCGAGGTGACCGTCTGCAAGTCGGAGGCAATCACCGTGCACGCCCGCACTCCGATTTTGCGGCCAATCCCGAAAACCGTCTCGCACGCCCCATAAACGCCTTCGGGCGAGACCGGAGAATTCCCATCGACCAGCTTGTAGCGCACCACCGGCAGCGATTGATCCTCCTCCACTTTGGCCCCGCCGCCGCCGTCATCCACCACCAGCACCGCGCGTGTGGGATGCGGGAAGCCCTCGACCGCCTCGCGCACCATGGCCGCCGCGCCGGCCTGCACTCCGTTGTTGCCGGGGCGCAGGATTCCCACTACCAGGTCGGCGCCCGCCACCCGCTCCATTTGCTCTAGCGCCGGTTGCGGAACGGAGTCGAGTTCCATCCACGGCCTCCAGCTTCGATCGGAAGCGACAGGATCCCCATCAGCGGGATGCGCGCCCATCCGGGGCGATTGTTTAACTCGTAGGCCAGCTCGTAGAGAACCTTGTCCAGCCAATAGATCGCCACCAGTCCCCGCAGCCCTCCCTCGCCGGAAGGCAGGAAAGCGGCCCCCGCGGCGGTCTCGCGATAGGCCCGCAAAAACTCGGCCGCCGTCGAGCGCTCCCACAGCCGCGCCCAGGGTTCCAGCTTCTCGAAGTCCTCCGGCCGCCGCGCCGTGTAGCTGGTCAGGCTGGCATAGGCGGCGTATGCCAACGACCGCAGCATCCCGGCCACATCTTTGAGCGGCGATTGCCTGGCGCGCCGCTCCTCCAATGGCCGGGCCGGCTCGCCTTCGAAATCCACAATCATGTAGTCCGTCCGCACCTGCAGCACCTGCCCCAGGTGATAGTCGCCGTGCACGCGGCAGCGCTGCGATTCCAGGTTGCGCCCGCCCAGCGACCGGAAACTGTCCAGAATCTGCTTCCGCCGTCCCAGCACCATGCCCGCCAGGTCCAGCATCTCGTCGGGCAATTTGGCCACCCGGTCTCGCAGGAGGTCGAACACCTGGGCGGCTTTCTTGCGCAACCCGGCCGCCAGAGTTTCGAAATCGGCCGCGGTCATCGGCTCCAGCCCAAACGCCGGATCGTCCGAAGGAGCTGCCAGCGCCAGGTGCAGCGCCGCCGTGCGTTTCCCCAGCCGCGCCACGGAATCCAGCGCGATCCCCACATGGTCGTGCGCCAGTTGGCTGGGCGGATGCTCGGAAAGCGCGATCAGATCGCCGCCGTCGGCGTCGATGTCCTCGGGGACCGGAACCCGCGCGCAGTTCTCGTAGTAGCGCTCCAGCTCCTCCAGCATCAGGGTCCAGCCGTCTCCTTCATTCGCCACCAGCCCCTCCAGCAGCCCCAGAGTGGATCCCTCGCCGTCCGCGGGATCGTATTCAATGGCGCCCGCGAAAGCCGGCACGCCGTCAAAGTGGGCCGTCTCGGTGAGGTATTTGCCGATCTCGCTTTCGGGATTCGGTCCCGGCTGCTGGCGGCGGTACAGCTTGAGGATCAGCCGGTCGCCGTAAATCAGCGACGTGTTGCTTTGTTCGGCCGAACTGCGCTTCGGCGCGAGCGGCGTGCCCGGGGCGCCGCGCAGAGCCGCCAGCGCCGCGCCCGGCACGCCCCGGATGGCTCCGTGGCGAGTAGCCACCCGGCCGCCCATCTCGACGAGCGCCAGGAGCGCCGCCGAAGCCGCATCGTCGAACACCGCTTCGTGCAACAATCCCCGCCCCCGGCGCGAGACCGCCGCGGAGACAATCGCGTTCGGCGCGCTCAGCCGCAGCTTTTCGGCCTCCGGCCCGTACGCCGCCGCCAGGGTCAGCAGGTACCGGTCCGGCAGGCCGTTTTCAAACTGCGTCTCCACCAGCGCCAGCACCGCCGCCGATCCCGCCAGTTCGCCCCAATCCAAAATTCTGGTGGCCCGAATCCGCCGCGCCTTGGCCCCGAACCACCGCTGCTTGGGCAAGTACTCCACCAACAGCGCCTCCAGTTGCGACCGCCCGAAGCCTTCCATGACGCCTTCCCAGTTGTCCGCCACCAGCGGAGGCAACTCCGCCTGCAAATCCACTTCGGTGGTTTCCGGCCGGGGATGCAGTTCGAGCCAGAAGAAACCGTACGGCCCGAGGGACAAACGGTAAGGCTGCCGCTCGATCTGTGGAAACTGAACGTACCCCAGCATCTCCACCGGGGTGGCGCCTTCCAGCGCCGCCAGGTCCAGATCCACCGGCTGCGCAAACCGCGAGAGGTTGGCCACGCACAACACCTGCTCGTCCTGGTAGCGCCGCAGATACGCCAGCACCTTGCGGTTCGAGGGATTCAGAAATTCCAGGGTGCCGCGCCCGAACACCTGGAACAGCTTGCGCAGGGCGATCATGTTGCGCATCCAGTTCACGAGCGAGGAAGGATCGCCCTGCTGCGCTTCCACGTTGACCGCTTCGTAGCCCCACACCGGATCCATGATCACCGGGCTGTAGAGCTTGGCCGGATTGGCCCGCGAGAATCCCGCGTTGCGGTCGCCGTTCCATTGCATGGGAGTCCGCACGCCGTTCCGGTCGCCCAGGTAGATGTTGTCGCCCATCCCGATTTCATCCCCGTAATACAGGATGGGCGTGCCGGGAAAAGAGAACAGCAGGCTGTTGAGCAGCTCGATGCGCCGCCGGTTGTTGTCCAGGAGCGGAGCCAGCCGCCGCCGGATTCCCAGGTTCACCCGCATGCGGCTGTCCGCGCTGTACGCCAGGTACATGTAGTCGCGCTCGTCGTTGGTCACCATCTCCAGGGTCAATTCGTCGTGGTTGCGCAAAAACAAGCCCCACTGGCTGGTCTCCGGAATGGCCGGCGTCTGGGCCATGATGTCGGTGATGGCCAGCCGGTCCTCCTGCCGCAGCGCCATGTAGATCCGCGGCATCAGCGGAAAGTGAAAGGCCATGTGGCATTCGTCGCCTTCTCCGAAGTACGGACGCACGTCGGCCGGCCACTGGTTGGCCTCCGCCAGGATCATGCGCCTCCCGTAGCCTTCCTCCATCTCGTGCCGCAGCCTCTTAATCAGCGCGTGGGTCTCCGGGAGGTTTTCGCAGTTGGTTCCATCCCGCTCCACCAGGTACGGTATGGCGTCCAGCCGCAGAGCGTCCACTCCCAGGTCCAGCCAGAAGCGCATCACCTGGAGCATTTCGTCCACCACCCGCGGGTTGTCGAAATTCAAATCCGGCTGGTGCGAAAAGAAGCGGTGCCAGTAATACGCCTGCGCTGCGGGATCCCAGGTCCAGTTGGATTTCTCGGTGTCGGTAAAAATGATCCGCGCGTCCCGATATTTCTGGTCGTTATTGCTCCATACGTAATAGTTACGCTCCACGGAATCGGGCGGCGCCTGCCGGGCCCTCTGAAACCAGGGGTGCTGATCGGAGGTATGATTCATCACCAGCTCGATCATCACCTGCAATCCGCGCTGGTGGGCCGCCTCCAGGAACGCCCGGAAATCGTCGATGGTTCCGTACATCGGATGAACGTTGGTGTAATCCGAGATGTCGTACCCGTCGTCCCGCAAGGGCGAGGGAAAGAATGGCAGCAGCCACACGCAGGTGACGCCCAGGTCTTCCAGGTAGTCGAGCTTCTCGGTCAGGCCGGGCAGGTCGCCCACGCCATCGCCGTTGCTGTCGAAGAACGCCCGCACGTGGAGTTCATAGATCACCGCGTCCTTGTACCACAGCGGATCGCTGGCGCTTCCGGGTTTCTTCATGGCTGTCCGATCCCATTATCCGGCTCGTTACGCAGGAACAGCGCGCCTAGCGGCGGCAGCGTCAGGATCAACGAAAACGGCTGGCCCTGGGCCGGGAGCGGCGCCGCCTCCACGCCGCCGATATTCCCCTGGCCGCTTCCGCCGTACAGGCTCGCGTCGCTATTCAGGCATTCCCTCCAAAACCCTCCCCGCGGGGCGCCCACGCGGTAATTCGTCCGCGGGACCGGGGTGAAGTTGAACACCGCCAGGAGAACATCCTCCGGGTCGCGCGCGCGCCTCAGGAAACTGGCCACGCTGCGTTCAAAATCGTTGGCATCCACCCATTCGAAACCGCGCGGCTCGAAGTCCACCTGGTGGAGCGAAGGCTGCCCTCGGTAAAACGTGTTCAGATCGCGCACCCACCGCGCCAACCCCGCGTGCGGCGGGTAGTCGAGCAGGTGCCAATCCAGGCTGGCATCCGGCTGCCATTCGTTCCATTGCCCGAAATCGCCGCCCATGAAGAGCAGCTTCTTGCCCGGGTGCGCGAACTGGTAACCGAACAGCAACCGCAGATTGGCGAACTTGCGCCACTCGTCGCCGGGCATCCTGGCGAGCAGCGACCCTTTCCCCTTGATTACCTCTTCGTGCGCCAGGGGCAAAATGAAGTTCTCCACAAAGGCCGGCGGCGGGCTGAAGGTGAGCTGGTGGTGATAATGGCTGCGATAGACCGGGTCCTGCCCCAGGTACTCCAGAATGTCGTGCGTCCAGCCGCCATTCCATTTGAGGCCGAATCCCAACCCGCCCGCATAAGTCGGCCGCGATACCAGCGGCCACCCGCTGGATTCCTCGGCAATCATCTGAATCTCCGGGAACTCGCCGTACACCTGCTGGTTGGTCTGGCGCAGAAATTCCAGCGCGTCCAGGTTCTCCCTGCCTCCGTGCCGGTTGGGAGTGTCCCCGTACAGCATGGATGCCAACGCCCCCGCCTTCAGCCCGTCCACGTGATACCGGTGGAACCAGAACAGGGCGCTGCCCATGAGGAATTCGCGCACTTCCGGACGCCCGTAATCGAGCACGGCCCTGCCGCTCGCACGGCGGTCTTCATAAAGCGGCGTACCGTCGAAGCTCCCCAGCCCCGCCTCGTCGGCCGGGAAACCGGGGAACTGCGCCGCGTTCCAATCGAAGATTACGCCGATCCCCCGCTGGTGCAGAAAATCCACCAGGTACATGCACTCCGCGGGCGACCCGAACCGGCTGGCGGGCGCGTAGTATCCCGCCTCCGCCACGGCCAGAAACTGCACGTGCGTATACCCCTGCCGGTGAACGTAATTCGCCAACTGCGCGGCCGTCTCCCGGTAGGTGAGCGCGCGGTTGCCTTCCTCCACCACCCTCCGCCACGAGCCAGGGTCCACTTCGTAAATCGAGACCGGCGCCTCCAGCCCGTTGGCGGCCGCCCGGTTCGCCATCCACTCCGCGTCGTTCCACTGGTAATCGTCCAGGTCCCACACCCGCGAAGCTGTTTGCGGCGGCGTCTCGGCGGCGAATCCGCAGGGGTCCTGCTTATCCGCCGGTCTTCCCCCGGCCTGCGTGATGCGGTATTTGTAGAGCTGCCCAGGCCCGGCTTGCTCCACGAATCCTTCCCACACCCCTGACGCCCGGTCAAGCGCCAAGGGATTCGCATCCGCCTGCCAGTGGTTGAAATCGCCGATCACCGAAACCCGCTCCGCGTGGGGCGCCCAAACCGCGAAGCGTACGCCCCTACGACCGGATCCGGCGCAATGCGCGCCCAGTTTTTCGTACACCCGCCCTCGGGCGCCTTCCGCCAACTGTTCCTGTTCCGCTATCGTTCCCATGGCCTCACCTACAAGAAGGACGCTCTCTCACGAGGCGACCCATGCGCATGGCTCCGGACTGCCCTTTCCCGAGCCCGCGACCCTTCCGAGCCACAATCTTCCCGAGCCGCAGCCCCTCCGGCCGACTTTTCCCGGGCCGGGGCCGTGAGGGAGCGCCAATGGACCTGCGGCGTAGGGTGGGGCGGGCCCGTGCCACCATCTGCGCCAATGGACCTGCGGCGCAGGGTGGGGCGGGCCCATGCCGCCAACCGCGCCAATGGACCTGCGGCGTAGGGTGGGCAGGCCCGTGCCACCAACCCTGCCGGGCGGGCGGCTGCCCACGGGCCTGCGGCCCACTGAATCGGATGAAGACGGTCGGACGGCGGGCCAAGCGATCCGCCGCCTGCCCAAGGCCGGCCAAAGTCCCGCCCCACCAATGCCTCGCGAGTCTGGTGTGACAGGCGTGTCTTCCGGGGAGCGATCAGCGCGCTTTCCCGGCAATCCTCTACAGGTAGTAGTCAAACTGCTTCTCCGTGCGGACCCATCGCCGCAGGCGCATGATGTGGGCCGGGAGGCTCTCCGGCGACAGTTCGAAATACACCCGCGGCCCTTGCCACAGGTACCTTCCCGCGCCCAGCAGATCGTGCGCCTGCACCGTCCGTTGCTCATCCACTCCCAGCGCCTGCAAGTCCAGGCGCGCCCATCCGCTTTGTTTGTGAAATGCGTCCAGGTTGACCATGATCACCACGATGTTGGAGCGGTCCCCGGTCGCCCGGCTGTAACAGATCACCGATGGATTGTCGGTCTCGTGGAACCGCAGGTTGCCCTCCTCTTCGAACGCGGGGTTCTCCCGGCGGATCCGGTTGATCCGGGCGATGAACTCCTTCATGCTGCCGGCCGCCTGGGGATCCGCGTGCTTCAGTTCGTATTTCTCCGAGTTCAGATACTCTTCGCTCCCCGGCTCGCGCGGGGTATTCTCCGCGCGCTCAAAGGCCTGCCCGTAGATTCCGTAATTCCCCGCCAGGGTAGCCGCCAGAACCAGGCGCACCAGGAACGCCGGCTTCCCGCCCACCTGCAAATACTCGGGGAGAATGTCCGGTGTGTTGGGCCACAGATTCGGGCGCAGATATTCCCGGACGCCGGTCTCCTGGAGTTCCCGGAAATACGCGACGATTTCTTCCTTGGTATTCCGCCAGGTGAAGTAGGTGTAGGATTGCGAGAACCCCAGCTTGGCCAACCGGTACATCACCTTGGGACGAGTAAACGCCTCCGCCAGAAACAGCGTCTCGGGGTACTGCGCCTTCACCTCTCCGATCACCCACTCCCAGAACGCGAATGCCTTGGTATGCGGGTTGTCCACGCGGAAAATCCGCACCCCGCGCGCGCTCCAGAAGAAAAACACGCGCCGCAATTCCTCCCAGAGCGAGCGCCAGTCCGCGGTCTCGAAATCCAGCGGGTAAATGTCCTGATACTTCTTAGGCGGATTTTCGGCGTACTGGATGGTGCCGTCCGGACGCTTGCGGAACCATTCCGGGTGTTCGCGCGCGTACGGATGATCGGGCGAGCACTGGAAGGCAACGTCCATCGCAATCTCGATTCCCGTGGCAGCCGCTTTGGCCAGCAGGCTGTCGAAATCCTCCAGGGTTCCCAGGCTGGGATGCATGCTGGTGTGCCCGCCCTCGTCGGCTCCGATGGCCCACGGGCTGCCCACGTCCTCCGGTCCTGCTCCCAGCGTGTTGTTCTTGCCTTTTCGGAAGGTGCGCCCGATCGGATGGATCGGCGGGAGATAGAGCACGTCGAATCCCATGGAAGCAACGTAGGGCAGCCAGGCCTCGCAATCGCGCAGCGACCCGTGCCGCCCCGGCTCGGGTGAACACGAGCGCGGGAACAGTTCGTACCACGCCGAGAAGCGGGCTCTGGGCCGGTCCACCACCACGCCCAATTCCTTTTCATAACGCCCTGGGAAACGCCGCGGGCTGTACCGCCGGACCAGCGCCGCGGTGTCCTGGGCGGTGGCGAGCGCGGCGAGGACTGGTTGGTCTGTTTCGTGGCGCAGACTTTGCGCCCAGCCCGCCAGCCGCTCGCGATCCTCGCCCGCCGCGGCTTCGGCGGCTTCCTCGACCAGGACTGCGCCGATCTGGAATTCCACTTCCAGTTCCTGCCCCGCCGCGATGCGCCTTGTCAAATCGCGTCTCCACGTTCCGAAGCGGTCAATCCAGCCCTCTACGCTGTAGCCGTACCGCCCCACTTTGGAGACCGGGAATTGGCCGCCCCAGCGGTCGCCCTCGAGGCGCTGCATGGGCGCCTGCTGCCATCCGTCTTCGCTTTCGTGCCGGTAGAGAATCCCGGCGCAAACTTCGTCATGGCCGTCGGCGAACACATCCGCCTCCACCTTCACCACGTCTCCGATAATCCGTTTCACCGGAAACCGGCCGCCATCCACTTCCGGAGTGACGTGCTCCACCACCGCCCGGATGCGTCCCTCCAACTGCGCACACCTCCGCGTCAGTCGAACTGCACACCAAAGGCCACCCGCGCCCGGGTTGCAACGGGAAGTGTGGCGGAAATAACCAGCCGCGAGTGGAAGCCGGCTTGCACCGTTTGACAGGGGCATGCTTCAGCTTGCCCGGCCCCCTGGCAAGCCACGCCGGCCAGGGACTTGCGGAGGTCTACGATGTCCAGGCACGTGAGAGCCGATCCGGCTCACATTCCTTCCTCCACTTACCGTCTCCAACTGAACCGCCAATTCACCTTTGCGCAAGCCCTCGATGAGATCGATTATCTGCACGGCCTGGGAATCGGCGACTGCTACCTCTCGCCTTTCCTCATGGCCGCACCCGGCAGCCTGCACGGTTACGATGTCACCAACCCGGCCCGCATCAATCCCGAAATCGGAACGCGCGAAGAATTCGAGCGGTTCGCCGGGCGGCTCAAGCAGCGCGGCATAGGAATTCTGGCTGACGTGGTTCCCAATCACATGTGCATCGACGATCCGGCCAACCAATGGTGGTGGGACGTCCTGGAGAACGGCCCCAGCTCCCCGTTCGCGCACTATTTCGACATCAACTGGAACCCTCCCAAGCGCGACCTCGTCAACAAGGTTCTGCTTCCCATCCTCGGCGATCAATACGGCCGGATTCTCGAAGACCGGCAGATCGCCGTTTTCTATGAACGCGGAGGCTTCCTCTGCCGGGTGTACCAAAAGCCGCTGCCGCTGGCGCCGCGCTCGTGGGACCTTGTGCTGGAACCCGCCGCCCATGCCTTGAAGCGGCAACTCGGCGAAAACCACGAGCAGGTGCTGGAGTTGGAAAGCATCCTGACCGCTCTTTCCCACCTCGCCCCGGCGGACGAAACGGATCCCGCCAACATTCAGCAGCGGCAGCGCGAAAAGGAAATCGTCCGCAAGCGCCTGGGCGCGCTCGTGGAGGCGAGCGAGGCGGCCCGCGCCGCGATCGACGCGTCCCTCGGCAGTATCAACGGCGTCAAAGGCGTCCCCCGCAGTTTCGACCGGCTCGAGGAATTGCTGGCGCGGCAATCCTACCGGCTTTCCTTTTGGAAAGTGGCGGCCGATGAAATCAATTACCGGCGCTTCTTCGACATCAACCAACTGGCCGCCATCCGGGTGGAAGATCCCGAGGTGTTTCAGGCCGTGCACGCCCTCCTCCTGGAACTGGTGGGGCAAGGTCTCATCGACGGTTTCCGGGTGGATCACTCGGATGGATTGCGGGATCCGGCGGAGTATTTCCGCCGCCTTCAGGCCGCCTGCCGCGCGGCTCAAAAAACATCCCGGCGCTTTTATGTCGTCACCGAAAAAATCCTCGTGGGCGATGAAAGACTGCATTCCGATTGGGAAGTCGAAGGCACCACCGGCTACGATTTCCTGAGCCTGGTGAACGGCCTGTTCGTCGATCGCGGCCGCCGCCGCGTGTTTCAGCGCCTCTACCGCTCCTTCACCGGCGAATCCCCGGAGGCCGAGTATTTGGCCTACGCCAGCAAGCGCCTCATCCTGCAGACCACCATGTCGGGTGAACTCAACGTGCTCGCGGGCAAACTGGACAAGATCTCCGAACAACACCGCTGGTCGCGCGATTTCACTCTTTCGAACCTGCGTCACGCGCTCCGCGAAACGATCGCCTGCTTCCCCATCTACCGGACGTACACCACCGAACGCGACCGCCATCCCGATCCCGCGGATGAACGCTACATCCAGAGCGCCATCGTCCGCGCCAAACACCGCAATCCCTCTACCGACGAATCGATTTTCGATTTCCTCCAGAGGGTCCTCCTGCTCGAGGAGCCCGAAGGACTTGATGAGGCCCAGCGCGCCGAGCGGCGCGAATTCGTCCTGTCGATCCAGCAATTCACCGGCCCGGTGATGGCT
>JASHSS010000543.1 GCA_030038565.1 Bryobacteraceae bacterium
CCCGCGTTGTAGTAGCCACCCGTGGTCGGGGTCACCGTCCCGCCGGCTGAAGGCGAGGCCAAAACAGTGAGTTGATACTGGGTCGTGAAGCTGGCGGTGTACGTGGCCGCCGCGCCAGTCACCGTGATGGAGTGCGAGGCTGCTCCACCGTCGCTCCAACTGCTGAACACGTACTGGGCGCCCGCGCTTCCGGCCTGCGTCGTTGCCACCGCGATGGTGTGCTGGCCGGCCGCAAGGTTGACGGTCTGGGGCGCCGTCTGCGCAGCCCCGCCATCCACCGTAAATTGAAGGCCCGCCGGGTTGGTCTGGATGGTGATGAGGCCCGTCAAGGCCGCGCCCGTCACGACCCCGCCCGTCGCTGTAAGCGGGATGGCGAGACCCGCGGCAGAAGCGGCTATAGCGTTGGTGACCGCAATGGAGGTGGTGCTTGCACCTGCCGCCATAGTCAGATTCACAACCGCAACGGGGCCATTGGAGATGGTCCCAGCGCTCAGACAGGAGGCCACACAGCTATACGTACCAGAACCAGCCGCACACGTCACAGTCTTGCCTGCGGCGCTGGCAGACGAACCGGGACTGACGGCAATGGAGGCGACACTGCTCGGAGGGTACGACAATGTCCATTGGATGGCTGCGGGTTGATTCCCTGCGGGAGAAGTCAATGCCAGGGTTAAGGTTACGGCGCCATTTGAGGCTGCCGTTCCGGATGACAGGACCAGAGCGTCAGAAGTGGCTTGACCCAAAGCGGGCCGGGCGGAAAGCAAAAGAACCAGTGCGAAGCTCTTAGCCGGCCAGCCTCGTGTTGAAGATCCCATTCTCAAAGCGAGCCAACTCCACGGCAAAAGTACTAGGGTTTATTACGGGAAGCTGGATTTTACCAATATGTCCGAGAGGGCACTATCCTCAAATTAGTGATGCGCCGCATATCAGCCATAAGTTAGGTTTGCCAAACTAACGGATTTTGCGCGGGAGAAGGTCAGGAACGCCCGGCCCAGCGCACGCGGGCCTCATCCGAACGCGTGCGGCTGGAGCGCGCTACTGTAGAGGGATATGGCAGCCACCGAATCTACGATGCTCGATCTGGGCACGCCGGCCCCCGATTTTGCTCTGCCGGATGCCGTATCCGGCCGGACCATCCGCCTCGCCGATTTCGCTGGAAAGCGGGGCTTGCTGGTGATGTTTTTGTGCCCGCACTGCCCCTACGTGAAACACATCCAGAAAGGCTTGGCCGCGCTGCTGGCGGAATACCGATTCCGGCCGCTGGGCGTAGTGGCGATCTCTTCCAACGACGTGACGCAATTCCCGGAAGACGCTCCGGAAGGCCTGCGACAATCCGCTCTGGATCTCGGTTTCGACTTCCCCTATTGCTACGACGAGAGCCAGGAAGTGGCCAAAGGCTACCAGGCTGCCTGCACCCCGGATTTCTTCCTGTTCGACGACCAGCGGCGGCTGGCCTATCGAGGCCAATTCGACAGCAGCCGTCCCAGAAACACCCAGCCGGTGACCGGCACGGATCTGCGCGCCGCAATGGATGCGGTGTTGGATGGCACGCCCGTGAGCGCCGAACAGCGCCCCAGCATCGGATGCAACATCAAGTGGAGGGCCGGCAACGAGCCGCAATACCACCGGTGAACCGGGTTGCGGGGAGGGCTGGCAGGCTGAAGGCCAGCCCCACCACTTTCCGCAATTTACTGATGATCGGTGGGTTGGGCAGGCGATACACCAACCGGATCAGGTTTTGGCGCGTCCCCGCTGAGTGCGAACGCCACAATGGTTTCCCCGAACCCTTCCTCCAGGTCGCCGAAGTCCAGCTCGACCCGGCAAGTGGCGATCTCCTGGTCGGTGGCGCCCTGGTAGCAGAGTTCGCAGAAGGCCAACGCTTCGCCTCCTGCACTTACCGCGGGGCCGAAAGTCCGGCAGGTCACTGGGCGGGCGGAATACAGATCGCAGGCCCCGGTGGCCGGATCGAGCGCGGGGCAGGGCTCATCTTCGGCAGCCTCATCCACCGCCAGCACGGTGGCCAGGGGGTCGGATGGGAACTCGCGGCAGATGCGCTCTACGGAGTAGCGGGCGCGCCGGCGTACGCGCGCGGCGCGAGCGGGATCGGTGGCGGCGAGCGCGGTCAAGCCGTCCCGCAGGCGCGTGGCATCAGCTTCGGTAATCGGGAACGGGCCGATGCAGCAGTCGAAGCAACCCGGGCGGCAGGCCAGCCATGGGCCGCTGCGGCGCACGGCCTCGGCCATGGTGGCGTCCACAATCTGGATCAGGACCTGGTCGCCGCCCTTCCTCGCGCTGTGTGGCATCCTTTACCAGGATGCCACGGCAGCGCCGCGCCTCGCCCTCCAGCCGCGGCCGAAGCTGCCAGACGCGCGCGCAAGATTTACTATAAGGCCACCCCAGCCACCGCCGCCTTAGCCTTTTCGCACGCCGCAACGTGGTGCTCAGCGTTCTTTTTCCACTCCAACGTGGACTTTGACTGCTCGCTGATAATATGTTGGCCCCGCTTTACCTCGCTCTGGATGGCCCGCTCGACGCTGCTGACGAGTTGAGGCTTTGGTGGGTGCGATTTGTTAAACTCATAATCCAACAAATTTCCCCACGTTTTGCCGCTAAGGATTGGCGCCGCCTGAATATCGTTCATTGCCTGCGCCTTCTTCAAGAGGCCTTCGAGCATTTCGACATTTTTTTCGACGCCGTCGATATAGCGGATGCGGTCATGCGCGACTCTTGCAATCTCCGCCAACTCGTGCTCGTGTTGCTCTACCTTACCGATAAATGCCCGCAGGGTGGCGGTGCTTTCCGCCCCGTTTTGTCTCACCATCGGCATAAACTGGTCGTATTGCGCGACGATGGCGGCTGCTTGCTTCTTTTCGTTGTCGAAGTGACCCATATGTTCGCATCTCCGAATTTTGGAATTCCCCGGTGGTTTCTACGTTCCGCTATTTTATGTCGAAGCATTCCAGGAGTGTCAACTCTTGAATGAACCGCGGTGCTTCGGTGGATCTGCTCGAGAGCAGCTTCCGCTAAACGGCCGCCAGCAGGCTTTCGGCGAACGGCCACGCCTGGTCCGTCCATTGCGCCTCCAGGCGGTAACCGGCCGCGCGCGCCATTCCGCAGATCTGCTCGGGACGGAACTTGTGACAGACTTCGGTGAGGATTTCTTCGCCGCGCGCGAAATCCACAATCAGACCGGCGCCGCGGACGGTCACCTTTTGATGCGTCTTCGAGCGCAAACGCATCTCGATGCGCTGCGCGTCGGCCCGATAGCGCGCGTGGTGCTCGAATTGGCGCAGGTCGAAATCGGCATCGAGTTCACGATTGATGCGGCCCAGCAGGTTCAGGTTGAAGGCGGCGGTGACACCGGTGGGGTCGTCGTAGGCGGCCAGCATGAGGCGCTCGTCCTTCACCAGGTCGGTGCCCAGCAACAGGGCATCGCCGGGTTCCAGGGAGGTGCGGATGGCGTACAGAAAATCGATGGCCGCGTCGGACTCGAAATTGCCGATGGTGCTGCCCAGAAAGAGCACCAGAAGCGTTTGACCGGGAGCGCGCCGCCCGGCGACGGCTCGCATTCCCTCCAGATAACTCATGCGCAGGGGATAAACGTCGCCCAATGGCCCCAGCTCCTGGGCGCACTGCTGGAGCGCCTGCTCGGAGACGTCGATCGGGTAATAGACCACCCGCTCGCGGCGGCGCAACTCCTCCAGCAGGAGGCGCGTTTTGGCGCCCGTTCCGCTGCCCAATTCGGCCACCGCCAGGTCAGGGGGCAGAGCGTCCACCATCGCGCGGGCCGAGGATTCGAGGATGCGCGCATCGGAACGCGAAAGCCCGTATTCCGGCAAGCGCGTGATGGCGTCGAACAGTACCGAGCCGAGGTCGTCATAAAAGTAGCGGCAGGGCAGCGTCTTCAGGGGAGAGCGCTGAAGTCCGGCACACACATCACGCGCGAATTCGCCATCGAGAGCGGGGGCGTACATCAGGATCGGACCAACCGGAACGTGGCGTACACGTAAGGATAGCCGGGCCGGAACCAGTTGCGGAAACTGGGCCGCAGGAAGCAGGCCGCCGTGCGCGGAGATGCGCCCTTCAAGACGTAGTGCCGGCCGTCGAAGAACGGGGCGGAGTAATTGCGGTAAAACGGAAACGGCTCAAAGCCGGGGAAGGCCTGGAAGACGCTGGAGGTCCACTCCCAACCGTTGCCGGCCATTTGGACGGGCGCCGGCCCGCCGGTATCGCCGGCGGTAACCGGAAGCGGGTCCCAGCCGCGGAAATCCACGTTCGTCGAGGGCGGGGCGTCCCTGGCGGCGCGCTGCCATTCCGGCTCGCTCGGCAGGCGCGAACCGCGGTGGCGCGCGTAAGCATCGGCCTGCTCCCAGGTGACGTAGACGGGCGCATCGAGCGGCAGCGGCACTTCGGCGAACATGCCGCGATAGAACCAGCGTCCACCGCGCTCGATCCAGAAAAACGGCGCCTCGGCCCCCTCGCGGACATATTCCAAATAATCGCCGTTGGTAACTTTATACCGGTCGATGGAAAAGGCGGGCACCTCGACGGTATGCGCCTGGAATTCGTTGTCCCAGCCAAAACCTTCCTCGGGACCCCGGCCCAGAAGCGCCGCACCGGCTGGAATCGGGCAGCAGGCCTGCGGCTCACGCGGGCGAGTTGTAGGGGAATAGGGGATGCCCGAAGCGGCCCGCGCCTTGCGTTCGTATGGCAACTGGTGGAGGATGTAAGCGAAGGTTTCAGCGTGCATGAGGCGGTGCTCGATGGCCGCGTGTTGCAACTGCTCGGGCACTTCCGAAAACAGCTCGTCGATTTCATCGCGGGTGCGCTGGTTGTAGCGATCGATTTCAGCCAGCGAGGGCCAGTCTGACGGCTGATCGCGGGGCAACTGGCCCGGCGGAGGGTCGATGCCGAAGGCGAACAGGCGGTCGAAGGTGGGGTGAAATGAGGGGCGTTCGAGGGCCTCGCGCGCCAACAGGTTCCAGTCGAAGGCCTCCAGATGGCCGAGGTAGAAAACCATGCGGTGGCGCTCCGGAATGGGACGCTCGAACAGCGAATCGGGCCGCACCAACTGGAAAAGTGCGTCGGTCTGTGCCCGGGCGGCGGCGAGATCACAGGCCAACTCGGTTTGTGTCCGCAACATGGGTCTTTACAGTGTACTCGAATTGTGCGGCAACGACTGTAAGGCAGGCCACAGTCCGACGATCCAAGCTATTGAAGCGCATGAGGATGAGCGAACTTGGATTTCTGGTTTGGCGTGTCCCCTCCGAAAGGTGGTGGTCTTGGGGCTTGGCCCTCACATTGAGGGGACGATGTCAGACAGACCGGTAAAAGTTACCCGGTGGGTGGTAAATTATACACTTCGGCCCCTACAGGGTGACGTAGACTACGGCCTCGGCCACCCCTTTCGCTATATTCTGCTTGCCATGTGCGACTTCGAAGTCTCAGCCCTATCGATTCTCCTTTGTGGCAATACGAATGCCATTATTTGCGTTCACCGGAATCCATAAAAAGTGGGAAAACGCACCTATTTCCCGTTTTCAAGACCGGTGAAGTGTGGCTAGGCATTGTCAAGGGAGGTGTGATTATGTTTAGGGATTGCGATGACGAAAGCCCGCAGTCGGCGGCAAAACCAGCTCGTTGGGTCGCCGATTCGCGCGAGCGCTTGTGGAGGCCGCGCGTGCGGGACCGGAGCGCCGGGCTGGTTCCGGGCGGCGGCGCCGACGGGCAACTGGCGACTCCGCCGGTGCGGAATATGCCCCGCGACGTTGTGTCGCTGGGTGATTTGGCCCATCCGGAGCGGGTGGGTAGCTTGTACGCGCTGCGAGGGGACCAATGAAGGTCAGAAGCATTGCGGAACCTCAGGTCGTGATGAATCTGCGTTCCTGCTGCCGGTGCGGAGCGGAATTCCACACCTACGGAGAGCGGGTGCGCGTATGCGAATCGTGCCGGCGGCCTCCCAAGCCGACGCGTCTGCGCGTGGTGCCGGGGCAGAAACTGAGTCAACGGGAGCGCCAGGTGGCGGCCCTGGTAGCCCAAGGC
The DNA here is from genome assembly GCA_030038565.1 of Bryobacteraceae bacterium. Classification (GTDB taxonomy): domain Bacteria; phylum Acidobacteriota; class Terriglobia; order Bryobacterales; family Bryobacteraceae; genus JOPF133. The sequence continues at coordinate 6,043 of JASHSS010000543.1, forward strand.
CTTCCGAATAAACTGATCGCCTCCGAGTTGCATCTTAGCGAAGGAACCATCAAGGTCTATCTCTTCCACATTTTCCAAAAGGCCAAGGTTAACAATCGCACCGAGTTGGCGGTTTGGCAGGTTCGGGGACAAATTTCGGGATAATTTTAAGGCACGGGCACCGAAACCGCCGGGGACGTCCCCACATCGTTTGTCGCGGTGACGCTGAGGGACTGCAGGAGGCCGACTGGATTGGCGGTCGAACCGCCGCCCTGGAGAGTGAACGGAACGGCGACCACAAAGCTGCCGCCGAAGCCCGCTGCAGTGGCACTCTCGAACCACGCCGTTGCGGCCGCGCCCAGGGAGATGGGCACACTGCTGGTGGAGAGGCTTGTGCCGGCAACGGGGGTGAACTGGACGGTCAAGGAGTTCAGAACGCGAGTGGTAGTGTAGCCGTTCAGGACCAGGGTAAAGCTGGTGGAGGTTACAGAGGTGATAGTAGCGGATGTCAGTTGCGGCACCGAATGAGGAACCGTCAGCGTCAAGGTGTTTGGCGAAGAGGGCGTCAAATTGTAACCGCCCTGGGTGGCGAAGGACGGCGTGATCAAAATGGTGCCCGCGGTGGTGCCGCTCTGCAAGGCAATCGTGGAGTTTCCGCCCTGGAACACGGCTTGGGTGGAATTGGCAGGGATAGTGAAATTTACGGTGCGTCCACCACTGGCGAATTGAATGGAGGGGTCATCGGTGAAGACATCGGAGGTGAACGTCAAGGTCAGGCTGCCTTGGATGGCGAGCGCATAGGGTGAAGCCAAGGTTAGCCCAAGGGCCGGTTGCTGCGCGGCCGCGAGAGTACCACTGGGGCCCTGGAACTGGTAAGCCGGCAGCGATGGGGGGGGGCTGCCGGTGCCGGAGAGGGTGAAGGCAACGGTATCCACGGCCAGTGTAACCGCAACCGTACCGGTGTTGTTGGGAGCGAAACTGGCGGTAAAGGTGACGGCGGCATTGGGCGCGAGGCTGAGCGGCAAGCCAGGCAGTTGTTGCAGCGTGAACACGCTGCTGGCCGCTGCCAGATTGATACTGGAGATGGACGCCGCGCTGGTGCCGGTATTCTGAACGGTAAAGACGACATTCTCCGTACTTCCCACGGCCAGGGGCGCGAAGATGACCGTGCCGCCCGCAACCACGGTGGTGCTGCCCGCCGAATTGGCGTAACTGTACACCAGTTGAGACCCGATGCCGGTAGAGGTGACGGTGAAGGTGGCCGTGCCTATGGTCAACTGGCCGGTGGCCGGGCCAGGCTGGGTGGGGGTGAAGCTGAGGGTAAACTGCTGCGACGCGGCGGAAGCGAGCGTGAGCGGAAAAGGCGGCAGATTGCTCAGCGCAAGTCCCTGGCCAGTGACGCTAATCCCCGGAATCTGTCCATTACCGGTCCCGTTATTGGTGACCGAGACCGTGACGCTGGTGGTTTGACCGACGGAGGTGCCAGCGATAGCGACGGTACCGCCCGAAGCCACTGTCGTCGTGCCGGAGGCGGCGGTTACGGAATAAGTGTACTGAGGGCCGGTACCCTGCGCCGAAAGATTGACGGTGAGCGGCTGTCCATTGACAGTGACCGTCAGGGTAGCGGAATAGGTCTGCAATAACTGGGGTGTGAAGCGAACCCCGAAGGTGGCCTGTTGATTAGGCGCCACTGAGACGGGGAACGGGGGCAGGTTCAACAACTGAAAGACCGAGGCGTTGGCGCCGCCCAGGGAGATGGAGTTGATGAATCCGGTGCCGGTGCCGGTGTTGGGCGCCAACAGGGAGATGTTGGCCACGGATCCGATCAGGGTATTGGGAAACGGGAGAGTGGAATTGTTGGCTAAGGGAAGAACGTTGTTAGTGGCGGGATCGATGTAGGACAGCGAGATGCTGGACGGGGCGGTAGAAGCGCTGAGGTTGCCGGAGACCGCACCCCCGGTCCAACTGATGGAAAAAGTGCCGCTATAAGTGCCGCTTTGGGTGGGCGCGAAAACGATTCCGAAACGCAAAGTCTGATTGGCGGCAACGGTGGCCGGGAAGGCCGGCAGGCCGGTCAGTTGAAAGGCCGCGCCGGTGGTGGAGATGCTGTTGACGGTGCCGGAGCCGCCGCCCTGGTTGGAGACGGTGATGGTGGCGGTGGAGGTGACGTTGATATCCACCGGAGGGAAGGTGATGGTGACGCCCGAGGAAAGCGGGATCACATTACCGTTGGCGAGGGCATAGGTGGCGGAGAAGGACGGCTGGGATGCGGTGCCCGTAGCGGTGACGACGAACGTAGCCGTACCGATAGTCAACTGTCCGGTGACCGTACTGGCCTGCGTGGGGGCGAAATTGAGTATGAATTGCTGAGATGCGCCGGAGGCCAGGGTGAGCGGCAGAGCGGGCAGATTGGTGACGGTAAGGCCTTGGCCGGTCACGTTGATGGCTGCAATCTGTCCGTTGGCATTCCCGGTATTGGTGACCGAGATGGTCACGCTGGTGGTTTGTCCGACGACCGTGCTGGGAACCGCGACCGTGCCGCCGGCAACAAATGAGGTGGCGCCGGTGGAGGCCGTCGCCAGGTAAGTGAACTGGGCGCCGGTGCCCGCCCCCACAAGGTTGAGAGTGATGGCCTGCCCGTTCACGGTGACGGCTAAGGTAGCGGAATAGTTCTGGGTCAAGGTAGGGCTGAAGCGAAGCCCAAAGCTGGCCTGCTGGGACGGCGGGACGGATGCCGGGAGAACCGGCAGGTTCATCAACTGAAAGGCCGAGGCGTTGGCCCCACCGAGGACGATGGAGTTGACGAATCCGGTGCCGGTGCCGGAATTGATGGCCAACAGGGTGATATTGGCGACGGATCCCACGGTCGTATTGGGGAACGGAACGGTGGAATTGTTGGAAAGAGGGATGGTGCTGTTGGTGGTGGGATCGGTGTAGGCCAGGGTGATGTTGGAGGGAGCGGTAGAGGCAGTGAGAGTGCCGGAAACCGAACCGCCGGTCCAACTGATGGCAAAGGTGCCGCTGAAAGTTCCGCTCTGGGTTGGCGCGAAAACGATCCCGAAGCGCAAGGTCTGGTTCGCGGGGACGGTGGCCGGCAGCGCCGGCAACCCGCTGAGTTGAAATGCCGAACCGGTCACCGATATGGCGGTTACGGAGCCGGAGCCGCCCTGGTTGGAGACGGTAATGGTGGCGGTCGAAGTGACGTTGATATCCACCGCAGGGAAGCTGATGGTGGCGCCCGCGGAAAGCGGATACGTATTACCGTTGGCGAGGGTATAGGTAGCGGAGAAGGACGGCTGGGAGGCGGTGCCCGTAGCGGTAACCGTGAAACTGGCGCTGCCGATGAACAACTGCCCGGTGATCGCGCCGGCTTGCGTGGGGGTGAAACCGAGGGTGAACTGCTGGGATGCGCCGGCGGCCAGGGTGAGCGGAAATGCAGGCAGATTACTGAGGGCCAGTCCTTGACCGGTCACGCTGATGGCCGCAATCTGTCCGCTGGCATTCCCGTTATTGGTAACCGAGATGGTCACGTTGGTGGTCTGTCCGACGACGGTGCTGGCAATTGCGACCGTGCCACCGGGGACAAACGATGCGGTGCCGCTGGAGCCCGTTGCCGAATAGGTGTACTGGGAAGCGGTGCCCGTTGCGGTGACGGTGAAAGTAGCGCTGCCGATGACCAATTGCCCGGTGATGGCGCCGGCCTGCGTGGGGGTGAAACTGAGGATGAACTGCTGGGATGCGCCGGCGGCCAGGGTGAGCGGAAATGCGGGCAGATTGCTCACGGTAAGGCCCTGACCGGTCACGCTGATGGCCGCAATCTGTCCGCTGGCGCCCCCGGTATTGGTGACTGTAATCGTCTCGCTGGTGGTCTGTCCGACGACGGTGCCGGCGACGGCGACCGTGCCACCGGGAGAGAAGGAAGTGGTGCCGGTGGCGGCTGTCGCGGAATAAGTGAACTGGACGCTGGTGGCCTGCCCTGTAAGGTTAATGGTAACCGGCTGCCCGTTGACGGTGACGACGAGGGTGGCGGTATAGGTCTGGGACTGCGTAGGCGTGAAGCGGACTCCGAAAGTCGACTGCTGGGACGGACCGACGGAGGCCGGGAGAACCGGCAGGTTCAACAACTGAAAGGCCGCGGCGTTGGCGCCGCCGAGGGCGATGGAGTTGACCAATCCGGTTCCGGTGCCGCTATTGATGGCAAACAGGGTGACGTTGGTCACCGACCCTACGGTAGTGTTGGGGAACGGAAGAGTGGAATTGTTAGCGAGAGGAATGGTGCTGCCGGTGGTGGGATCGGTGTAGGCCAGGGTGATGTTGGATGGAGAAGTCGAGGCCGCGAGAGTGCTGGATATCGAACCTCCGCTCAGATTAATGAGTAAGGTGCCGCTGAATGTGCCGCTCTGGGTAGGGGCGAAAAGAACGTTAAAGTGCAGGCTTTGTCCGGCGGCAACGGTGGCGGGCAGGGCCGGCAATCCACTGAGTTGAAAGGCCGCGCCGCCGACCGAGACGCTGGTGACCGTCCCGGACCCGGTACCCTGGTTGGAGATCGTGATGGCGGCGGTGGAAGTTCCGTTGATATCCACCGAGGGAAAGGTGATGGCCGTTCCCGTGGTGAGCGGAAACGCATTGCCATTGGCGAGCGAATAGGTGGCGGAGAAGGATGGCGATGTGCCGGTGCCCAAAAGCGGAAATGTGACATTGCCGCTGGAGAACACGAGGGTGAGCGATCCCTGATCGGTTACCGCCGCCTGCGGAGCGAAGAGGATGCCCACCGAGACCTGTTGGCCTGCCGTCAGGGCGATGGGGGCTGGAGAACTGGAGAGTTGGAATCCAGTGCCAGTGAGACTGACCGAATTCAGATTTCCGGTGGCGGAACCGGCATTGAGCACATTCACCGTGGCGGCAACGGAGGAGCCGGTGTTGGTTGCCGGGAAAGAGATGGTGTTTCCGGCAGTCAACGCCGTGAGAGTGGAGGAAGGCGGAAAAGCATAAGTGAAGGTGAGGCGCGGAGAGGTTCCGGTAAGTGTGAACAGGAAGTTCGAAGACTGGGTGCCGACGGCGTACGCAATGGAAACCTGTCCGGTGACCGCATTGCCGGAGGCGGGAAGGTACTCGGCGGAAAAGCTGGCAGTGCCATTCGGGCTGAGAGTGACCGGCAGGACAGGACTGGACGAAATGCCGATTTCGGTGGTCCCGGAAATGGAGATTCCCGTGATGGTGACGGAGGCGGCGCCGCTATTGGTGACATTGATAGCGGCGTACACGGGCTGACCGATCCCGGTGGCGACCAGCGAGAGGGAACCTCCCGCGGGTACGTTGGCGGTGGTGGTTCCGTTCGCGGTGACCGAAACCTGTAACTGGCCCAAGGCGTGGGGCGCGAGGGCAGTTGCCGCACAGACGGCAAGGAGCAATGTTGGCAGGCCCCTGGTCATTAACGAGTCTCCTGAGTGGCCGGCACGAAGTACACGGCGGGGGTCTGGGTGGCATCGAGGATCAGCAGCCATTCCTTGGGATTGCTGCCGTTCAGGACGAAGGAAGGCGCACTGGAAAGAGCCTCGAGACGAGTGGGTGCGAAGTTGAGGAGAATGGTGTTGACTAGGGTTTGGGAAGCGATTTCGTAGACCAGAACGGACCGGCCGGCGCTGTCGGCAAGCAGCAGGTATCGGCCTCCCCCGGACACCGCCAGACCTACGGGATTGGGAACCGGCTCGCCTGGGTGCGTTAGAGATGCGAAGAGGACCTGTGCCCCGGTAGAGTCGAACTCCACAATTTGCTGTTGGCCAAGATCGACGGCGTAGAGATGGAGGCCGGTGTCGTCAAAGGCCAGGGCCACCGGTTGGGTCACGGGCGAGACCAGAACCGGCGACTGTCCGGCGGTGAAGAGAAAAACGCCCGAACCCACAATGCCGAAAGCGATCCGCTGGCCGGTAGGATCAATCGCCAAGGTGCCAGCCTGCCCCCATGGAGTGAGATCGAGCGGAGGATCCGCGGACCCGCTCCCGGCAGAAAACGCGACCCGCTGCAATTGATTGGCAGAGGAGGCATAGGCAAGAGCATAGGAACCATCGCGGCTCCATGCCACGCGATCCACCCCTGGGATGATGCCATCCACCGAAACGGGGGTAGGAGAAAGAGTGGAGAGACCGTGGACGAAAGTGCCGGCGCGGCGGGATTTGGCCACGAACGCCCAGGCGCCGCCCGGCGCGATGGAGGCCCAGTCGGCTTCCTGAATTATCGAAGGGCCGGCATAAGCCGCACCGGGTATTCCAACCAGGGGCCGGATGGTCCGGGAGGCAGGAGCATACACAAATCCGGAGAGGGGGCCCCCAAGACCAGCGGATTGGGGGTTTACAGATCCGGTTAGCAGAATCATGACGGCTCCCGGACCGAGCCACATAAACCGATGAGACATGATGGTTTTAAGGAGTTCCGAACACGACCGGGCCCGCCGTGATGGAAAGGGGCGAGCTAGGGGTGGAACTGGTGTGTCTGGTGAAATAGATGGCCGCGCCGGCGCCGCCGGCAGCCGCGACGCCCAGGAGAACCCACTTCCACTTTCCGTGGGATTTGGAGCTATGCAGTTCCGGAGCCGCAGCGGTGGTTCCCGGCGCAAGGGTGACCGTCTGGTTGATTAATGCCCGGGCACGCAATCCCTGATACGATGCCATGACATAAATTTGCAGCGGGCCGGCGATTTCATTGGTCTTGATTCCGCGCGCGGTAGCCAAGCCATCCTTGCCGGTGACTACGGTAAGCGTTTTGGAGCCATCCGGAAATTCACCACTAGGCCCGGACACGGGCAGGGCAAATACGACCACGGCGCCGTCAACCGGGCGGTGGTCGTCATCTTCGACCCTGACGGCTGGATCGCGGACGACTCTCTGGCGGACGTTCGTTGAGACCCCTTCTCCGCCCGTTACAAGCACGTCTATGCGGGCGGGGGTGTTCTGCGCAAGTGCCAAGGGAAACCCTGCGTTCATGGCGGCTAGAAGGCAGATCCCCAGCGGACGCAAATTTTCAAACCAATAAGCTTTCATTTTCTTAGGCCATGATGCGCGGTCATGGGGTATGCAATTTGAACACCGAGTCGGCGATAATGTTGGATGTAGTTCAGACAGCAAGGCTAGATCGTAGCATCGGTGGAGTGCACAAGTCATCCATGAGACGGAGTGCCCCGTTAGTATGCAAAACATTGAGAACACTTCCTAGTGTTTGTGATTCCGGGAGGGTAGTTGTGGGCGTAGGCGCGGGCTTAAGTGATTTTGTGGATTGGTCTTGAACTTGCAAGTTCCAGGGATTTCAGTACTTACCGGGCCGAAGAAAGTGACCAGAATAGCGTTCAACCTTAAATCCGCGATGACGGTTTTGGCGATAGCGACAAGCATCGCCGCGCTCTGCCACGCCCAACAAACGGCCAATACGCCGCCCCAGGAATTGCTTCGCTACGTTCACGAGGCAAAGCAGAACGGCGTAAAGGACGACAAGATCAAACAGCAGGCGATGGTGGTGGGATGGCCGGCCGCAATGGTCGACCAGGCGATTGCCTACGAAAAGAGCGGCAAGGCCGTGCCGGGCAGCCCGGCAACCCCGGCTGCGACGGAAACGCCCGCAAAGGCTCAGCCGGCGCCCGCCGAAGTCCCGGCCACTGCTCCCGCGGATGCCCCGGTTAATGGAGCTGAAACGGTGGCGCGGGCCGGTGGCAGTTCAACCAATCTGGCGGTGCCTGAGGACTACCAGGTTGCGGCGGGCGACACCTTGCAGGTGTCCGTCTGGAATCATGCGGAAGTATCGGTGCCCAGTGAGATCGTGAGACCGGACGGTAAGATCAGCGTACCTTTGATCAAGGATGTAGTGGTAGCCGGGCTGACTCCACGGCAGGTGGAAAAGGCGGTCACCGACCAACTGGCGAAGTTCTACACGGACGCGAACGTGACCGTGGTGGTGGTTGCCATCGGCGCCAAGAAGGTCTATTTGACCGGCGGAATCAAGAAAGAGGGTCCCGTTCCGTTCACCAACGGTATGACGGTGATGCAGGCCATCAGCGAGGCCGGCGGCCTTACCGACTATGCCAAGCGCAAGAAGATTTACATTCTACGCACGGAGAACGGGCGGGAATACCGCCTGGACTTCAACTACGACGAAGTGATCAAAGGCGTGAGGATGGAGCAGAATTATCCGCTGCTGCCCGGCGATACCATAGTGGTCCCTAATTAGAGGCTGCCGGCGCAGGGGTCGGAACTTGTATCCGTACTGTCACGGAGTCGGGATCACCGCTTGGACGGGAGCGGAGTATTCGCTCTCGCCGCCGCTCCGGCTCAGCGAGGTGATGACATAGTAATAGGTTTGTCCCGAGATCACGGTGGTATCGGTGTAAGTGGTGACGTTACCGGCTGAGGCGAGAAATTCGTACGGACCGCCGGAGGCCGCTCCGCGATAGACGACGTAGCCGGTCACATCCCGCGAGGTACTGGCGCGCCAACTCAAGGAAACCACATGCATCCCCGAGCTGGTCAGGCAACTCCGGCCTAAAGACGCGGCAATCACCCGCTGCACGACAACGATATTACAGACATTCTTTCCGGCAATGTTGGCGGTGCAGGGGGCGAGGCCGAGGGTCATATTGATGGCGGCCTGGACGTCGGCGGCATCGACCTTTCCGTCGCCGTTGAGGTCACAGCTATTGCCGTTCCGGGCCTGGACATGAGCGGGAAGGAATAGCCAGCCGGCAGCGAAAATCTCGAGGCAGAGAAGGTGGCGGCGGCTCACCGAAGGGTTTGGGCGGGCCGGCGCAAAGTTTGAACCATCGGCCCCCGGTTTTCGACCCATTTACTTGTCTTTCTCCCGCACGTGAGGGGAGCACGGTCCGGTGACGGCCGGCTGGCCTCGCGGGGGACTGGATTCACGCCGGGAGAATCCACTGACGACCGTAATGGCGCCGCTCTCCGTGTAAACCGGCACCGGAGTGCCGTCGGCAGACGCTCCGAGTGGATCATTGACGAGGATTTGCGCCGTGCGGGTACCGGCGGTGGCCGCGGTTACCCTCGCCACAACTCCGCTGGGGACTACATTGGAATTCGTCCCTACGAGCAAGCAGCGATACGCCGATGCACTGCCTGAGCAAAGAACGGTCTTCCGTGCCGCGGCCAGAGCCGGGCCGTCGTCCACGGTGAGGCTGCGAATGCTCTCGGCAGGATATTGAAATGTCCATTGGACGGCCACGGGGTGCTCCCCAGACAGCCAATCCAGCGATAGCTCAAATGACACGCCGTCTCCGGGGTTGACTTTGGCTCGGGAGAGCCTCAAACACGTCTGTGCGTGTAGGCCCTTGGTCATATAGGAAGCCATTAGCAGACAGAATAGGACTTCTGGCGCGGCAGACTTGAAACTGACCATCAGCGAACTCTCTCGCGCGATGCGTGCACTGGTACCCCCCGAGGAGAGCATTTGAAGGGCCGCCAGGAATTAAGTTCTTCTGGCGGCGCGCACATCGTTGGCGAGCCTGTGCCAAAGGCGGCAGAATCCGCCGAATGGCCGCGCGGCGGGCCCCAAAAACTTGGAGATCATGCCGCGGGAC
>JASHSS010000544.1 GCA_030038565.1 Bryobacteraceae bacterium
CATGAAGCGTGAGGCATTGGTGGGACAGGCCTTCAGCCTGTCCAGGGCAGGCTGAAGGCCTGCGGTCGGGGACCTAATTCACGGCGATCGTAACTCCCGGCTGCGAAGTGGCTCCCCCGACGGTCAGCACCACCGGCACGGACGGCCCGGGCGCGGTTCCCTGGGGCACCACGGCGTTCACCTGCAAGACCCCGGCAATCTCGCCGGGCGCCGATCCGGCGTACTCGATGGCCGCGGGAATTCCGCCGATCGTCACCGCTACGGGCAACACCGGGGTTATGGTGGTCGATTTGGTCACGCTGCCGGTGATGCCGGCGGGCGAGGTCTGGCCCTCGCCGGTGGCGTAAATCGAAACCACCGAACCGCGCGCGGCCGGATTCGCGGCGCTGTTGACCGAGCCATCCTGGTTCACGGCGGCGGCTTGTCCGGCGCCGGTGGCATCCACGGTGAAGATTCCGGGCGCGGACGGCGCGACGGGCAGCACCCATCCAGGGATCTGGAGGGTTTGCATGGTGGTGAAGGCTCCGTTCGCAACCTCATAGGGCACCACCAGGTTGGTCTGGTTCGCCGAAGTGTAGACGAGCGGCGCGGGTGTGCCATTGAACGTCACTTCGAAGCCGTTGACGTACGACGCCACCAGCCCGGAGGAATTCAGCGTCAGCCCGGCAACCGCCGGCGCGCCCACGCCGTATCCGCGAAGGCTGACGATCTCGCCCGGAGACACGGCCCCGGCGATTCCGGAGGCCGCATTGACCACCTGGGAGAGCACCGGCGGGGCCAACGGCCCCGGCTCGACCAGCAGGGTCACGGGGACGTAGACCGAACCGCCCGGCGATTGGAGGGTGAACGAGCCGTCGTACTGGCCCGGCACTTCCGGCGGGCTCAGCCCGGCGCCGACTTGAATCTGCACGGGAGTGGGTGCGCTGTAATGATCCACCACGCTCAGCCAGCTTCCGCCGATGGCAATCGTGAACGGAACCGGCACGCCGCCTGAATCGACCTCGGCGGTCTGAAAAGGAGGCCCCGCTTCTCCCACCGTCTGCACGAAAGTGAAATTGGGGGTGGAGATGGTGAGCGGCGGAGGGGTGCTCCAGACGGCCAGGACCACCGGCACGGCGATCGAAGCGATTCCCGGCTCGGCGATGGTGACGGCGCCTGAATAAACGCCCGGCGCGAGACCGGCGGGATTGGCGGTGACCACTATGGTGGCTGTAGTGGGCGCGGTTGCGGTCATCCAAGGTTGATTGACGGTGGTTGAAAGGGTTCCGGCGGGATCTACATTGATGGTCTGGGTCTGGGATGACGATCCGGTCTGGGCCGAAAACACCAGGCCATCGGGACCCATTCCGGAGGTGCCCAGGTAGGTTTGAAACGTCTGGACGCCCGTGACGTTGAAGGTGGCTGCGACGGTGACCTGGTTCCCCGGGCCGGCGATTACGAACGATCCGGAGGTGGAGCGCTGCTGATAATAGATCTGCGAAGTGACGGTGGGATCCCAGGTCACCGTGAGGGTGGCGGGAGTCGTGCCGCTGAGCGGCGAAACTTTCAGCCATGACCCCGGCGGGACTGCCACGGAAAATGCGGCCGGGGCGCCATTGCTCGAGAGCGCGATGGATTGCGAATCGGGAGCGGCGTTGAAGGCCGGCGCGGAGAAACTGAGGGCGGTGGGAGCGGCGGAAATCATGGGCACGGCGGCCGCGGCCACGGTGAGCGTGACGGGGAGCGTGGAGGGCGGGCTGTAGCCCGGGTTCAACAGGATGGACCCGCCGTAGGTTCCCGGTGCGAGTTGCGCGGGATTTACGGAAACCGAGAATGTGTAGCCGGGAGGGGTTTCGGTTCCGCTCGAAACCGAGAGCCACGATCCGCCCGAAGTTGTGGTGGCGGTGGTGGCCGCGAACGGGTACAGAACATAGGGGATTGCCAGAAACGTCTGCGCGGCGGGCGCGGGCGTTCCGGTTTGCCAGGCAAACGCCAGCGACGTGGGGGAGAGGATCGGCGCGGGAGGCCCCAGGGCGGCGACATCGTAGGGGTTTGCGGTTCCCAGGCAAATCTGGGGGGATGCCGAGAGGGTGCAAACTTCCAGGGAGACCACGCGCACCGGCAGGCTCGACTGCACCGTAATGATCATATCGTCTCCGCCATCAAACACCGCCCAACTGCCGGCGGGAATCGATAGGGTGGTGGGCGTGCCGGCTATCGGAGGGCCGCAGCAGGCCGGCGCGGTGGTCACCGTCACCGAGGCCGCCGCGGCGTTGGGGTTCTGGATATCGATCGCGCCGCCGACTTCCTCCGAATACGCTTGGTACCCCGTGGAGGCAAACAAAGGAAAGAGCGGCTGGGCATTGGCCAGGTCGATTAGGTAACCGCTGCGCCCGATGGTGGACGGAAAATTGATCAGGGGGTTGGGCTGGAAGCAGAAGTAATCGAACTCCACGCCGCTGTCGATGACGCGGGCGCGCTTGCCTGCCAGTTCGGTCTCTCCGGCCAGGGTCAGGTCGATTTCCTGGGCGGAGACGAATTGGGTGGAGGCGATCGCGGCGCCGTCGATCGTCACGGTGGTGGCGGCGGTGAATCCCGTGCCATATACCGGCACGACCGAGCCTTCGGCGAGCACGCCCATTCCCGCCGGAATATTCTGGACGGAGAGAGAGCCTTGGAGCGTCACGGAGCCGCTCGCCACCGAGACGCTGCCATCGGGCGAACTGGCGGTGACCGCGACGGTGCGGCCCCCGGCGGACGCCAGCACGGGAACCGAGAAGACCAGAACGGGCAATCCCGCCAGTTGGCCGATGCCGCCCGAGGGCGACGAGAATAGCACGTCCATCTGGGATCCCGACAGGGTGGCGCGCCCTTCGGCATCGCCATTGGCGCCGAAGAGACCGACCGTGGTACCGGGTCCAAAGGCGGTCGAATCCAGGTTCAGGAGGATGTGCCCGCTGGCGATGGCCATGGGCTTCACGGCGTAGATCTTGAGCTGGGCCCATCCGCCGGCGGGTGCGGTTTCAGACGAAATCTGCAAAGCGGGAGGAGTGGTGGCAAAGAGCGCCGGGCTAACCAAGGCCGCCAGGAACAAGAGGCAGAAATGCCGCATCAATTACTAAGACTCGGGGGAAGGCGGTTCCAACTACAGGGGCGCGGAGGGAGCCAAGCGGGCAGAAGGCCAGGGGATCACGCGTAGAAGACGCTCACGCAAAGGCGCTAGGGCGCAAAGTTTCCGCCAAGAAGATTTTTGAGGTTATGGGAGAGGCGAGGATTCGATGGCGGCGGGCGGCACATCTTTATCGAGGATTTCGAGGCCGTTCAGAAAGTCGGTGAAGGTTTCGAGGCTGTCGGAAAAGGCGGATTCCACGGTGTAGGCGACCATCTGGATGGCCCCGGACGTGCCGCCGTGGTAGTAGCCGAAGTAGCGGAACGGAATGCCTTTCGCGGTGGCCGCGATTTGCAGGGCCAGGACTTCGCGGCCGTTCACCAGGCGCTTCTCCTCGAAGACGATTTTGGCGTTGGGGTCGATCTTACGGGCATTCGCGAGGGCCACGTCTTTGAGGCGATCGGTGGGGATTCCGGGGCGCGTGGTGATCACCCGGGCGCCCGCGTCACCATGAGCGTGGAGGAACCGAAGGGCGTCGGTTTTCTCGGGCTTGCAGGTCCACTGGGTTTCGTCGACCCAGATCACGAAATCGCCGATGGCGGTCTTGATCGGTTTGTGCGCCGACGGACTTTTGTAGTATGTGCGCGATTGCGGAGGGGGTTGGGGAGCGGGCGGAGGGGGTTCCGCGGCAGGCGCAGCGGTTTCCGGAGCGGGCGCCGCGGCAGGGGCAACATCCATGGGGGATGGGGTGTTGAGGGCGAGGATGGGCGCGGGCGGCGCCTCGAAGGAGGGGCCGGGCTGCGCGGTTACGAAGGCCAGGCAGTCGGAAAGGGTGATCTGGAACTGGCGGATATAGGCTTCAATGGTCTGCCGGCTGACGCCGCCCGCAAAATCGAGATGGCTTTCGAGGAAAGACCCGCCGCGGGTGTTGAAGTATGCCCGCCCGAAGCGGCTGCGGCGATTCCACTGGTCCACTTTGGCCGGATCCACCGGGTCGGCTAAGGCGGCGAATAACTGCATATCCGTGACCTGATTGATGAGCGTGATTTTATCGCCCTGAATCTGCAGCGCGAAGGCGTAGGACTCGTCCAGCATCTTCTCGGCGAACTGGATGCCCATGGATTGGAGAATCGAGCGCATCCGGGCGTGGGAAACCTGGGTGAAGACCTCGGGGTCGGCCGGCTCGATCTGAGCGTGGGCTAAAGAGGCTGCGCCCAGCACCACGGCAATAGCCAGGGCGGGCATGAGGCGATGGGGCGTTCGGCAATCGGGCATCAGGCCATCCAACCCGAAGTAGTGGGAACAGGCAGGGAGAATTCTCACCGGGTTTCCGGCGATTTACCCCGCAAAGGCGCTCAGGCGCAAAGTGCCGCGAGTTGGGCTCCGGTTTCGGCGCCCCTCCAGCATCCCTCCGGCAGACGTGCTCAAATAGGAGGTTAACCCATATGGCTTTTCGAGGTGTGGATTACTTCTGCATCGACTCGCTGTTTTCGGAGCAGGAGCTGCTGGTGCGGCAAACGGCGCGGAGGTTCGCCGACGAGCAGATTGCGCCGCTGATTCGGGATTGCTACCGGGAGGCGCGCTTTCCCTCCGAACTGATCCCGCACCTGGCGGAAATGGGCTTCCTGGGGGCGAACCTGGAAGGCTACGGCTGCGCCGGCATGAGCAACGTGGAGTACGGGCTGATCATGCAGGAACTGGAGCGGATCGATTCCGGCGTGCGCAGCTTCGTTTCCGTGCAGGGGGCTCTGGTGATGTTCCCGATCCTGCAGTATGGTGCCGACGAGCAGAAGCAGAAGTGGCTGCCGCGCCTGGCGAGCGGGCAGGCGGTGGGGTGCTTCGGGCTGACGGAGCCGGATTTCGGATCCAACCCCGCCGGCATGCGGACCACCGCGCGGCGTGAGGGCGACGGCTGGATTCTGAACGGCGAAAAGACCTGGATCACCAACGGCTCGGCAGCCGATGTGGCGGTGGTGTGGGCGCGCGCCCCGGAGGGGGTGGTGGGGTTCCTGGTGGAGCGGGGCACGCCCGGCTACACCACCTCGGACATCCACGGGAAATGGTCCATGCGGGCTTCGGTCACCTCCAGTTTGGCGCTGGCGGATTGCCGCGTAGCGGAATCCCAGCGCCTGCCCGAAGCGCGAGGCTTGCGTGCGCCGCTCTCCTGCCTGACCCAGGCGCGCTATGGGATCGGCTGGGGGGTGGTGGGAGCGGCCATGGATTGCTATGAGACCGCGCGGCAATATTCGCTGGTGCGCAAACAGTTCGACGACCGGCCGATCGCCTCGCACCAACTGGTGCAGGAGAAGCTGGCCTGGATGATCACCGAGATTACCAAGGCGCAGTTGCTGGCCCTGCACGCCGGGCGGATGAAGGACCAGAAGAAGATCGAGCCGGCGCACATTTCCATGCTCAAGCGGAACAATGTCGCCATGGCCCTGGAGTGCGCGCGGCTGAGCCGCGACCTGCTGGGCGCCAACGGAATCACCGACGAGTACCCGATCATGCGGCACATGTGCAACCTGGAGACGGTGAAGACGTACGAGGGAACCGACCACATCCACGCCCTGGTAATCGGCGAGCGGGTGACGGGTGTGGCGGCTTATCGGTAGGGAGGATTGAGGTTCACCGTGGAGACGTTTCACACGGAGGCACGGAGGTCGCGGAGGAAGCACGGAGAAAAACAAGGAAAACTAAGAGAGGTTTTCTCCGTGCTTTCTCTGCGTTCTCCGTGGCTCCGTGTGAAGCGCTTGCCTCGGGCGGTCCAGGTTTTGAGGTCTGAATGCTCTTATACGCTTTAACGATTCTGGTGAGCGCATTCCTGCTGTTCCAGGTGCAGCCGGTGATTGCGAAAATTATTCTGCCCTGGTTCGGCGGGTCGGCGGCGGTCTGGACGGTTTGCCTGCTGTTCTTTCAACTGGCGCTGCTCGCGGGGTACCTGTACGCCCACGCGCTGGTGCGCTATTTGAAGCCGCGAATACAGATGGTGGTTCACGGGGGGCTGCTCGCCCTCAGCGCGCTGGCGCTGCCGATTTATCCGCACGTCTCCTGGAAGCCCGCGGGCACCGAGGAGCCGGCGCTGGCCATCCTGCTGTTGCTGGGGCGAACCGTGGGGCTGCCCTACTTCCTGCTCTCCACTACCGGGCCGCTGATGCAGGCGTGGTATGCGCGGCGCTTTAAGGATGTCATGCCGTATCGCCTGTATGCGCTCTCGAACGCCGGGTCGATGTTCGCGCTGCTGAGCTATCCGTTCCTGTTCGAGCCGGTGTTTGGAACCCATTTGCAGGCCACCATGTGGTCGTGGGCTTACGTGGTGTTTATCCTGCTGTGCGGATTCACGGCGCTGCGCTCGGGGACCGCTCCGGCCATCGAAGATGCGCGGGCGGAGGCGCCCGAGCACAAGCCCGGACGGCGGCAGTATGCGCTGTGGATCGCGCTGCCGGCGTGCGCCTCGATCCTGCTGATGGCTATTACGAACCACCTTTCGCAAAATGTGGCGGCCATCCCGTTCCTGTGGGTGCTGCCGCTGAGCATTTATCTGCTCTCGTTCATTCTGTGTTTCGAGGGCAGCGGCTGGTACCGGCGGAATCCCTATCTGCAGCTTCTGGCGGTGGCCCTGGCCAGCATGGCCTACGCGGACAGCGTGGATGCGCACGGGTCGATTTCGATTAAAGTGCTGGTGCCGATGTTTTCCATGGGCCTCTTCACCTGCTGCATGGTGTGCCACGGAGAGCTGGCGCGGCTGAAGCCGCATCCGCGCTACCTTACGCAGTTCTACCTCTCGATTGCGGCGGGCGGGGCGCTGGGCGGGGTGATGGTAGGGCTGGTGGCGCCGTACGTCTTCAACGCGCTGTACGAATTCGAGCTGGGATTGATGCTGTGCGGAGTGCTGGTCCTGGTGGCGCTATCGGGCGATGAGGAAGCGGCCTGGTACCGCGGCCTTTTGCCTCCCCTGCGCCTGACGGTGGCGGCGGTGGCGGGCGCGGCGGCGGGCTATTTCGCCTACGACGCGCGCGGGCGGCTGATCGGCCTGGGCACCGAGGTGATGCAGCGGTTCTCCAAAAAATGGGAGGCCCCCGATGATTTCCAGGTGACCATGCTGCTGATCCTGCTGGTGCTGGAGGCCGCCCTGGTGCTGACGGCCCTGCGCCTGGGAAAGAAGCGCTTCCAGTGGGCGGCTTTCCTGGCCGAAACCCTGCTGCTGGTGCTGGTGGGCTACCTGGGCTTCGAGACCCGGCAGTTGACCAGCGGCTACCGGCTCACGGTGCGCAACTTCTACGGCGGCTTGCGGGTGAGGGATGCCGACGATGAGGGGAATCCGCCGCGCCCCACCATCCGCACCCTGACCCACGGCACCATCAACCACGGCGAGCAGTTTTTGAACCCCGAGCGGCGCGATCTGCCCACCACCTATTACGGGCCGAATACCGGGGTGGGGCTGGCGATTCGCGACAAGCAGAAGAGCGGGCCGATGCGGGTGGGGGTGATCGGGTTGGGAACCGGGACGATCGCGGCATACGGGCGGGCGGGCGATTTTTATCGCTACTACGAGATCAATCCGCTGGTGCGGGGGATTTCGCTGGGCCAGCAGTTTACATTTCTGACCGACTGCAAATGCGCGCACGAGGTGACCATGGGGGATGCGCGCCTCTCGCTCGAGCGGGAGCTGGAGAACGGGGAGCCGCAGGATTTCGACGTCCTGGCGGTGGACGCCTTTTCGAGCGATTCGATCCCCGTCCACCTGCTGACCAAGGAGGCCATGGAGCTGTATTTCCGGCATTTGCGCCCGAACGGCATCCTGGCGGTACACATTTCCAACCGCTACCTGGACTTACAGCCGGTGCTGAAGGGCGAAGCGGAGGCCCTGAACAAGGCGGCGCGGGTGGTGGATACCGACGACGACGATTCGCAAGACGTTTTCGGGGCGACCTGGGTGCTGCTGACGGCGCCGGCCAGCGGGTTCGACGACGAACTGCTGAAGCAATCGGCGGCCATCGAGAGCAAGCGCAAGGTGCGCCTGTGGACCGACGATTACAGCAATCTTTTCCAAATTCTGAAATAGGAGTAACATAGGAACTGCCGCGTCCGTTTTCCCAAACAGAGCTTTCAGTCTGTTATTGAAGCCAGCGATGTTGTATTCTGAATCTGGCCGAGGACCAAAAACATGGACGCCGCTACAACCCGAATTACATCGAAGTATGCTCTTCTTCTAGTTTCCGCGCTGTTGGCCGCACCGGTTGCCGGCCAGGCGCAACAACTGCTGGTCAATGGCGCAACTTCC
>JASHSS010000053.1 GCA_030038565.1 Bryobacteraceae bacterium
TTCACGGGCCAGGTTGCCCAGGGTGACCAGCGGAACCGCCAGGAACAACGGCGCCAGGGCCAGGGTGAGCGGCAGTTCCCGGACCATGTTGCAGGCGATGGCGTAGACGTCGCGGGTGACCCTCCAGTAGCCGCCGGATTCGCCCAGCACCCTGGCCTGGCCCGCCCTCAAGCCCTCCAGGTATTCCTCCTTCGTGCGGGCCCCGGGCACTTCCGTGTAAGCGCAGCCAAGCGACCCCATGGCGTGCGCGTCGCTGCCTCCCACTTCGCTTTTGGAGGCGAACGCGGCCAGCGCGGCGGCGCCCCGGTTGGCCAGCGGGAGCATGTGGCCGTTGCGGGTTTCAATGGCCGGGAAGGCCGATTCGAACAGGTCGAAATCCGCCGCCGCGCGCCATCCGGTGAGCCCGGAAAAGACGTGATTGGCGCTGAAAAAGAGGTTCTGCTGATGGAGATAGGCCGCCAGCGATGAGAAATCGTCGCGGCGGCGCTGGATCTCCACGTGATCGCGCTCGGTGATATTGTAGACCCCCACGTGCAGCAGGGCGCCGCTGGGCAGGGTGCAGGAGACTTCCTCGCTGAGGAAGAAATCCGGCCGCGGCCGGAGGGCCTCCACGGCCCCTATGGAATCGTGGTCGGTGATCGTGACCAGGTCCATCCCGCGCCTTTTCAAAGCATCGTACACCGCCAGCGGATCGCTGTAACATTCGCGGCACACCGCGCGAACCAGCGGCACCTCGCACATTCCCGAGTGCCTGGAGTGTACATGGAGATCGCACCGCACACTACTCTTGTACGCCCCGGACGGCTACAATTCGGTGACGCCTGGGAAAAACATTCATGAATAGTTTTGTTTGCCGCGCGCTCGCGCTGCTCCGCGTGCAAGAATTTAACTGATGAAAAGGCTGGACTTCGTCTTCTTCGACGCGGGCGGCGGCCACCGGGCGGCGGCCCATGCCCTGCGCCGGGTGATGGAGAGGCGCGGCCGGGCGGAGGGAATTCGGATGGTCAACCTGCAGGAGGTGCTGGACGCCATCGACGTGTTTCGCAAGGCCACCGGCATTCGCCTCCAGGACCTGTATAACGTTCTGCTGAAAAGGGGTTGGACACTGGGATCGGGGCAGCTCCTGACGGGCATGCACGCCGTCATCCGCGCATTCCACGGCCCGGCGGTGCGCGCGCTGGAGGCCTTCTGGCGGGAGAACCGGCCCGATCTGGTGGTGTCGCTGGTGCCCAATCTGAACCGCGCCATGGGCGAAGCCCTGGGCAGGCTGGGGATTCCGCTGGTGACCATCCTGACCGACCTGGCGGATTACCCGCCGCATTTCTGGATGGAGCGCCAGAAGCAGTATTTCATCTGCGGAACGGATAAGGCCGTCCAGCAAGCCTTCGCGCTGGGGCATCCGCCGGAGCGGGTGTACCGTGTTTCGGGCATGATTCTGGACCCGCGGTTTTACGAGATCGAGCCTCTCGGCGCCGCGGAGAGGGACGCCGCGCGCGCCGGGTTGGGGTTCCATCCGGGGGAGCCGGTCGGCTTGGTGCTCTTCGGCGGGCAGGGCGCGGCAGTGATGCTCGAAATTGCGCGGCGCCTGCCACGACGGCAGCTTCTGGCGATCTGCGGGCACAACCAGACGCTGGCGGCCCGCCTCCGGGCGCTCGCGCACGATGCGCCGCTTTTTGTGGAAGGGTTCACCCGGGAAGTTCCGCGCTACATGCAATTGGCCGATTACTTCATTGGCAAGCCGGGCCCCGGCAGCATCAGCGAGGCGGTGGCCATGCGGTTGCCGGTGATTGTGGAGCGCAACCTCTGGACGCTGCCCCAGGAGCGCTACAACACCGAATGGGTCGAAGAACAGGGCGTGGGGCTGGTGCTGGACAATTTCCGCCGCATCGCGCCGGCCGTGGAGAAACTGCTGGACCCCGCGGCGTACGCGCGCTTTCGCACCGCCACGGGTCGGATCGAAAACCGCGCGGTGATGGAGATTCCGGAGATCCTGGAGCGGATTGCAGGTTAATGGTGGGGCACGGTCGAAAACCTACGCCGTTTTTTCATCCCTTTGGGTGGTGCGCCGCGCCATGACGACAGGCCTTCAGCCTGCCCTGGACAGGCTGAAGGCCTGTCCCACCAATGCCTCACGCATCATGCTGGGACAGGCGCGTCTTCAGGGAAGCGAATCATGCGGTCGGGGACACTAGCTGGAAAGGCGTTTCGCATCGCGCCGGAGCGGGTAAATCCCAACGCACAGGAGGAAACCCGCCCATGCGGCGCCCAATCTGCGCACGCCGTCGGAGGAATACCAAACCAGGCCTGATACCGCCACGCCAAAATTCGCGGAAAGCATGCTGATAAAAATGCAAGACCACAGGAATTTACGGACACTCTTGCCGGCCCTCTCATCGGGAGCAGGTTTCGCGGCGGTCATCCGGCGAACGGCGCGGCCCCGGTGGCATAGGCCATCAGCCTTCCCACGATTGACTTGGTTGGGTCCATCTTGTTCCTGCGCTCTTCCGGCTCTCTCAACCCCGGAATCTGGCTGCCCCGCGAGCCTTGGCTTTGGCCGCCTCTTCCTCCCGGTTCTTGGGCGGCGCGCCGGTTTCGAGCGCTTCGAGCAGGCGCATCGAAACGGCGGCGATTTCCTCCACCGCCAGCAGGAACGAGGCTTCATTGGCCTTCGACGGTTTGCTGAAGCCGCTGATCTTGCGCACGAATTGCAGCGACGCCGCGCGCACTTCGGCGGGCGTGACGGGCGGATCGAAGTTAAACAGCGGCTTGATATTCCTGCACATACGAGTCCAGTGTTTCACAAGTGCGGCCGCTTCGCCCGCCTCGCGGCCCGCGGACTCAGGCCAGCCGCGCGATGTCGCAAGCTGCCGCGCCGGTCACCCGCATGAGGTCGTCCGGGGCGACCAGCATCTGGCATCCGCGCAGCCCGGCCGAAACCGAAATCCGGTCCCAGAGTTGGGCGGTTTCGTCGAGGTACACCGGATATGCTTTCTTCGCGCCGACGGGGGAGACGCCGCCCCGTACGTAGCCGGTCAGAGCCAGCACTTCCTTCAGCGGCACAAGCTCCACTTTCTTGTTTCCGCTGGCATTCGCCAGGGCCTTCAGGTCCAGCTCCGCATTGGCGGGGATGGCCGCCAGCAGCACCCCGGTGCGGTCGCCACGCGCCACCAGCGTTTTGAAAACCTGCTCCGGCGGCATGCCAATGGCCTCGGCTACCTGGGCGGCCGCGAGGTGCTCCTCCTCCACCGCGAATTGCCGCAATTCGTACCGCACACCCGCGGCATCCAGGATCCGCGCGGCGTTGGTCTTGGTCATGGCGAAGATATCGTAGCAGGTGTAGTTGGTTGGAATCATCCGCCGGAGTGTCAAGGGCTGCGGCGGTTAGGGGATAGCCATTTCTGCGATAGAATCGGGGTTCCGTGAAGGGCCTGATCAGCGTGATCTCGTGCATCGATTCGCTCCGCGCGGATTTCGTATTGGCTTGCCGGCGGCTCGGCGGGAGCAAGGTGACCTCCTCGGCCGCGATTTTGTCGCTGGCTCTGGGCATCGGCGCATCGCTCGCCGCATTCCAGCTCATCGACGCGCTGCTGCTGCGGCCGTTACCGATCGCTTCTCCGGATCGCCTCTACGCGCTCTCCCGCCGCGAATTCCCTGAAAACGGGCCGCCCACGACGCGCGACAATTGGCCCTACCCGCTATACCAGCAGATGCGCGCGGCGGTTTCGCATCAGGCCACCCTGCTCGCCATTTCTTTCGCCGAACGCGTGGAAATCACCTTTGGCTCCGATCCGCAAATGGAACGGGCGCACCTGCAGTACGTTTCCGGAAACATGTTCGATGCCTTCGGACTATCCGCCGCCTCAGGCCGCCTGCTCTCGCCGCACGACGACGTCCAGCCCGGCGCCCATCCGGTGGCCGTCCTCTCTTACGATTACTGGTCGCGGCGTTTTGCGCGGGATCCGCGAGTCATCGGGCGGACCTTCCGAATCACCAATAACCTTACCGGCACTCGCATCTACCAGGTGGTGGGTGTGGCCGGAGCGGGCTTCACCGGCGTGGAGCCCGGCAAGGTGGTCGATATCTTCCTCCCCGCCATGATGCATTGGGGGATGGGTTATCCGGATTGGTTATTGTTCCGAACCTTTGTGCGCCTTGAACCCGGTATTGCTGCCGCGCCCGTGCGCGACCACCTCAGCGCGATCGTTCAGGCATACAACGAATCGAAGGCCAATCGCGAAAAACAGCGGCTGGAAATGGATCCCGCGCCCGCGGGAGTCTCCGACATGCAGAAGAATTATCGTACTTCGCTGGCCGCCTTAGGCGCGCTTGTCGGGCTGGTGCTGCTGATCGCCTGTGCCAACGTAGCCAACCTGATGACCGCGCAGGCCGCGGCCAGGGCCCGCGAAATGGCGCTCCGTGTCTCCATCGGCGCGGCACGAGGGCGCCTCGCACAGCTCGTTCTGGTTGAGGCGGCCATCATCGGAGTGTCCGCCTCCGCCGTGGGCTGGTGCTTCGCGCAATGGGCCGCGCCGCTGGTGCTTCGCAGAGTCAATCCGCCCGACGATCCCGCCCGCCTCTCTCTCGCCATCGACTGGCGCGTGCTCGCATTCGCCGCCTGCTTGGCTCTTTCGGTGAGTTTGCTCTTCGGCCTCGCGCCCGCGCTGCGGGCCTCCGCGATCCGCCCGCTCGAGGCGCTGAAAGGCGCCGATGACCCACATTCCCGAGCTCGCTGGATGCGCGCTCTGATCGCGCTGCAAGCGGCCTTCTGCTTCGTCGTCCTGTTCGCCGCCGGGCTGTTCGTCGCTACCTTCGACCGTTTGCATAACCAGCCTAACGGTTTTTCCACCGAACGGATTCTCAATATCGATGTTGTCAATCCAAAGAATGAACTGGCCGCTTTGTGGGACCAGGTGACGGACCATTTGCGTTCCATCCCCGGCATCCAATCGGTGGCTTATGCCGACTGGCCGCTTCTCGACGGATGGGGCTTCAAAATCAACGCCATCTCGATCGACGGCGGACCTCCCTCGGAGGTCGGGGCCTGGTTTCTGAACGTTTCTCCGGGCTGGTTTGACACCGTGAAAATCCCTTTCATCGCCGGTAGAGACTTCCGCCCGGCCGATCTGTCGCCCGGCGCCGCCATCGTGAACCAGGCGTTCGTCCGCCAGTTCTTCCCGCGGGAGAATCCCCTGGGCAGGTGGTTCGAGGGGACCTCGGGATGGATGCGCGGCCAAAGGTTTCAAATCGTCGGCCTGGTCGAAGACGCCCGGTACCGCTATCTCCGCCAGCCCGTTCTGCCCGTCGCCTACACGCCTTTTCGAAGGAACCAGCCAGAAGGCACGATGCAGGGCGGAACGCTCGTGGTTCGCACCTCCACCGCCAACCCGCGCGCCCTCGCCTCCATTCTGCGCCAGGAAATTCCTCGCGCCCGCCCGGAATTCCGTGTCAGCAACATGCGTACCGAGCAGGAGCTGATCGACTCGCAAACCACCCGCGAGCGCTTACTGGCCATGCTCGCGCGCTTCTTCGGAGTGGTTGCGCTTCTGCTCGCGGGGGTCGGCCTCTACGGCGTCCTCGACTACTCTGTATGGCAGCGCCGCCGCGAGATTGGCATCCGCATGGCACTGGGGGCCAAACCGCGCGACCTGGTAGTCCGGGTAACAGCGCGCGTCTTTTCCATGGTTCTGGTGGGAGCGTTGGCCGGACTTGCCATTGGTCTGGCATCCGGGCGTTACATCGAACCGCTGTTGTACCACGTGCGATCCACCGAATCCCCGGTACTCATGATTCCCTGTCTCGCCATCCTCGGAGCAGCGCTCCTGGCGGCGCTGCCGGCGGTGCTTCGCGCTGTAAAGATCGACCCGGCCGCTCTGCTGCGGGCCGAATAGAAACGTGTGGGCGCAGGTTGACGGCCTGCCCGGAAGCCGGCGCCGAGTCCACAACCGGGGCCCTGCTGTCGCCCAACCGGGGCGGCGCCCCATAAGCGCTAACCTAACCGGATGGAAGGCGAAGACACTTCTACGGCTTGGGCGTTTATCCGGCCAATCTCTGCCCGTTATCCGGCGGGGTTGAGTTTGCGGGTTTCGGAGAGGATTTTGGTCAATCGGTTGGAGAGGCGATCCAGACAGCGTCGGGGAGGGCCGTCTGGCAGGGATCGCCGGAACATCTCGATGGCGTGTTGAGCAAACAGCAGGGCATCGGCAACACCATCCAGGCCGGCACGCAGCGACATCGCGGGCGCTTTCGGTTGTGGCACCAGATGCCGGGGCCGCGAGTGGGCCTGGAGGAACTCACGTTGCCAATCCTCGCCGGAGACCTGGACGTACTTCATGCGCATCTCGGCTTTGACATGGCCGAGGAGCGTCATCAAGGCAGGCAGACTGACGCCGGCGCGCACCATCGCAGTGGCATATGTGTGTCTGAGTTGATGCGGAACGATAGGGGAGGAAATGCCGACCGCAGCCGCGGCGTCGGACAGATATGGGCGCAGTGGTTGGATCAGCGTCGGCTTGCCTCTGTGGCGTGCCAGCAGTCGGCCATCTGCG
>JASHSS010000545.1 GCA_030038565.1 Bryobacteraceae bacterium
TGGCGGTACTTTGCGCCTTGGCGCCTTTGCGAGAGCCGTCTTGGCCACTATTTTCGCTATTGCTTCGCAGGCGGCGGACCAGTAATGAATACGTGCTCGTCCGGATGCACCAGCTTCATCTGTTCCTGGATGACCTTCTCCTGCACTTTCGGGTCTTTGTCCAGCCGCTGGATGTAGTCGCGCTTCTGCTCGTTTTCGCGGGCCAGCCGGGTGTTGGTCTTTTCCATCTCGGCGATGGCGGCTCGTTTTTCCATCAGCGCGCGCAGTCCCCGGGGACCCTGCAACGTCACATACGCATAACTCGCCATGGCAACCACGGCCACTGCGTAACAGAACCGAAGCAGGGAGGTTTTCATGGACATCGCGCCTGGAACATAATGGTAGCACCGGTCGCCGGGTTTTCTCGAATTTTGATTTCTTCATGACCGATAAGATTGTGATCCTGTGCACCTGCTCCGGTGCGGAAGAGGCCGGGAGGCTGGCACGCAGCTTAGTCGAAGCCCGCCTGGCGGCCTGCGTCAACGTACTTCCGCAGGTCCGCAGTTACTACCGTTGGCAGGGCGTTCTGGAGTCATCCGACGAATGCCTGCTGGTGATCAAGTCGTCGCGGCGGCTGTTCGATGCGCTGCGCGCCCATCTCGCCGGCCTGCACTCCTACGAAGTCCCCGAAATCCTGGCGCTCCCCGTCGTGGCGGGATCGGATAGCTATTTGGCCTGGCTCGACGCCAACCTGGGCAACCCGGAGGAGAACGCCTAGTGGTCCCGCCACCCGATCCCCCGCGCGCCCCTTCCGGTCTGGCCCTGATTTTCGATATGGACGGAGTCCTGCTCGACTCCAACTCCGCCCACCGCCAGGCCTGGGAAGTCTTCAACCGCCGCTTCGGGTTGGAGACCACCGAGGGAATGCACCAGCGCATGTATGGTAAGCGCAACGACGAAATCGTGCGCGATTTCTTCGGCGATCTTCCGCCCGCTGAAGCGGCCGCCCGCGGCGCGGCCAAGGAATCTCTCTACCGCGAGATGATCGCCGGACGCATCGAAAGTATGCTGGTGCCGGGGCTGCGCCGGTTTCTCGATCTCAACGCCGCCCTCCCTATGGCCGTGGCCAGCAACGCCGAACCAGCCAATGTCTTCTTCCTGCTGGACCGCGCCGGATTGCGCCGCTATTTCCGCGTGGTGGTGGACGGGCACCAGGTTCGCCATCCCAAACCCGATCCCGAGGTCTACCTGCGGGCCGCCGATCTGCTGGGTGTGGCGCCCTCCGAGTGCATCGTTTTTGAAGACTCACATGCCGGAGTGGCGGCGGCTAAAGCGGCCGGTATGCGGGTCGTAGGCCTGCGAACCACCCATGACCAGTTGCCCGGCGCGGCCTTCTGCGTCGATAATTTTCTCAGCGGGGATTTGCAAACATGGCTGCGGGCCCAGGGAAGGGCAAAATGAGAAGCGCTCGGCTGTGGGCGCTCGTGGGGGCGGCATTTCTGTGTCTCCCCTTGTCTGCCCAGACGCACATAAGTTTGGCCGAGGTATCGGCACGCCGGCCGCCCGACTACACGGCGGTCCATCTCGACGAGTCCGTCACCGTCCGTGGCGTGGTGGATGCTCCGCCTTTCCGTTTCCCGGAATACACCATACTGACCCTGCAGGATGGTCTGGCGGGCGGCGCTTTGGAACTGCCGAATCCCGACACCAGCCTGGATTTTCTGCACCCCGGAGATGAAATCGAGGCCACCGGGACGGTTGCCACGCTGGCCGGAATGGTGGTCATTCACCCGGTCTCCTTTATCACCCTCGGCCACCGGAACCGCCCTGCGGCGGCGGCTCTTCCCCTCTCCCTGGTTCAGAACTTCAGGGTCCTGGGCAGCCTGGTGCGCACCGACGGGCGCGTCCTGGAAATCGGCGACACCAGCGCCGGCGAGTTTCTGGTGATCGCCGAGGCTGGCCTCCGGCAACACGTCTTCCTGCCCCGCGTCGATCTCCACAGGCCGTCCAGTCTCGCCGCCGTCGTGAGCGAGGGCGATCGGGTGCGAGTCACCGGGGTGGCTTTCCAGTACGCCACTCGTCCCCCGTACAACGCCAACTTCGAACTCCTGATCGGCGGGGTAGGGGACATCGAGCGCATCGAACGCGGCTGGTTTCTGTCGCCCCTGGCGCTGGGTCTGGGCCTCGGTATCCTCGCCACGGCCGCCATCCTGCTCTGGGTCCGTGAACGCAACGCGCGCCGGCAAAGGGTCACCTTACGCAAGACCTATCAGCTCGCGGAGGACATCCTCGGTTCCCCCACGCCGGAAGACGCCTCGCAGCGGATCGCCGACGCGCTCCCGGTCATCCTGGGCATCTCGCGCGTGCGTCTCTATGTCCACAACCGCGGCGCCGGCACTTTGGACGAGGTGCCCGGCCGCGATGGCAAGGCCGTTTCCATTCCTCTGGCCCCTTCGCCGGAACAGGCCCAGTTGGGCGCTGCTGCCTGTTTCCAGTACCGCACGCCCCTGGTGGTGCCGGATACCGCGCGCAGTCCTTTCCCCCCGCCGGGCGGCGCCGGACCTGCGCCCAAGGCCCAACTCTTCGTCCCCATGGTGACGCAGGACGGGGTGGTGGGCGTGCTCCAGTTCGACCAGGACGAACGCACCCGGGTCTTCAATGCCGATGAGCAGGCGCTCGCCCAGCACCTCGCCAATCAGGTGGCCGTGGCGCTCAAGCTGTTGGACCAGCGCTCCGTCCAGGAACAACTCTTCCGCACCGAAAAGCTCGCGGCTGTGGGCCGTCTGATTTCCAGCGTAGTTAACGAACTACAGACGCCGCTGGCTTCTATTTCGGATCTGGCCACGCGGGCTTCCCGCTCCGTCCACGACGGGGCGGCCGGCAAAGACCTGGCCGCCATTGCCGCGGAATCCCAGAAGGCTACCGCCATCGTGGCGCGCCTGGTTTCCTTTGCGGCCGCCGCTCCGGGCGAGGCCCGTCCGGTTTCCATCGGCGCGCTCCTCCGCAACCTGGTGGATTTCCGCGAGCGCGATTGGAAGGCTTCCGGCATCAAGGTCCGCGACCTGCTCACCGGAGATCCCCTCATGGTCATGGGGTCCCACGGCCAGTTGGAACAGGTCTTTCTGCGCCTCCTGGTGCACGCCGAGCAGTCCCTCGCCGCCGCTTCCGAAAAGGTGCTGACCATCCGCACCAGCCTTCTGGCCCGCATGGTGGTGGTGGAGATCGTCTTCAGCGCCCGCGCCGACCACAGTTCGAGCGAGGTCGCCGCTCTACTCGGGGTGACCCGCAGCGTCATCAACGGACATGGCGGCGAGGTGCGGCTCATCGAGAAAAACCCCGCCGATGCCCATTTCGAGGTGGAATTGCCGCTCCTCGCCAAGGAGCGCGTCTCGGCCGCCGAGCCCTCCGCGCAGGAGCGCGTCTCCCCATCCGGCCGCCGCATGACCGCCCTGGTGATCGAAACCGATGAAGCCCCCCAGCGCCAGATCCTCGCTCTCCTGGCCGCCCGCGGCTATCGCGTGGTGCCCGTAAATAATACCGACACCGGTCTCGACCTGGCCCAGCGCCTCCGCTTCGACGTGGTCTTCTGCTCCGTCCGCGCGCCAGGCTTGAACTGGGTCGAGTTGGCCGAGCGCATGCAAAGCAAGGTCACCGGGTTTGTACTCTTGTCCGATGGCTACGATGCGGAACTGGTGGCCGATTTCGAAGCCGATTCCCGCTTCGTCCTGGCCAAGCCCGTGCAGGATTCCGAGCTCAGCAAGGTGCTCGGCGCCATCGAGCGGCCCATCCCCGCATGACGCCGCGCGCCTGGCACGGCGGTTCATTCCCGCAGGAATCCCAACGCCGTTTTCAGAAACTCGGCCCACCTTGCGCCGATCACCGGACCGTGACCGCTCGAGGGCACGATCCACAGGGCGGAGCGGGGGATTGCGCGCGCCATTTCGACCGATAGTTCCACCGGATACAACGGATCGCGATCGCCCTGCACAATCAGCGTGCGGGCCTGGATGGTGGCCAGGTGGGGCGGCGTAAAATTCATGTCGTCGATGGTGTCCGCAAAAGCCGCTACACTGGCCATCAGCGCCTGGATCTGCGCCGGGCCGCCCGGATGGCGCTCGAGCAGCGTCTTCCGCTGCTCCGCCGTAAGGCTGGCGGCATATTGCCGCATGATCTTGCGTGCCTGCGCCGGAAAGTAAGGCGTCGCGCTTACCAGAACCATGGCCTTCACCCGCTCCGGTTGCATGCTGGCCATGTGCAGCAGCACGTTGCCGCCGCCGCTGATGCCGATCCCGCGGCACGCCCCGGCGTTCAGATGGTCCAGCAGGACCAGCACGTCCGCGGCGGCGTCCCGATGCCGGAACGGTTCCGAAAGCGCGCCCGACCGGCCGTGCCCGCGCAGGTCGGGCACAATCAACTGAAATTCGCCACCCCATTCCGCGATCACTCCCGCCCAGTCCTGGCTGGACCCGGTAAATCCGTGCAGCAGCACCAGCGGCTCGCCGCTTCCGTGCACTTCGAAGTAGAGGGCGGCGCCGTTGAGCTTTTCAATCCGGCCGGGCGGTTGGCGAGGCGTCATAGTGTCTTCGGGTCAGTCTATCAGGCGCGCTTTTACAAGACGTTTACATGTTGTCCACCACCCCGCCCCGCAACCGCCTTACCATCCAGACTTGGAGGGATCGCACAAACATGCAATCGGCACTGGAAATGCAAAACGGCAGTCACTACCGGGACGCGCACCTGCGCATCGATTTCGAGCGGCGCGCCGCCGCGCTGGATTCCAAACCGCTCATCCTGACCGTTAAGGAATTCGATCTGCTCGCGTTTCTCGTGCTTAACGCGGGAATGATCGTCTCGCCCACCGCCCTGCTCACCCACGTCTGGGGATACAGCACCGAGGTCCGCACCCGCACCCTGGACGTCCACCTCAGCCGCCTGCGCAAAGTGCTCCGTCCCTACGGCGACGTCTACCTGGAGCGCGTCTTCCGCGTGGGCTGCCGCTTCCAACCCTGCGGCCGCGAACTGCAAATGACTGCCTAGCCGCGCCGCCGCGCCCATCGTCCGCCTTTCGCGTCTGCCAGCCCATGAAGCCCTCGCGCGGCTGCGCTATACTGGGCCAATCCAATCTTTTTTCGCGAGGATTCAGGAAGCATGCTGCCTATCTTCTTGGCAACCTACGGAACCGTGTTCATGGCCGAAATCGTCGGCGACAAGCTGCTCTATACCACCGGAGTGCTGGCTACCCGATACAAAACCATCTCCATCCTGTGCGGCATGGCCGTGGCCTTCATGGCCAAGATGGCCGTCGCGGTAACCGTGGCCAAACTCATCTCCACCCTGCCGCCCCTGCTGGTGGCTTCTATTACGGCCGTAAACTTCCTGGCCATCGCCATCGTGCTCTTCCGCAAGCCGGACAAGCGCGAAGTCAAGCAATACCCCGCCTCGCAAGGCGTGGCGGTTTCGTTCGCCGCCATCTTCTTCTCCGAATGGGGCGACGTGGGCCAG
This sequence comes from Bryobacteraceae bacterium, assembly GCA_030038565.1. Taxonomy (GTDB): domain Bacteria; phylum Acidobacteriota; class Terriglobia; order Bryobacterales; family Bryobacteraceae; genus JOPF133. Next base: position 5,482 of record JASHSS010000545.1, read on the forward strand.
ATCACCGCCGCCGCCATGGCCCTGAAGTTCTACGATCAAGGTCCCCAGGCCCTCTTCGTGGTCTGGCTGGGCGCGGTCGCCGCCATGGTCACCAAGGGATCGCTGGCCGCCTCCATCGGCGCCGGCATCCGCGGCTGGATTCAGGCGCACCTCTCGCCGAAGACCCTCCGTTATGCCGCCGTCGGGCTGCTGCTGGTCCTGGGCATTCTTTCGGTGGCCGAAATCCTCACCGAAACCCGCCAGACTTCGCTTCTGTTGTGGTCCCACTTCGTGAGCGCGTGACGGTCACCAAACAGGAACGCGCGGCCGCCATCCGTTTCATCCTCTGCCTGGGAGTGGTGAGTCTCTGCGCCGACATGACGTATGAGGGCGCCTACAGCATCATCGGCCCCTTCCTGAAAGATCTCGGCGCCACGGCCTTGCAGGTCGGCCTGATCTCCGGCTTGGGCGAAATGATCGCCGCCAGCCTGCGCCTGTTCTCCGGCCGCCTGGCCGACCGCACGCGCGCCTATTGGACCATCACCATCTTCGGTTATGCCCTGAACCTCCTGGTGGTGCCGGCCCTGGCATTCGCCGGGAATTGGAGGATGGCCGCGCTGCTGATCGTCTGCGAGCGCACCGGCAAAGCCTTGCGCGGCCCCGCCCGCGACGTCCTGCTTTCGGAATCCACCGGTATGGTCGGCCATGGCTTCGGCTTCGGCGTCCACACGGCCATGGACCAGACCGGCGCGGTTCTCGGTCCGGTCATGATGGCCATGGCGGTGGCCAAGGCGAACCACTTCGGCCCGGCCTTCCTGCGGCTGGCCTTTCCCGCCGCCGGAGCCCTTCTGGCCCTCATCCTGGCCCGCGCCACGCAACCCCGGCCCGCCACCTCCAAGGCTGGTAAGCCCCCCCAGCAGACCCTTCCCAAGGTCTTCTGGTGGTACGTGATGGCGGCCGGCATCCTGGCCTTCGGCTTCATCGATTTCCCCCTGCTGTCCTACCATTTCGAAAGCGTCGCGTTGATGAAATCGCCGGTCATTCCGCTGCTCTACGCCGGCGCCATGGGGGTCAACGGCTTGACCGCCCTGGTGCTGGGCCGCCTGTTCGACCGCTACGGACTGCCCGTTCTCTCGGCCGGCATCCTCGTCTCCCTCGGCGCCCTGCCGCTCGGATTCCTGGGCGGATTCGGCGCCGCCATCGCCAGCGTGGCCTGCTGGGCCATCGGGCTCGGCGCCCAGGATGCCTGCCTGCGCTCGGGCATCGCCCAGGTGGTCTCCATGAACAAGCGCGGCGGCGCCTTCGGGGCCTTCAACGCCGTCTTCGGAGTGATGTGGTTCGCCGGCAGCGCCCTCATGGGCCTGCTCTACGACCACTCGATTCCCGCCCTGGTAATTTTCGGCGTGGCCGCCCAAGTAGCCGCCGCCATCATGTTCTTCCGCCTGCGCGGTCCACTGGCCGCCGCGGCCCGCTAAACTGACATTGGTGGGGCAGGCGCGTCTTCACGGAAGCGAATCATGCGGTCGGGGACCTACCTAAGCTCCGCGACCCCTTCAGACGCCTGCCTCCGCGGCCTACTTACTCACGGCCTGGCCGATCCAGTAACAGTACCGCACAGGCGAGTGATCCGCCAGCGGCCGGGGAAGTTCCTGGGGGAGCAGATCGAGCAGATGCCCGTTGACGAACCCTGACGCGATGTGAGCAACGGCCACCCAATCTGCCGGTGGGTCCGGCGGGTTCGTGACCAGGTTGCCGCCGGGATCGAGCCACAGCACCGTGATG
>JASHSS010000546.1 GCA_030038565.1 Bryobacteraceae bacterium
ACGAATTCCCAAAACCCACCGGTATGCCATCACGCCGCAAGGGTTGCGGATCGCTCTGTTCTTCACCCGCACCTACGCCCGGCTCCTCAGGCCCAAACTCGCCGAGATCATGCCCGCCGGTCCGCCCGGAGATTCCTCGCTCCGCGCTGCTTTCGATCACCTCCAAGCTGAAATCAACCGCTGCGGTGAGGAGCAAAGGCTCGTCGCCTAAAACTTCACTCAGTTACATTACAATCTCTTGGGTAAGGACTCTAGACTAGTAGCATAATCTAATGAAACTCCTCCAAGGACGGTATGTTGCCAGCGCGGGCCAACCGCCTATGGTGGTTGTTTAGGATGGCAGACTGACTACATATTCGACGCGCCGGGAATGGCAAGCCAGAACGGCACCAAAGGAATAGCGGCAAAGAAACTATGCCTCGTTTTTCAATTCGTAATCCCTACTTCATCGTTGTGATCTGCCTGGCGCTTCTGGTGATCGGGGTCACCGAGGGCATCAGGATGCCGGTAGACCTCTTTCCCGTCATCAACCTCCCGGAGGTGGTCGTGGCGACATTCTATTCCGGAATGCCGCCCGTGGACATTGAGACCGACATCACCGACCCGCTGGAGCGCTGGTTCACGCTGGCCAGCGGAATCGATCACATGGAGTCGCGTTCGCTGCTCGGCGTGAGCATGATCAAGGTCTTCTTCCAGCCCGGCACCAATGCCGACGCGGATGTGACCGAGCTGTCCAACCTGGCCCTGGCGGATCTGAAACGCCTGCCTCCAGGCACCCTGCCGCCGGTGGTGTTGAAGTTCGATGCCTCCAGCCTGCCGGTATGCCTGGTCACGCTTAAGGGCGAGGGTCTGAACGAAACGCAGCTCCACGACTACGGGCAGTTCGCCATCCGCAACCAGATCGCCGTGGTTAAGGGCGCGGTCATTCCGCCCCCCTTCGGCGGCAGGTACCGACAGGTGATGGTCTATGTGGACCCCCAGAAGCTCTACTCGCGCCAGTTGAGCGTCTCGGACGTGGTCTCCGCGGTGAACGACAGCAACCTGATTCTGCCGGCCGGCGATGTGAAGATCGGGCCTTACGACTATTACGTCTACTCCAACGCCCTGGTCAAGAAGGTGGACGAGATCAACCCCATCCCGCTCAAGACCGACGGCACCCGCTGGGTCTCGGTGTCGGACGTGGGCGAAGCGCAGGACGCCGCCCAGATTCAGTACGACGTGGTTCGCGTGGACGGACAGCGCTCGGTCTATCTGCCCATCATGAAGCAAGGCGGCGACACCAACACGATCGCGGTGGTGGATGGAATCCGCGACAAAATCCAGGACCTCTTCGACATCCCGCCGCAGTTGAAGAGGGAGGTGGTTTTCGATCAGTCGGCCTTTGTGAAGGAGGCCATCCACACGGTACTGCACGAAGGACTCATGGGCCTGGTGCTGACCAGTATCATGATCCTGATCTTCCTGGGGAGCTTGCGGGCGACGGTGGCGGTGCTGCTTTCGATTCCGCTCTCGGCGCTGGCTACCGGCGTGGCGCTGGCTCTGATGGGCAACACCATCAACACCATGATCCTGGGCGGGCTGGCCCTGGCGTTTTCGAGAGTCATCGATAACTCGGTGATCTCTCTCGAAAACATTTACCGCCATCTGGAGATGGGCGCCTCCGCCGCGGTGGCGGCCGAAGTGGGAGGCAGCGAGGTGAGCCTGGCCGTGCTGGCTGCCACCCTGGTGGACGTAGTGGATTTTTTCCCGGTCACCTTCCTCTACGGCGTCAGCAAGTTCCTGTTCTCGGCCCTGGCGCTCTCCTTCGTCCTGTCGCTGCTGGCCTCCTTTGTGGTCGCCATGACGGTCATCCCGCTGTTCTGCTCGCGCTTTTTAAAGGGGCATCACGTGGCCCCGCCCGGCGAGGGGGCCGAGGCGCCGCCGCCGGACCGCTCCTGGGGCGGCCGCTTCAACGCCTGGTTCAACCGCGGTTTTGAGCGGCTGCTGAATGGCTACGAGGCTGCGGTGCGCCGCGCGCTGAAGTTGCCGGCTTTGACTGTGGCGCTTCTGTCCGGCCTGTTCCTCGCCAGCCTGGGAATCTATCCGTACCTGGGCCTGGCTTTCTTCCCCCGCACCGACGCGGGCCAGTTCACCATCAACATGAAGGCGCCCACCGGTACCCGCATCGAACTCACCGAACAGTACGCGGCCAAAGTGGAAGACCTGATCCGCCACGTGGTGAAACCGAAGGATTTCAAAATTGTCGTGTCCAATATCGGGGTGGTGCCGGACTTCTCGGCGCTCTACACCACCAACGCCGGCCCTTACACCGCCACCATTCAGGTGGCCCTCAACGACGACCACGAGGTAGGCAGCTTTGAGTATATGGACGAGGTCCGCCGCCGGATCAAGTCAACTTATCCCGAGCTGCGCACGTTCTTCACCAGCGGTTCCATGGTGGATGCCATTCTCAATACCGGCATGCCGGCGCCGATCGATTTGCAGGTCAGCAGCAGCGATGCGGACCGGAATTTCTCCATCGCACAGGATTTGGCCGGCCAGATTCGAAGGCTCTCGGGGGTGGGCGAAGTCTATATACCCCAGGATATGAACTATCCGGCGATGCGTATGAATATCGACCGCGTCCACGCCTCCGAATTGGGCTTGAGCACCAAGGACGTGGTGGACAACGTCATCACGGCGCTCGACTCCAACACCATGATCGCGCCCAATTACTGGGTGGATTACAAAACCGGCAACGACTACTTCCTCACAGTTCAGTATTACGAACACGGTAAGGCCGCTATCCATACCACCGCCGATCTGAAGAATATCCCGCTCCGGGCGCCTAACCTGTCGAGCCCCACCACGCTCGATTCGGTGGTCAAACTGGAAGCCATGCAGACGCCCACCGAAGCGGACCACTACCAGATCCAGCGCGTGGCCGATGTTTATGTAACGCCCTCCGGCGAGGACCTGGGCAAGGTAACCGACGAAATCCGGGGGCTGATCGATAGTGCCCAGAAAACCTCCAAGATCCCTTCGAATGTGCGCGTAGACTTGCGAGGCATGGTGCAGGGCATGGAAGCGTCCTTCCACAGCTTCGCGGTGGGCTTCATCCTGTCATTCATTCTGCTGTTTCTGATTCTGATCGCCCAGTTCCGCTCCTTCATCGACCCGTTCCTGATCATGCTGGCAATTCCCATGGGTTTCGTGGGAGTGCTGATCATTCTGCCGCTCACCCACACCACCATGAATGTGATGTCGCTGGTGGGGGTGCTGATGCTCGTGGGTATCGCCGATTCCAACAGCATCCTCATCGTGGATTTCGCGCATCGGCTGGAGGAACAGGGCCTGTCGGTCGAAGACGCCGTGATTACCGCCTGCCGGGTGCGGCTGCGTCCCATTCTGATGACCTCTCTCGCCACCATCATCGGGCTGATGCCCATGGCGCTCAAACTGGGAACCGGCGCGGAGCAGTACACCCCCATGGCGCGCGCCATTATCGGAGGCTTGACTTCCTCCGTCGCTCTCACCGTCTTCATCGTCCCCGCGGCGTATTTGCTGGTGTACCGGAACCGGCCCCGCAGAGCGGCGGTGGCAGCCCCGGTCCCGGCGGAGTAAACCGCGCATGTCACGATTCTCCATCCGCAATCCGTACTTCATCGTCGTCATCTGCCTGGCGGTCATCGTCATCGGCATCACCTTCCTGGAACGCATGCCGGTGGACCTGTTCCCGGCCATCGACCTTCCGGAGGTGGTGGTCGCTACCTTTTATTCCGGGATGCCGCCCGAAGATATCGAGGACGACATCACCAACCCGCTGGAGCGCTGGTTCACCCTGGCCAGCGGAATCGACCACATGGAGTCGCGCTCCTTGCTGGGCGTCAGCATTATCAAAGTCTACTTCCAGCCCGGAACCGACGCGGACGCGGATGTCACCGAAATGTCCAACCTGGCGCTGGCCGATTTGAAGCGCCTGCCGCCCGGCACTTTGCCGCCGGTGGTTTTGAAGTTCGACGCTTCCAGCCTGCCGGTATGCCTGGTGACCCTCAGCGGCAAGGGCCTCAGCCAGGCGGCGCTCCACGATATCGGCCAGTTCACCATTCCCGACGAAGTAGCTACCGTGAAAGGCGCCGAGATTCCACCACCCTTCGGCGGCAAGTACCGGCAGGTGATGGTCTACGTGGACCCCAAAAAGCTCTACTCCCGCCAGTTGAGCGTCACCGACGTGGTGGACGCGGTCAACCGGAGTAACCTCATCCTGCCGGCGGGCGACGTGAAGATCGGGCCGTTCGATTACTACGTCTACTCGAATGCTCTGGTGAAGGAGCCGGCCGAACTCAATAGCGTGCCGCTGCGGACCGATGGCACCCGCTGGGTCACCGTGTCCGATGTCGGAGAGGCCCGCGACGCAGCCCAGATTCAGTACAACATTGTCCGGTTGAACGGAGAGCGCCTGGTCTACGTGCCCATCATGAAGCAGGGCGGCGACACCAACACTCTCGACGTGGTCGATGGCATCCGCGACAAGCTCAAGCACCTGTTCGACATACCGCCTCAGCTCGAGAGGAGTGTGATCTTCGATCAATCGAAGTATGTCCGGCAGGCCCTGGATACCCTGGGCCACGAAGGCCTGGTCGGCCTGGCGCTGACCAGCGTGCTGGTGTTTATCTTCCTGGGCAGCCTGCGCGCCACCTCGGCGGTGTTTCTTTCCATTCCTCTTTCCGCCGTGGCCACCATCGTGGTGCTTTACCTGATGGGCAGCACCATCAACACCATGATTCTGGGCGGGCTGGCGCTGGCGTTTTCGCGCGTGATCGACAATTCGGTGATTTCCCTGGAGAATATCTACCGCCACCTGGAAGAGGGCGCTTCGCCGGTTCATGCCGCCGAGGTGGGCGGAGATGAGGTCAGCCTGGCGGTGCTGGCGGCCACCCTCACCACGGTAGTGGTTTTCTTCCCCGTAACCTTCCTTTACGGCGTGAGTAAGTTCATCTTCACGGCGCTGGCCCTGGCCGCGGTGATCTCCTTGTTCGCCTCCTTCTTCGTGGCGATGACGGTGATCCCGCTGTTCTGTTCGAAATTCCTGCGCGTGGCGCGGCCCGCCGGGGGAGCCGAAGGGGCGGCGCCGCATAGGCCTTCCCTGACGGAGCGGTTCAACGCCGCGTTCAATCGCGGCTTTCAGCGGCTGCTCAATTTCTACGAATCCTGGGTCCGGCGCGCGCTCCGGCGGCCGGGTCTCACGGTGCTGCTCCTCACGCTTCTTTTCGTTGCCAGCGCGGGGATGTATCCATTCCTCGGGATGGCCTTCTTTCCCCGCACCGATGCCGGCCAGTTCACCATCAACGTGAAGGCGCCCACGGGAACCCGCATTGAGATCACCGAACAATACGTGGCCAAGGTGGAGGACCTGATCCGGCGCGTCGTCGAACCCAACGATCTCAAGCTGATCCTTTCCAATATCGGGGTGGTGGCCGATTTCCCCGCCCTCTATACGCCCAACGCGGGTCCGTATACCGCCACCGTGCAGGTACAGTTGAACGATTCGCACCGCATCGGGAGCTTCGAATACATGGATCGCGTGCGGCGCGGAATCGAAAAGGGATTTCCGCAGCTGCGCACTTTCTTCAGCACCGGTTCGATGGTGGACGCCATTCTCAACATGGGCATGCCCGCGCCCATTGACGTGCAGGTAAGCAGCAGCGACTCCACCCGGAATTTCAGTATCGCGCAGGATCTGGCGGCCCGTATCCGCAAGCTGAACGGCGTCGGCGAGGTCTATATCCCGCAGGACATGAACTACCCGGCCATGCGCCTGAATATCGATCGCGTGCACGCCGCCGAGCTCGGCCTGACCACCAAGGAAATCGTCAATAACGTGATCACGGCGATCAACTCCAACACCATGATTTCGCCGAATTACTGGGTGGAGTATTCGACCGGCAACGATTATTACCTCACCGTGCAGTATTTCGAGAATGGTCCGTCCGCCGTCAAAGACCTGATCGGACTCCAGCAGATGCCGCTGCGGCATCGCGACCCTCCTCCCGCGGGCGCCGGCTGCCCGGCCATGCCCCCTTCGGGACTGATCAGGATTTCCAGTGCGCCCAGTCTGAATGCCTCGCGCGCGCCGGTCTGCGCCACGGGACCTCTGAAAAGCGCGGTTCTGAAGGCGCCCACAGCCGACGGCCACCCCCGGCCGATCACGGTGCTCGGAAACGTCGCGGAACTGGTTCCCGTCCAGACGCCCACCGAAGCCGATCACTACCAGATCCAGCGCGTGGCGGATGTCTACGTCACGCCGGCCGGCGAAGATCTGGGCAAGGTTACCGACGGGATCAACCGCGTGATTCAAGAGGCTAAGCCGCCGTCCAATGTGCGGGTCACGCTGCGCGGAATGGTAAAGGGGATGAACGAGTCGTTCAAGAGCTTCGGGCTCGGCTTTATTCTCTCCTTCATCCTGCTGTTTCTGATCCTGGTGGCTCAGTTCCGGTCCTTTGTCGATCCGTTCCTGATCATGCTGGCGGTGCCCATGGGCTTCGTGGGAGTTCTGATCATCCTGCCGCTAACCCACACCACGGTGAACGTGATGTCGCTGATGGGCGTGTTGATGCTGGTGGGCATCGCCGATTCCAACAGCATATTAATTGTGGATTTCGCTCACCGCCTGGAGCAGCAGGGCCTGACGGTGACCGACGCAGCCATCACGGCGTGCCGGGTGCGCCTGCGCCCCATCCTGATGACCTCGCTGGCCACCATCATCGGCATGCTGCCCATGGCCATGAAACTCGGTACCGGCGGCGAGCAGTACACCCCCATGGCGCGCGCCATCATCGGGGGCCTGACTTCGTCGGTGATTCTCACCGTGTTCATCGTGCCGGCGGCGTACGTACTGGTTTACGGAAGGAGGAACCGGCACGCCGCGGCGCCGCAGCCTGCCGGCCACTGAGGGCCGGAGGGCCAATGCTTGCTGCCCTCGCGGCGACTTTGACCTCGACACACCGAGCGGCGGTACACTGAAACAAGGACAGGCATTTCAGGTTTGGACTGAACTCCTGG
>JASHSS010000547.1 GCA_030038565.1 Bryobacteraceae bacterium
AACGGGCAGGGTGGCCGCGTCCACTCCGCCCAGGTAACGGTAGAGCTGCGCGTGGCTCGAAACCGCCGCGGCGCGTGCGGCTGCCATCGAGACCGCCAGAATGGCGTTGGCGCCCAGCCGGCCCTTGCTATTCGTTCCGTCAAGCGCGATCATGATGCCATCGATCTCGCTCTGCTGCGTAGCGTCTTTGCCGTGGAGCGCCGCGGCGATCTCGCCGTTGATATGGGACACCGCTTTCTGGGTGCCTTTTCCGAGATAACGCGACTTGTCGCCGTCTCTCAGCTCGACCGCTTCAAACTCACCGGTCGATGCGCCCGATGGCACCGCCGCCCTTCCCATGCTCCCATCGGCGAGATAAACATCCGCCTCCACCGTAGGATTCCCGCGCGAATCCAGAATCTCCCGTCCCACAATTCGTACAATCGTCGTCATAAGTTGTTTGTTCCGGATGTAACTCGATACCGATGCCACTTATCCCACCACTGTAACTCCACCTTCGGTCACGGTATAACCTTTGGCCCGGTCGGCTTCCGGATCGAAACCGATCACCGCTGAATCTTCCACCTTGCAATTGGTATTTACGATCGCCCGGCGGATCCGGCTGTAGCGGCCAATTTCCGCCCCCGGCATCAGAATCGAGTACTCCACTTCGCAATAGCTGTTGACCCGCACTCCCGGCGAAAGCACGCAGTGCACCACGCGTCCGCCGGACACGATGCACCCCGCCGATACAATGGAATCGAGCGCAACCCCCATCCGCCGCCCTTCTTGCGCAAAAACGAACTTAGCCGGCGGCTGCTGCGTCACATTCGTGCGAATAATCCAATTGCGGTCGTAGAGGTTGAACTCAGGCGTCACCGACACCAGGTCCATGTTGGCTTCGTAATAGGCGTCGAGCGTTCCCACGTCGCGCCAGTAGCGCACACGCTTGGCGTTGATGTCGCGAAAATCGTAGGCCACCACTCGCAACCGGTCCAGGTTGCGCGGAATTACGTCCTTGCCGAAATCGTGGCTCGAGGAAGTATCGCGGGCGTCTTCGTGAAGCACCCGAAGCAGCACGTCGGTTTCGAACAGGTAAACTCCCATCGACACGCTGACCATGGAGGGTTCGAAGGGCGAACGCTTGGGATTGCCGTGCTTCGGCTTCTCCTCGAAACCGACCACGCGGTGCTCCGCGTCGATTTCCGCTACACCAAAGCGCTCGGCCTGCTCGGGCTCCACCTGAATCGTGGCGAGGGTGATGTCGGCGTGGTGCTGCCGGTGCCACTCGGCCATCTCCCGGTAATTCATTTTGTAGATGTGATCCGCGGCAAGAATCAACGTCTGTTGCGGCTGTTCCACCTCGATGCTTTGGAAATTCTGGAATACCGCATCGGCGGTTCCCTGGTACCACCAATCCTCGGACACCCGCTTCATGGGAGGAATCGTTTCGATGTACTCGCTCAGTTCGGCCGAGAGAATATTCCATCCATCGCGAATGTGACGAATCAGCTCGAGCGACTTATACTGTGTTAGGATGAAAATTCGTCGAACGTCGGAATTTATACAATTGGATAGGGTGAAATCAATAATGCGGTAAGCCCCTCCGAACGGAACCGCGGGTTTGGCGGTATCTCTTGTCAAAGGGTACAAACGCTCACCCGCACCGCCTGCCAGCAGAATCGCCAGAACATTTTCCATTCAGCGCAAGTCCCTGAAAAGAAAGTGCATGGGCGTGGCTCCGTAGGTTCGGCAGACGACCGCCGGAAAAATAGGCTTGACTTTATCTATCAACCACTTATGATATCAGGTACCCTCTGTGCGCAGGGCAGGAAATTTTGGGGAAGCCCCCTCGCGGTCCAGGCAGTTTCAGGAAGCAGGTCCGGTCTCTCAAAAAAAATCCCAAACCCGCACGGCAATTCGGGTCCAGTAGGGAGGTGTAGTTCGTTTGGCTGAAGTAAAGCTTCAAGAGGGCGAGACATTGGAAAACGCCCTTCGCCGCTTCAAGCGCAAGGTGCAGCAGGAAGACATCATCAAGGAAGTCAAGAGACACTCCTTTTACTTGAAGCCGGGAGAGAAGCTACGGGCCAAGCAAGCGCTGGCCCGCAAACGAAACCGGAAGAAGAATCGCCGGGAGATGGAGTAAACCCGATTGGCGTCCGCGTGCCTCCGGGCCCGTGGACGCCAGTCCGAATCCGACTAAGTACAGGTTGATAACGGGGCAACAGTTGATATGGCGGATTTCCAGGACCGCGTCCTCAAATGCGTAGACTGCGGTGCAGACTTCGTATTTACAGCGGGAGAACAGCACTTCTTCCACGACAAAAACTTCAAAAATGAACCCAAGCGCTGCAAGAATTGCAAGACCAAACGCGCCGGTTCCTCGACCTCGGGCTTTGCCAAAACGGAAACCATGACCACCTGCTCTCAATGCGGCCGGGAAACCACGGTACCCTTTAAGCCAACCCAAGGCCGGCCCGTGTATTGCCGGGAGTGCTTCCTTAGCCGGAAAGCCTCTTCGGCGGCCGTGGGGGGCAATCGGTAAGCCCTCGTCAAGCCTCCTTCCGCGGTGGCACGGCAGGGACCTAAAAGGCCTGCCGTGCGGTCTGCGCGACGCCTATCCGCGGCGCGGAAGCAGGTACCAACCCAATAGCAGCCAACCGGCAATCATCGACACACCGCCCACCGGCGTAATCGCGCCCAGGATGCGGTTGCCGCTGATTGCCAAGAGGTAAAGACTGCCCGAAAAGATCGCGATTCCCAGGGCCAGCAGGAAGCAAACCCATCCGGCGGCGTTTTCCGTAAACGTGCCGGTCCTGGGCAGAATCGAAACGATCAGGATTCCCAGGGCGTGGAGGAAGTGGTAGAAGACCGCCTTTTCGTACACGCTCAGGGAATAGGCATCCAGGCGCCCGCGCAAAACGTGTGCCCCGAAGGCGCCCAGGATAACGCCGGCCGCCATCAGGAAGGCCCCCGCCGAACTCCACATCATCGATCGCCCCCGCGCGGCTGTTTTCGGCCCTCAATGCGACATTGCATAAACCAGATAATTCAGTCCGATGCGCAGCCCCAGAGCCGAAAAGTGCTCCGGATACTGCGGATTATCGGCATGTTCCCAGGAATCCCCCAAGTCCATGTTGTGGCAAATCGCCACCATCACCCGTCCCTGGTCGTCGTAAATCCCGCGCCAGTGCGGCGTTTTGCCGGTTTCCCCTTTCTCGTACGTCAGGTGCGTCTCTAAAAACAGCGCTCCCGGTACCTGGTAGCGGTTGTCCAGGTCATAGATGGTGTGGAAAATCGGACAATCGTTGGGAAGGTCGACAATCGGCCGGTCGGGGAAGACCTTTCGCATGCTGGTCTGGAATACATCCCATTCGATGGCGCCGTGGAAATCGTCGCACATGAAAAACCCGCCGCGCAGCAGGTACTCCCGCATCACTCGCGCCTGGTAGTCCGTGAGGTTCCAGTGGCCCACTTCCACTCCGTAGAGCCACGGCCAATCGTAGACATCGTTATCGTCGAGATCCACCGGCTCTTCGGCCTCGCGCGCATGAACCCGTGTCAGCCGCCGGACCGCCGCCGACAGGTGCCGGTCCGAACGGGGATAATCCATGGTCCAGTTGGACCCGCCTTGTTTCCAACTCCCGTAGAACTCCACGCCGCCGTAGTAGCGTCCCACAGGCGGATACATCAGGCGGGCGAACGCCCATTCGGTCTTTTCCTGATAATTTCCGAGAGGGATCTGGCCGGGCTGGTACTCAATGCCCGGATACTCGCGGAAGGGCCGCTGAGCCGAAAGCACCGTAATCAGGGCGCAAATTCCGATGATAACGGCGCCCGCGCGGCGAAGGTGCGTTAGGGCAATCACAGGCAGTCATCCCCAGGATACCATCGCCTTCCGAAGAGGCCGGCCGGAGTGGTCGCAACTCGCCGGCAACCTGAACCGTCTGCTCCTCTCATGCGGTGGCCCTCCGGACACGCCGCATCAAGGGGCTGATCGGCCTTCCGGTCCGGGGAAAATGGAACGGCCGTGCTTAAACCGCTCTGGCTTTGCGTGCCGGCCCGGCGGTTTCGCTCTTGGCGGGTTTCCGTTCGGCCGCCGCCGCTAGCCGTTTCACCTGGTCCGTAACGCACACCAGGAACATCGGCTGTTTGGCGTTTTTCAGCAGGTCGATAATTCGATTGGGCGTCTCTTCCAGGTAAATCGACTTTCCGTCGGTCAGCAGGTGCACCTCGGCGGTCGAGGCGATCGCCTCGCTCAGCCGCTTGCCCATGTCCTTTTGCAGGAAGCGCAGCACCCGGCGGATCTTCTGCAGCGAAAACCCTTTGCGCCGCAACTCGGCGATCACCGAGATCTCCACCACCTCCTCGCGCATGTAAATCCGCTTATGGCCATCCTGGCGCGGCGAGACCACATTCCGTTCGTCCCACCACTGTAATTGCCGCAAACTCACGCTACAGATGCGGGCAACCTCGCTACTGTTGAATCCTTCTCCAGCCGCCGCGGGAACGCCGGGGCGCGATTTCCTGCCTTTGAACATTTTGTGCCACTTCCGTTTTCTGAAATAGGGCGCTCAATTGGATTGTACATGCGCTGTCGCCGGTGTCAATAGGCCCCCAAACCCAGGATGCAAAATCCGCAACTCTCTTTACGGCGATTGGCGCGGTCGAACCGCAATCAGCATCATCGCACAGACGGAGGGCCCGGAAGTGGGCGACGGCAGCCGCGAGCGCCAGAACACCGATCGGCAACCGCGCGGCGTGCGCCTGTTACGCTGGTAGAGGATGCTCACCGATCTGGTGCAGATTCGCCTGCTGGGCGAAAAGAAGCGCGACGAGAACCTGCGCTTCCGGCGCTTCATGAAGTCCCACGACCACTCCGACCGCATCCTCCGCCGCATCGGCGAGCAGATTGAAGAACAGATCGATTGCACCCAGTGCGCCAACTGCTGCAAGGTTGCCACCGCCACCGTAGGCGACCGCGACGCGGAGCGCCTCGCGCGCCATCTGCGCATTACGCCCGGCAAGTTTCTGGCCGACTACACCATGGTAGACGAGGAGGAGACCGCCAACGGCGGCCGCATTCTGCGGCGCACCACGGAACGCGGGTGCGTCTTCCTGGACGGCTCGCTGTGCTCGGTGTACGAGTTCCGTCCCGAAACCTGCCGCCGCTTCCCGCACATCGTGCGCGGCCAGGGATCCATCGCCAGCCGCATGTGGCAGTTCGTCGACCGCGCCTGCTACTGCCCCATCGTTTATCATTCGCTCGAAGCTTTCAAGCGAGAGCTCGGCTTCCGGCGATAGCGCATTTCGGGGCGCGCGTTCCGGGAGGCCCCCGGTTGGCTGACAGCGGCGGCGGGTATGGACGGCAGCGCCCGGGAATGGTGTAATGGGTAATCCCATGGCGCCCCTACCCGCGGCTCCGCCGGAGGCCCCACCGGACCCGGCCAGTGCCTCCGCCCTCTCGCGATGGCGGAAACCGCTGTTTGCGATTGCCTTCGCGGCCTATTTTTTCTTCGTCTCCTGGGACACCCTGAAGGCCCCCTTCGCGGCCGATGAGATGGTGGCCATCTCTTGGTATTACCATCCGACGCCCTGGCGCCTGCTGTTTCGCAATTCATGCTCTGGCATGGATACATCCGTCCGCTGGGCGGTTTTTTCTATCTGCCCACCTACCTGTTGTTCGGGCTGAATCCTGTGCCATACCATGCCTTTCTGCTGTTGTTGGTGTTGGCGGGCGCCTGGCAGATGTACCGCCTGGCCCGCGCCCTGGGTGCGGGCGAGTTGGCAGGAGCGATCGTCGCGCTGATCGCCTGCTACCACGGCGGCCTGAGTAATCTGTACTACAACAGCGTGTTCATCTTCGATGTGCTTTGCGGCCTCTTCTACTTCGCCGCCTTCGCGTACTACGCGCGCATTCGCGGTTCCGGCCGCCTGCTGAGCGGTCCGCAGACCGTGGGTTTTCTGGCCCTCTACCTTTGCGCGCTCAACGCCAAGGAAATGGCCGTCACCATGCCCGCCGTTCTGCTGGCCTACGAGTGGCTCTATCACGGCCTCCCACGATGGCGGCTGAAGGCCATCGCCCGATGGCTGCTGGGCCCCGGAAAAGTGCTCTTGTGGTCAGCGCTGATGACCATGATCGGCATCTATGGAAAGGCGCTCGGGCCCTTGGGCCTGGCGAAGAAATCGGCTTACAGCCCGGTGTTTTCCTGGGAACGGATGGTCGATTTCGAGGAGCGCCACCTGGGTGATATCTTCTACCACCTGCCCGCTTTCAGCGGCGCCGCTACTCTCGCCATCTGGCTGGCCGTGACCTACCTTGCCTGGCGCCGAAATCGCCCCGTCTTGCGCTTCTGCTGGTTCTGGGTGTTGCTGACGCCGCTGCCCATCCAGTTTCTCGTCGCGCGCGACCAGGCCTGCCTCTACGTCACCCTGGCCGGCTGGGCCGTGTTCGGCGCCACGGTGTTCACCGATTGGCTGCCCGGCGCAGCCAGAGTGGTCGCCGGCGAGCCGCTCTTACGCCGCCTGGGACAGCCGCGCATGAGGACGATTCTGGCCGGGATCGCGATGCTCGCTTATGCCTGGTGGGGTTGGCGCTACAAACAATCCGAAGTGGCTCCCATCATCCACCTGTTGGGCCCGCGAACGGAGGCCGTGCTGGCGCAATTTCGGGCCGTGAATCCGCACGTGCCCAAAGGCGCCAAGGTGGTTTTCCTGGAAGACCCCTGGCCCGACACTTACGATATGGCGTTCATCGCCGAGTTATGGTTCCGCGACCGCACTGCCACTGTGTATCTCAACAATAAAAACCCGATTCCGCCGGAGTTGATCGCCAGGGCGGATGCGGTCTTCACCTGGCGCGACGGAAAGCTGATTCGGGTTCGATAGAGGGCGGGTCAGGCGGGACCCTCGCGCCCGGTGCGCGCCGATTCGAGCGGCCGCACCGAAATGCGCCGGGGGCCGCTGGGCGGCGCATCCGCGCCCAATACGAGCGAACCACGGCCACTGCGGGCGCCAGCGCGCGCGCGCCATTGGAGTGCCGCGCGAAACAGCTCCCGAAGCCAGCCGGCGGCGCATCCGCGGGCGCAGGAGACGAACTGACCACGGCCAATGTGGGCGCCGGTGCGCGCGCCCCATTTGAGTGGCGCGCGAAACAGCTCCCGAAACCGGTCAGCGGCGCATTCGCGGGCGCCCCATACGAGCGAACCACGGCCATTGTGGGCGCCGGTGCTCCCGCCCCATTCGAGTGGCGCGCGAAACAGCTCCCGAAGCCGGTCGGCGGCGTATCCGCGGGCGCCAGGAGACGACCTGACCACGGCCGGCGCCGGGCCGCGTCTTCGTCACCGGTGACGCCTCCTTTAGGCAGGTTCACGGCGCGCTGGGGGCTGGAGTCCCGGGGGAGGAGCGTTGTGTGTCTTCAGTACCCTCCGAATAAGGCCGGTCGGGCTAGTGTCCTGAAGTTCAGGCACTACTCCGTCGGAAGCTGCGTGGCGGAACGCTATATACTTGTATTTTCCATGAATCTGACGCGCCGCCATTTCTTTTTCGGCAGCTTCGCGCTGCCGCTGTTCGCCGCAAAGAAACCTCCGGCGCCGGTCCGTCCGAGCCTGCTCTTGCTGGCTCCCGACAACCTGCCGGCCTGGATCGTGGGAGCGTACGGCAACCAGGAAGTCAAGACGCCCCACCTGGATCTGCTGGCCAAGACCGGAACGCGGTTCTTGAATCATTCGGTATGCGCTCCCGAGCCGGGCCCGGGGCGAGCCACGCTGGTGAGCGGGCGCACGCCTATGCAGCTTCACGAGGCGGACAGTTTGCCGGCGGGCGAGGCGGGTCTGGAGAAACTACTGTCGGGGCTGGGCTATCAGACGCAGGAAACGGAAGCCAGCGAGGCGCCCAGATTCCTGGACGCGCAGTCGGCGGCCAAGCCGTTTTTCCTGCATGTGCGCTGTCCGTATCTGGCGCCGCCCTACGAGGGTGTGGCCCAGAAATATCAGCAGCAGTATGCCGGCGCGAAGTTCGACACATTCAATCCGGACCGGCCCGCGGGAAACGCGGTGCGCAACCGGGAACTGCTGGCGGACCCCATCGCCAGCCTGCGCAAATATGCGGCCGCGGTGAGCGCGTTCGACGACGAGGTGGGAGTGCTGATCGCGCGCCTTAACCAGCGAGGGCTGCTGGCCAACACTCTGATTGTGTTCACGGCGACCTGCGGAAATCTGGCCACTCACCATGGCCTGTGGGGGGCGGGGGACGCATCCGAGCCGCGCAATATGTTCCAGGAGGCCGTGGTGACGCCGCTGGTTTGGAGTTGGCTGGGACGGGTGAGGGCGGATGTGACGGAACCGGACCAGGTGAGCGCCTACGATCTGGTGCCGACGATCTGCGACCTTCTGTCCAGCAATCTGCCTGGCGCCAACCTGTGCGGGCGCAGTTACCTGGCGCTGGCTACCGGCAAGCCGCTGCCCAAGAAGCAGCCGTGGCGCACCACGGTGTTCGCCGAAGACCACGGAACCGCCATGGCACGCGTGGAACGCTACAAACTGGTGGACCGCACTCCCGGCGCGGGGGAGTTGTATGACCTGGTGGCCGATCCGGGCGAGCGGCAGAACCAGTATGACAATGCCCAGTTTGTGAGCGTGCGCGAGGAATTAGCTGGAAGCCTGGCGGCGTGGAAGCAGCGCTATTCAGTGTAAGTCCGGCTGCGGCGGGCCATGAAGGAAGAGAAGGGGCGGGGGACGGGTCACCCGAGGCACGATGGCGCCACCGGCCCGGACGCGACACGCGATACCCACCGCTACCTTGAGCCGGGGGCGGTGGTGTCGATCTCTGCTGGTATCGTTTGACCCGGTACGGACGGATTCAACAGGACATCCACGATCCGTTCGGCGGCGTGCCCATCCCATTTTTCGGGAATCGATCCCGGACGGGCGTGGCCTTCGAGAATGGAGTGGGCTTCCTGAAGGATTCGCCGTGGATCCGTTCCGACCAGCACATTCGTTCCGATCTCGCAGGTAATTGGCCGCTCCGTGTTGGCGCGCATGGTGAGACAGGGGATGTTCAGAACAGTGGTCTCCTCCTGGATCCCCCCGCTGTCGGTAAGGACCATACGGGAACGCGCCACCAGGCCAAGAAACGGAACGTAGCTCATAGGTTCCACGGTTCGGATGCCGGGATGCAAGGCGATTCCATTCAATCGGGATGCCGTACGGGGATGGACGGGGAAGATCACCGGAATGCGATCCGCGATGCCATGGATCGCTTCGAAAATGACAGCCAGACGGGCAGGCGAGTCTACGTTGTGCGGCCGATGTAAAGTCAGGACGGCAAACCGGCCCGGGGAGAGTCCCTCAGGCAGCGGTACTTGAGTGGCGCGGCCAATCTGCCGGCGCAGGGTGTCGATCATGGTGTTGCC
>JASHSS010000548.1 GCA_030038565.1 Bryobacteraceae bacterium
ACGCTGGAGTTCATCCAGCATCATTTTTCGAAGTTGGGTCACAGGGACCTCCTTGTGACCCAGACTTATCTCTCCCCGAAGCCGAGCGCCAGCCCCTCACCCCACGCGTAGCGTCCGCCGCGCCAGCGGCTTAGTTCAAACGGCCTTCGGGGAAGTTGGGCTGGTTTACTCCCCGCAAGTCGCCTTGCGTCCGGGCATCCGCGCATCAAGGCAAATCACCAATCATGTGAAACGCCGATCTGGATTGAATCGTGGAGAGGGCGCCCCTAACTGAACCGTATTGGGGCTGGCGCTGGGCTACCGCACCGCCAGCCAGGCCAGAAACAGGCCGTCGGGCGGTACGTCCTCCCAATAGGAAATCGGGCGGCTGGACACCTTGCGGCAATAGCGCGCCAGCAGGCGCTCCAGGTCTTTGCGGCCGAACCATTTCTCCCATGCGGGGGTTTTCAGGCGTCCCCAGGCGGCGGCGTTTTTGTCGATAATGGCGATGCGCCCGCCGGGCTTCACCACGCGGCACATCTCCGCCACGGCGCGCCCGATTTCCACGGCGTGCTCCAGCGATTCGGTGGCGTAAGCGGCGTCGAAGAAGCCGTCCTCGAAGGGCAGTTCGGTCATCGAGCCGCGGCGGGTGTGGATTTCGGGCGGCACGAAACGCAGCATCTCCGCGGAAAGATCCAGGCCCCAGTACTCGGCGGCGGGATCCTGCTCGCGAAGGACGCGCAGGAAGCGGCCTTTTCCGCAGCCGATATCCAGGACCCGCTTGCCCGCCAGAGCGCCCAGGTGTTCGCGGATCAGCTTGACGTGGTAGATGCGCGGATCGATGGTGGACGGGAAGTGCTCTTCATCCGCCGCCGCCCGATCGAAAGAGGCCTGGATGTCGGCCAGCAGCTCGGGAGTGAGCCGCTGGTCCTCCGGTCTTGAGAAAAACGGCTTCCAGTGCATGAGGGTAGCGGGAGAGGGAATGGCCGCCGGCAGAAGCCGCGCGGCCAAGTTCTCACGCCCGTGTGAGGAAGATGGGCAGCCCCAGTTTCTGGTCGTAAGTGGGGCGGTAGCGCTCGGTGTTGTACATGGTTGCCACTTCCACGTGGCGCGGTCCCAGCTTGGGATCGGGGATCGGCTGCAGGCCGTAGCAGCCGTCGTGGATGGCCGTCATGATCCCGTGCTTGCCCGCCTCGATGGCGTCCATGGCCATCCCGGCGAAGGTGGCGGCCACCATGCGATCCACGAAGTCGGGACTTCCCGAGCGCAAATCGTAGGTCAGGTCGCTGACGATGGTTTCGTCGCCCGTGGCGCGCTTGATTTCGTTGCTCAAGTCTTCCGCGACGCTCATTTTTTTGCGGTGCCCGAAGGCGTCCGGCTCGCCGTATTCCTTCACCGTGTAGCCTTCCCACTCGGCGCCCTCGGAGAGAATCGCCAGAGAGTAGTTGCTGGGATTGTTATGCTTGTCGGTCACCAGCATGTCGATGAGCTTTTGTAAGTCGACCTTGTATTCCGGAATGCAGCAGCGCACCGAAGTCACGTAAGCGGTGTACAGGGCGGTGTAGCCGGCATCGCGGCCGAAAACGCGGAAGATCCCGATGCGCTCGTGCGACCCCACCGTGGTGCGCTGGCGCTCGATGGCGTCCATGGCGCGGGTGATGGCGGTCGAGAAGCCGATGCAGTATTCGGTGTTGCGCACATCGTTGTCCATGGTCTTGGGCACGGCGACCACGTGCATTCCCTGGCGGTCCAGTTCGGCCGCGTAGCTGAGGGTGTCGTCTCCGCCGATGGCGATGAGGTAATCGAGGCCCAGGGTATCGATATTCTTCTTTACCGCCGGGGTCACGTCGTAGACCGACGTCGTCACGCCCTTCTTGGTGCTCTCGATCTGCGGAAAACTCCCGCCCTCCAGGACGGGCGGCAATTTCTTCATCTTCGAAGGATTGGTGCGCGAGCTGTGCAGATAAGTGCCGCCGGTGCGGTCGATAGTCCGGGTATTTTCCCGGTTGAGTGGCAGGATGTAGCGTGCCCGGCTGGAGGGATCCTGCAGATCGACATGCGTCAACCCCTCCCAGCCGCGGCGGATTCCGATCACCTCGCAGCCAATTTCACTTCCACGGTAAACCACCGTCTTGATCACGGAATTGAGACCCGGAACATCGCCGCCGCCCGTGAGTATGCCGATTCGTTTTGCAGCCATGAATATCCTTTTTACAGCGCCTTTCCGATTTAGAAGTCCCATTATAATCGGGTGCGGGGTGGGTCAGCGGGCGCGCGCGTTCTTCACCAGGCCGGCGCGTGTTCACACGGAGTCTCCACGCCGAGGACTTCGTCATTCATGCGAACAGAGACCTTCGGGACTGGAGAGTCCCCCATTGGGGACTCCCTCGAAAATCCCCTTGGCGGTACTTTGCGCCCTGGCGGCTTGGCGAGAGCCGCTCTCGCGCCCATTTTCATCTTGCCGGGTGCGCCGCGCCCGCATGGGGCACTCCCCGGAAATATCCGGGGATCTCCAGGGGCGCTCCCTCCCCGGCTTCTGGTCTTGGTTTTCTCCGTGCTTTCTCCGTGTTCTCCGTGGTGAAGAGGCTGCTCGTCCGGCGCACAGGCTCGACCCCTCGCGCCCGGTGAGTGCCGCGCGCTTCGCAGCGGCCCCCCGGAAATACTTCCGGGGATCTCCAGGGCGTTCCCTCCCTGGCTTCTGGTTTTGGTTTTCTCCGTGCTTTCTCTGTGTTCTCCGTGTCTCTGTGGTGAAGGGGCTGCTCGTCCCGCGCAGAGGCTCGACCCCTCACCGATTGCTATTGTAGAGTGATGCTCACCCGCCGCGCGTTTCTGGCTTCGGGCGTTTGTCTGCCCGCGGTTCTCCCGGCAGCCGCCATGCCCGAGGCGTATGGCGCTGTGCCCAGCTCACGGCAGCTTCGGTGGCACGCGCTCGAAACCACCGCCTTCCTGCACTTCACCGTGAACACCTTCACCGATAAGGAGTGGGGCTACGGGGACGAAGATCCGAACATTTTCAACCCCGCGCGTTTCGATCCCGATTCCATCGTGGAAGCCCTGGAAGCGGCCGGCATGCGCGGCGTCATTCTCACCGCCAAACACCACGACGGCTTCTGCCTGTGGCCCACCGCCACCACCGATCACTCCATCCGGAACAGTACGTGGCGCGGAGGCAAGGGCGACGTTGTGGGGGATCTGGCCGCCGCCGCCCGCCGCCGCAACCTGTTATTCGGCGTCTACCTTTCGCCCTGGGACCGCAACAACCCGGCCTACGGCACGCCCGCGTACCTTCCCATCTACCGCCGCCAGCTTACCGAACTGCTCACCAACTATGGCCCCATCTTCGAGGTTTGGCACGATGGCGCCAACGGCGGCGACGGCTTTTATGGCGGAGCGCGCGAGAAGCGCACCATCGACAAGCGCACCTATTACGATTGGCCGCGCACCTGGGACATGGTGCGGTCGCTGCAGCCCGAGGCGGTTATCTTCAGCGACGTCGGGCCGGACATCCGCTGGGTGGGCAACGAGCGCGGGATTGCGGGCGACCCCTGCTGGGCGACTTACGATCCGGTCGCCGCCGATGGTGGTCCGGCCTCGCCCGGCGACGTGCGGGAGAAGGAATCGCCCACCGGCCACCGCCACGGTTCGAAGTGGATGCCCGCCGAGTGCGATGTCTCGATCCGCCCCGGCTGGTTCTGGCACGAGCGCGAAAACGCCCGCGTGAAAACCCCCGCGCAGTTGATCGATCTGTATTACAAGTCGGTAGGCCGCGGCGCCAACCTGCTTCTGAACGTGCCGCCCAACCGCGATGGCCTGCTCAGCCCGGAAGATGTGGCCGCGCTGAAGGCCTTTGGCGACTACCGCCGCAAGACCTTCGCGCGCAACCTGGCCGCCGGCGCCAAGGTGTCCTCGGGCGCGCGGGCGCTGGTGGAGGGTCGTGACGACCGCTGGTGGGCGGCAGACTCCCTTACCCCCGAGTTGACCATCGATCTGCCGCGCGCCGAGACGTTTCAGGTGATCCGGGTGAAGGAGGCGATTCGTTTCGGACAGCGCATCGACCGGCTGGCGGTGGAGCGCTGGGATTCCGGCGAGTGGCGGACGGTAGCGGAGACGACCTCGATCGGTCCGCGCCGGCTCATCCGCCTGGACCAGCCGGTGACCGCCACCCGCCTGCGCCTGCGCGTGACCGAAGCCGCGGCCAATCCGGTGCTGAGCGAATTCGCGCTGTTCGCGGAGTAGAGTCGATTATTTGCCGAGCCACGGCTCAATGCGGAACTGCTGATAGGCGCCGGCAGTCCCGGGAAGGCACTCCCACTGAACTGCGCTCATGTGTTCCAAATGGCTGGCATTGATGATCGAAACGCACTTTCCGCTGTGTTTCGCGACCAGCGTGTGGTAGCCCTCGCCCGCCGGCTTCAGTTGGAACCCCTGGTTTGGCGTGTTGTTACAGAAATACGCCCCAATCCACGTGTCGTTTTCTTCGATACCGAAGGCGACATCCAAGCATTGATTGAGCTCCTTCGTCAACACCGAGTAAAATCCGTCGGGCCTTAGGACGAACCGAAATGCCTCGGAAGACAAATCCTGGCCGCAGACGTCCTGTAATAGGATTCCACGCCCAGAGTCAAAGTACAAACACTTTCCGCTATGCTTCGCCACCAGGCGATAGTAAACGTTCGGTTCAAGACTCAGCTTACCGGAAGCGCCTAGGTACGATCCCGAAGCCGGCGGGCGAAAATAGAAATCGCCTACAACGCCGGAATACACGTAAGGAAGCTGCTCGCCCCCCGATTCCCGTTCGACCTCCGCCCGCACCTTATTGAAAACTTCATCCAACGACAGGCCCGGCTGCCCGAGGGCGGCAACCAGGTGTTTGGTGAATAACCCATTGCTATCCCCCGCGATCTCATTCGCCACCTTGCCTGCGGCGGTCGCGAAGGCCACAAAGCTGCCGCGAGCGCCCTGCATCTGCGCCAGGCCGCTGGGTCCGCCGCGCGTGGATGGGATCAGGTAGTTTTCGCCGTCGATCTGCATGCCGTGGCACATTGGCTCGCAGCGTATCGGTGGCGATGCCGGCCCCGCTCTTCTGCTGATCGGCGGCCAGGTCCAAAAGCGCCTTCGCCAGGTCCACGGGCGATGTCGCCGCGCTGACGTCGGCCTCGGCCCGTAACCCGGCCAGGTATTGCGAAACCACCAGTTGCGCGTTCTGCTCGCGCGCCGTGGTCGGCTGCGCGGCGCCGGCGAAGACATCCTCCTTCGACGTCCGCCATTTTTCCCACAAGCTCAGATCGAAGAGGGACGCCGGGAATTGCGGCCCCGCCTGGGTTACCCGGAACGGTCCGAAGTGCGCGGTAAAGCCGGGAGTTGTGGTGCCGAGCACCGCCGCAAGGTTGCCCCGGTTGACGCTTTCCGAAGCATCGAACGAAGCGTTGGGCAGGAGCGCGGAGCGGGCCATCGTCCGTCCCTCCTGGCTCTCCGCCAGGTTCAGGTTGGCAATCGCCACCTGGGGATTCTGCTGCAGAGTGAGGTTGACGGCTTCACGAAGGGTCGGCCGTACTGCCGGCGGCGCGCTTTCGGCGTGCAGCGAAAGACCGTGCAACAGGATCAGGGCGCCGGCAATCTGCGCCACGCGGTTGGCCTTATGATGAGCGCGCCGGCCGCCCGCTATCTCGTCCACCAGGTGTCTCATCAGCACTCCGCACGCCTGTAGCCGCGTTCCCTCGCGGTGCATTCGTTCCAGCAGTTCCCGCCCGGCATCGTCCACGCCGGTGACCTCTCTCAAATCGACTTCGATTTCCTTGCCGAACGCCTGTGCCGAGCGCCACGCGTTTTCCAGTTCGGCCACCCAGGGACCGCCGATCTTACCCGCGGCCTCGATCCGCCCCTTGTTCTCCTCTTCGCGAACCGTAATCCGTAACATCTCAGCCTCTCGGCAATCCTCGAAGGCACGGCGCCTGCCAACTGCCAGGGTGCTTGGAAATCAGCTAATTAGGAGACAATCGCTGCCGAAAGCGGCGTGTCGTAGTGCCCGCCGCACTTACAGGTGCCGAGAATGCGGCACCCGCGTGCTGCCTGCTGGCGACAAACGGATGCCCGGTTCGCACGGGTGGACAACTCACTAGGCCGCCCACCAAGGCCCGGGCCGCGAAGTTGGATTCGTGGCTTACGGCGGCCACGCGAACGGCACCGCGCCCTCGGGTAGTTTCGGCGGCGGCTTGCGGACCGGCACGTCGAAAGCGGCCTGAGCCGTTCACAAATCCGGCAGACATTTTTTGTCGCTGCGGCCAAAGGAGTTAAGCTTCTCCGGCCGCCCGCCGTCGCCGGTCAGCCGCCTGCCGGTGTGCGATGGTGGAATCAGCAGCAGGGCTGCGGGCGCGTCCACCGCTACAGTTAAGCGGTCGGATGCGGCAACTTTTCTTTAGAATCAACAAAACTGAATGCGCCCACCGCTTAGATCGAAGCGGCGGGCGGGAGGTAATCCATGGAACAGGAAGCCATCGAGGGGCTGCCGGCCGGCGGCGCGGCCCTTCTGGAATTAGGCGTTGCCCTGGGGCAGAGCCATGCGTTCGGAATGGTTGCGGGCCGTTGCTCCGCGGCTCAGGCGGAGGGCATCCGCCGTTTGCGCGACGAGAAACTCTTTAAGCAGTGCTGCGAGAAATGGGAGGATTTCTGCCCGCAGTATCTGAAAATGTCCCGCGCCGAGGCCGACCGGATGATCCGGCTGCTCGAGGAATTCGGACCGGCATATTTTGAACTCACGCAATTGACCCGCGTATCGGCCGAGACGTATCGCGCGCTTCAGCCGGCCATCCGGGACGGCTCGCTGCACTACCAGGGCGAGGTGATCGAGATCACTCCGGAAAACTCGCGCCGGGTGGCGGCCGCCGTGGCGGAATTGCGGCGCGCCATTCCTCCCAGAACCGGGACGTTCTCCCTGGCGCGCGAAATTGAAGCCGCCTTGCACGATGTGGATCTGGCTGCGCGCATCGATAAACTCGACCGCTGCCGCGCGGCGCTGGTCTCGGAGTTCCAGAAGATCGCCGCCGACAAGGATCTGGCCGGCAGCCGCCTGCTGCTGAACTCCGTTCTGATCCGCGCGCGCGACGAAATGGCGCGCCTGGCGCGGGAGAATGGCTTGACGTAAGCCGCTCTGCCCGGCTGTTCCGCCACGTCCGGCCCACAGCCCGGGCGGGGTTACCCGGGGATGGCGAACGCCCGCCGCACCTCCGCCTCCACGCCGGGCGTGCAGGCGACCGCCGTGCCCCGCGCGATACTGCGCGAACCATCCAGCGCGAAGAATACGCCGCCGGCCTCTTCGATAATCAGCCTGAGAGCGGCCAGATCCCACTCCTCAACTTTGGGTTCGAACCAGATCTCCGCCTTGCCGGCGGCGAGCATGCAGGCGTCCAACGCGCCTCCATAGGACCGTACGGACCAGCACCGCTGCATCAGGTCCATCACCCGCGGCAGGTAGGGGCGGGCCTTCGGCAGTTGCAGGCCGCTGGGGCTGAAGACGCACTCGGCCAGCGTGGAGGCCGCGGAGACGCGCAGGCGCCCGGCGGCGCCCTCTTCGCCGCCATACGCGCCGCCGCCCCGCGAGGCCCAGTACGTCTCGCCGAGCATGGGGAAATGCGCCACGCCCACCAGCGACTCGCCGGCTTCTTCGAGCGCCACCAGCACGCACCAGAACCGGTTGCCGCGGACGAAATCGCGGGTGCCGTCGATGGGATCGATAATCCAGCGCCGGCCGCTCGCACCGGCCTTGCTGGACCCTTCTTCTCCCAGCACGCCGTCCTCGGAAAACTCCCGTTCGATGGCCTCGCGGATGAGGCGCTCGTTCGATTTGTCCGCCTCGGTGACCGGCGAGTCGTCCGGTTTGGTTTCGGCGGCAATCCCGCCCGCGCGAAGGCGGCGCGCATTTTCGCCGGCCGCGACGGCCACGCGGCGGGCAAATTGAAGCTCCGGCTCGTAATTCATCCTTTCCATGATGCCCCGAAAAGGGTGCGGGCGGGAGGCGGGGGAAAACCACGGAATCAGGGACACGCGGTGCGGGCCGAAGTGCGGGGAAAAACTCGCTCGTTTGCCGGGCGATCATACGCGAATCGCGTATACTGACAGAGTGAGCGGCTTCAAACTCGAAATCGAGTGGGATACCACGAAAGCGGAGTAACCTCCGCAAGCATGGCGTTTCTTTCATTCTGGCTTCGAGTATCTTGCGCGATCCCCTTTCGGTGACGACGTTCGATGCCGCCAGCGAAACCGAGGAACGGTGGATTACCATCGGCCGCGCCGTCACCGGTGAATGTCTCGCGCCGTCCACACGTGGGTGGAAATCGACGCGAGCCAAGCGAAGGCTCGCATCATCTCCGCGCGGCAGGCCGACAACTCCGAGCGGTTGGCATATGAGGAAGGGTTATGA
>JASHSS010000549.1 GCA_030038565.1 Bryobacteraceae bacterium
TGCCCGCGGATCGGTCATGACCATGCCCAGCGCCCCCACCCGCAGGCTGCGGGCAATCGCCCGTGCGGAAATCCCGCCCCGATGATTCAACTCCACCATGCGGGCCAACGCCTCGGAAATTCCCAGCAGCCGGGCGGCCGCCTCAAACCTCCCGGAAGGGGAATCGGCAGTCACCTGCATCCAATGGTCGAGCGCCAGGCGCGGGTCGCCGTCTCTTCCGATCAGCGCCAGCCCCAGGGGACCCGCGCGATAGGTGGGATCGGCGAATTCGATAAAGGCACGCTGGCTTTCCCGCACGCGCGCCTCGCTATCGGCGCCATCGCCTGCGAATTCCAGCCCGCGCTCGATCAGCTCCGCAATCTCGATCGCCATGAATTCCGCCATCCCAGCCCTCCCATCCGACTTGCAGCCGCGGCAGGTTTGGGCGCTCGTTAGGGCGTATGGCCGCGCACGGCCGAATTCCATATCCAGCGTAAGCCAGCGTGGCCCAGTTTCCTATCCACTATTCCAGGTAGAATCTTTGGAAATTAGAAGTAGATCCGGAATTGCCGGAAAAAAGGCGGCCGCAACCCCCATGCGTTCCTGGATGCGGCCGCCATGTGCTGGAGTGCGTTTCACCCACCTGTCTCCTCCGAGCCACAAAAACACAAGGGAAGAACTACTCCTGTCTCGACAGTACCTCCAACCGCCTGCCGCTTAAATCCTACGCTCCGGGGAGAGGCGCGAGAAAAGAGCAGTATTTTGCGTAGGCCCATCGGCCGTAGCGTGCCCGCGTGGGGCGCGCTTGTTCCTCGCGCAGGATGACGTTCCGGTCGATTCCCATGGCGCGGCGGACCGGTCCCGAGCTTGCGGCCAGCCCGGTGAGCGGCAGGGCCCCCGCGACGGCCGCGAAATTCAGCGGGTCGGCCGGCGGCATTTCTCGCGCCTCCCCCTCAAGCCGGCCGAGGGCCGCCGTGCCGCCAGGATGACCCGCAGGGCATCCCCGAGCACCAGCCCGCGCCGATGGCCGCGGCCCGCGCCTTGGGCATTGCGGACGCCGTGCCACCGAATACGCTTGCCGCCGATCGCACTTATCCGGGAATTGGTCAAGGGGAAGGCGGGCGAAAGGCAGGAGTAGCGGCGGCCGGGAGCTTTTACATATAGCCAATCTTCATATAGAATATCTGAATATGAAGCGGCGGGCCGGGCGCGCCCCGGCCGGCAGCCGGAGGTGAAAGCATGACGATTTGGAGGCGGATCAAATATCTGTGGCCGGGCTGGCGCCGCCGCGAGGAGCGCGATATGCGGGCGGAGTTGGATTCGCTGGCCGCTATCGCCGGCCCGAGGCAGCTCGGCAGCCTCACCCTGGCGATGGAGAACGCCCGCGCCACCTGGGGTTGGACGTGGCTCGAAAGCTTTGCCGCGGATGTCCGCTACGCCTTTCGCAACATTCGCCGCGATCCCGGATTCGTGACCGTGGCGGTGCTCTCGCTGGCTCTCGCCATCGGCGCCAACAGCGCCATCTTCAGCTTCGTGGATGCCATGATCCTGCGGCCTCCGGCCGTGCCCGATGCGTCCGCTCTGCTGGATATCCGCAACGACACTCCCGATAATCCCTTCGAAGGCATGTCCTTCCCCGATTATCGCGACCTGCGCAGCAAGAGCCGCTCCTTCGCCGGGCTGGCGGCCTACCGCCTCGAAATTCTGGCCGCCGCCCCGGATCCCGCCGCCCCGGCGCGGGTTCGCCGGGCCGCCCTGGTGAGCGATAATTTCTTCGCCGTCACGGGCGTCCCACCCGCCGCCGGCCGCGCGTTCCTCCCGGAGGAGGCCGCGTCGCCGGGCCAGCCGGTGGCCATGGTCAGCTACGACTTCTGGCAGACCCAATACTCCCGCAGCCCATCGGCCATCGGCGCCCGCCTCCGGGTCAACGGAATCGTGTTCACCATTATCGGCGTCACTCCCGAGTCCTTCACCGGCCTCGATCGTCACGTGCACCCAAGCCTCTACCTTCCCCTGGGGATCTCCCAGCGCGTGGACGGCGAGCCGTCCGATCCGCTGGAGGATCGCGACCGGCACGATCTGGTGGTCAAAGGCCGCCTCAATCCGGGCGTCGCGCGGGATTCGGCCCAGGCCGAGCTCGCCGTTCTTGGCGTGGCTCTCGAACGCCAGTATCCCAAATCCGATCACAACCGCCGGCCGTCAGTCGAAACGGAACTGCAGAGAAGAATCCAGCAAAGCCCCGGGACGTTCGCCTTGGTCAAAATGTTGATGGGCCTGGTGGGCACGATTCTGATCATCGCCTGCGCCAATGTGGCCAACCTGCTACTGGCGCGCGCCGGCGGCCGCAGGCGCGAAATCGCCATCCGCCTGTCGATCGGCGCGGGACGCCGGCGCCTCCTGCGCCAGTTGATGACCGAAAGCCTGGTCGTGGCGTTGGGAGGCGGCGCGCTCGGGCTGGTCTTCGCGTATGGCGGAATTCTGCTTCTGAAAACCCTCAGCGTCCCCAGTGAACCGCCGTCGATCCTGGAGGTGCAACTGGATTGGCGCATCGTCGAGTTCAGCCTTGTGGCAGCCCTGGCAAGCTGCCTCTGTTTCGGCCTGGCCCCCGCCTGGCAAGGCGCGCGCACCGATTTCGTCCGCGCCTTGAAAGCCGGCGGCCACGGCGGAGACGGCGGCCGCCGTACCCTCGCCCGCGACGTGCTGGTGGCCGGCCAGATCGCCCTGGCGATGGTAATTCTGGTGGCCGCGGGCATGTTTCTGGCGGGCTTCCGCAGGGTCCTCGTGTTACCGCCCGATTTTCGGACCGACCATCTCATCAGCATGGATACCGCGCCCGCCATGCTGCACTATTCCCCCGCGCAGGCCGAGGCCTTCTACCGCCAGCTTGTGGACCGCACCCGCGTCACCCCCGGGGTCGTCAGCGTCGCGATGACCGAATCGCTGCCTCTCTCTACCGTGCAAACGGTCCTGAGCGTGGTCCCGGAGGGTTACCAGTTTCCCAAGGGAAAAGAGAAAACCGTAGTCTTCGGCGCGGCCGTGGATGGCCCCTATTTCAGCACCTTGAACGTCCCCATCGAACGGGGACGCGCCTTCACCGACGCCGACCGCGCCGGCACCCGCCGGGTGGCCATCGTCAACCGGCGCTTTGCGGAGCGCTACTGGCCGAAGCAGGATCCCATCGGAAAGCGCCTCCGGCTGGACGGCCCTGAGGGGCCCGCCGCGGAAGTCGTGGGGGTCGCCAGAAACGGCCATTACCTGCTGGTGAATGAGACCCCGCAGCCGTTCGTCTATCTGCCTTACGCGCAGAACCCGCGCATGCGCATGACGCTGGTGGTGCAATCCGCGGGCGATCCGGCTTCGCTCGCGGCGCCGTTGCGCGAGACCGTCCGGTCGATCGATGCCAACATGCCGATCTTCAACCAGCGCACCGTGGCGGTGCTTTACGAAAGCCGCGCCACCGACACCTGGCTGCAATTCCTGGAGATGGTGGGGAGCATGGCATCCATCGCGCTCGCCCTCGCGCTTACCGGGCTGTACGGGCTGGTGGCCTATACCGTGAGCCGCCGGGTGAAGGAGTTCGGCATTCGCGTGGCGCTCGGAGCCCGGCGCGGCGATGTGGTCTGGCTGGTCGAGCGGCGCGCCCTGGTGCTGGCGGGCGTCGGGATCGCGCTCGGCGGCGCGCTCACCGCTCTGGCCGTGCCGACGCTGGCCGCCGGCTTCCCCGGGCTCGGCGCGGCATCCCCGGCCGTCTACGTGGTGGCGCCACTGGCGCTCCTGCTGGTCAGTGCGCTGGCCAGCTATCTGCCCGCACGGCGGACCGCGGTACTCGATCCCCTGCTCGCCCTGCGCAACGAATAGCGCCGGCAATGGCGGTTCGCGGCTCGATCACAACAGAGCCTCTTGCAAAATTCAGCTAAACCGCAGAGATAGAACAGAAGTACAGAATTACGTTTTGAAAAGCTCGATCGGCGGCTAAGCTGGTAGTAGGCAGGAGGCATCCACCATGAAGCTGACGCTCCGCGAGCAACTCTCCCAATTCCGCCATCTCCTGCAGACAGCCCTCTTCCCGACTCTCGAGCCGCAGGTCGGG
>JASHSS010000550.1 GCA_030038565.1 Bryobacteraceae bacterium
CGGCCATCTGGATGAATCCAGCGCTCATGACTTCCAGTCTGGCGGCGCCGTTCAAAACCGAGTCGCACCGCGACACGACGAAAATCCTCGGCCCTGGCGCTAGGCATTCACAATCGAAGTGCTGTCTGCCGGCAGAGGCAGGCCCTTCTCAGCGTATTCTAAGGCAATCAATTCAAACACGCTTACGAGTTCGGTCAGCGCATCTTCGCGCGTCGGCATGAGCGCGTAGCACCCATGAATCGCAGGGATCTCCGCAACCCATCCATCCGGCTGATTCCGGTAAAGAACTACCTTGTAGTCATCAAGACTCATCCCATCCACATTGTACGCCGCTCCGCGGTCCGTGCGAGAAAGCAACTGCCAGGGGTTCACTTGGCTGTAACGTCGCCGTGTCGTTGAATGGAGAATCCAAGCCGCCTGCTTTGTCCGGTTCACCCGCCACTTGGAGAATGCTGCGTTTGGTCCGCCGGCTGGTACGGCGGCATTAGGAAGGACCACAGCGATTGGGGAAGTGTCTGGCGACGCCCGGCGCGCAGCGGTTGCTATATTCAAGTGGTGACGCGCCCGCCCGGCGATTCGGCTTTCCCACTGCCCGCGCGGCACACGTGGCTGTACTGGTTGGCAATTCCGGCGCTGCTCCTGGCCTCGCGCCTGTGCCACGTGGGCATTTTGTGGGAAGGCGACGCGTATCCGCTGGCCGCCGCCCGGCAGATGCTCTATGGCCGGGCGCTCTACCACGGCATCTGGTTCGATAAGCCTCCCTTGTTGCCGGCCGCTTACCTGCTGTTCGGCGCCGCGGCCGGCTGGCCTTTGCGGCTGTTCGGCGCGCTGGACGCCCTGCTGGCCTGCTGGCTGGCGTACCGCTTCGCTCGCGACCTGTGGACCCCGCGCGAGGGGTTCTGGGCCGCCGGCCTGCTGGCCTTCTTCCTGACCTTCGGGCTCCCTTCGGCGGTCATCCCAGCCGCCAGCGACCTGCTCATGCTCGCGCCGCACCTGGCGGCCGTCTGGATGGCCTGGAAGCGGCGCCCGTTCTGGAGCGGAGCGCTGGCCGGGGTGGCCTTCTGGCTCAATCCCAAAGGTCTGTTCGTCGCGGCCGCGTGCGTGCTGTTCGATCCACCCGGCGTGGCGTGGATGGCGGCCGGATTCGGCGCGGCCGGCGCGGCCATCCTGGGTTGGCTCGCGGCCACCAGTTCGCTGGGCCCGTATTGGGAAGAGGTGTGGCGTTGGGGACGGCTGTACGCCGCCAGCGCTCCCCTCGACCGGCCCTGGCTCAACGGCCTCCTCCGCACGCTCAACTGGGCGGGATTCCACGCCGCTTTGATTGTCGCAGCCGTGTTCGGCTGGCGCCCCAAACCGGCCGCGGAGGCGTTGCGGTGGGCCGCCTGGGTGATTCTCGCGCTGGCGGGTGTGGCGGCGGGACTGCGCTTTTTTCCGCGCTACTACTTCCTGTTGCTGGCGCCCACGGTGTTGCTGGCGGCGCGCGGTTTTGCGGGCGGCATCCGGGGCGGACGCCTGCGCGATTTCGCCATCCTGCTGCTGCTGATTCCGCTGACGCGCTTCGGCCCGACTTACCTTACCGCCATTCGCGACCCAGCCTGGCGTGACACCGCCATGGATCGCGACAGCCGCACCGCCGCCCGCGTAATCCGCAAGTTCTCGGCGCCAGGCGACACCCTGTTTGTCTGGGGCTACCGGCCCGAGATTTACGTCTACACCGGTCTTCCCGCGGCTACCCGTTTTCTGGATTCACAGCCGCTCACGGGGGTTCCGGCGGACCGGCACCTGACGCGCTCCGACCCCCTGGCGACCTGGGACGCGGCCCGCCTGCGCGCCCAATTAGCGGCCTCGCGGCCCTCGCTGGTGGTGGATGGACTGGGACTCTACAATCCGCGGCTGGCCCTCGACCGTTTCGCCGATCTGCGCCCCTGGCTGCGCGGATACCACGAGGTGGCGAGGGCCGGGGAGACCATCATTTACCGCCGCAACGCCGGCCCGTAGCAGGCCCCTTCGACGTGTTATCGTGAAAGGCAGTGTCATCGTCTCCTCTCAATATCCATTTGGAACATTATGAGGGACCCCTGGATCTCCTGCTGGATCTGATTCGCAAACAGCAGGTGGATATCAAGGATATCCCCATCGCCACCATTACCGCCCAGTACCTGGCGTACATGGAGAAGGCCCGCGAAATGGATATCGACCTGGGCGCGGAATTCGTGTACATGGCCGCCACCCTGATCCACATTAAATCGCGCATGTTGCTGCCGCGCGATCCGGCCCTGGCGGCGGCCGATGGCAGCGAGGACGACCCGCGCCAGGAACTGGTCAATCGCCTGCTGGAGCACGAGCGCTTCAAAAACGCCGCGGAGATGTTGCAGCAAAAGCGCATCATCGAAGAGAACGTGTGGTCCAACCCGCAGATCAAGGCGTTCATCTCCGAGGACGACGACCCCGGCCTCGCCATCACCCTCTTCGACCTGGTGAAGGCATTCGGCGAACTGCTGGAACGAGCCAAGACGCGGCCGGTTTACGAAGTGGAATCGAACGACGTGACGGTGGCGGACATGATCCGCTACCTGAAGGGGAAATTCGAAGAACACGAGCCGGACCAGCCGGTGTTCATCCTGCGGATTTTCGAGCAGCAGCGCACGCGCCGCGCCATGATCGCGCTGTTTCTGGCGGTTTTGGAAATGGTGCGGATGCAGGCGGTCATGGTGACGCAGAAGGACCTGTTTGGCGAAATTGCGCTGAAGCGGCATATCCATTTCGAGGCCGTATTCGCCACGGGCGAACCCATCGCGGCCATCGAGAACGACTACATCTGAGCATGGAAGAACTGGAAACACCCCCGCTCGCCGCGCTTCCCGAGGAGAAGGCCGGCGCCCCGGAGCCGGCGCCCCGGGCGGATGCGGAAGCGACCGCGAACGTCGATGCCGCCGGAGATGCCGGGGAGTCCGGGCAGCCGGAGTCATCCGCGGCAACGGAGGGCGGCGAGACCGAGGCGGCCGAGCGTGCCGCTGGAGATGCCGGGGAATCCGGGCGGCCGGAGTCATCCGCGGCGACGGAGGGCGAGGCAGCCCCGCAAGCCGAGGGAACCGTAGCCGCCGATCGCGCCGGCGGGCGTGGCGGCGACTCCGATGCGGAAACCACGGCCGCCATTCGCGCCGAGGACACTGATCAGGCTGGATTGCTCGCGGAAAGCGGGCCTGGGGCGGAGCCATCCGGCCCGATGGCTGTCGAAGCGGCCGAGACTACTGTCGAGGAGCTTCTGGCCGAAGCGCCACCGGCGGCGCCGGTGTTGGAAGACCTCCAGCTCCGGGCGGTGTTGGAAGCGATCATCTATGTGGCCGAAGAGCCACTCACCTTGCAGCAGATGGCCGCCGCGCTCAGTGAGCCGGCCGGGCGCATCCGCGCGATCCTGGAGCAACTCGCCGCGGAATACGATAAGCCGGAGCACGGCATCACGGTTCGCGAAGTGGCCGGCGGCTATAAGATGGCCACCAAGCCGGAACACCACGAGGGCGTTCGCAGCTTCGTCAAAAGCCTCAAGCCGCCGCTCAAACTATCGCTGCCCGCGCTCGAGACGCTGGCCGTGATCGCATACAAACAACCGGTGACGGCGCCCGAGATCATGGAGATTCGCGGCGTACAGGGAACCGGCGTGTTGAAAACGCTGCTGGACCGCAAGCTGATCGCCGTGGCCGGGCGCAAGAATGTGATCGGCAAGCCGATCCTGTACAAGACCACCAAGGAATTCCTGATCCAGTTCGGGTTGAAGGATCTGAGTGAGCTGCCGTCGCTCAAGGAGTTTGAGGAAATCCGCCGCATGGCCCTCTCCGAAGGCGAGGCTCCCGCTCCCGCGCCGCCGCCGGCCGCGGCAACGGAAACCGGCGCGGCGCCCGAGACACCGGCTGCGCCACCGGATGCCGAGGAGCCGTGATGGCCGAGGAGCGGCTGCAAAAGATCCTCTCGCAAGCCGGAATCGCCTCCCGGCGGCAGGCCGAAAGGATCATCGTGGAAGGCCGCGTGACGGTAAATGGCGCCGTGGTCACCGAACTCGGCTCCAAGGCCGACCTGGAGCGCGACCATATCAAAGTGGACGGGCGGCTCATCCATGCTCCCAAACGCCTCGTCTACATCGCCCTGCACAAGCCCAATAATACGGTGACCACGGTGGCCGATCCGGAGCGCCGCACCACGGTAATGGAATTGCTTAAGGGAGTGAAGGAGCGGGTGTACCCCGTGGGCCGTTTGGACTATCACAGTGAAGGCCTGCTGTTGCTGACCAACGATGGCGAAATGGCCAACGCCATTATGTCGGCGGCCACACATCTCCCCAAGACTTACCTGGTGAAGGTGAACGGTCCGCTTTCGAGCGAGCAGGAGCAGAAGTTCCGCGATGGCGTGCCGTTGTCCGGCCGGCGCACCCTGCCGGCGGGGCTGAAGATGGTGCGCGAGGCCCAGAACCCCTGGTATGAAGTGCGGCTGGTGGAGGGCCGCAATAACCAGATCCGCCTGATGTTCAAGCATTTCGGACGGCTGGTGGAGAAGCTCAAGCGGGTGCGCATCGGCCCGCTGGAACTGGGGCCGCTGGAACCCGGCGCTTTCCGCTACTTGACGGCCGAAGAAGTGCACAAGCTGAAGCGGGCGCTGACCCGTTCGCCGCGGGCGCACGCCACGGAGGGCGCATGAGCCAGATTACGGAAATCCTCGATTCCGCCCGCACCATCGCGGTGGTAGGCCTCTCCCACAAGCGCTACCGGCCCAGCCACGGGGTGGCCGAGTACCTGAAACGAGCCGGCTACCGCATCATCCCGGTGAACCCCAACGAAGCCGAGGTGCTCGGCGAAAGATGTTATCCGGACCTGGACGCCGTCGCGGAACCCATCGACATCGTGGATATTTTTCGCCGCAGCGAATTCGTTCCGGAGATTGTGGAGGCGGCCATCCGCAAGGGCGCCCGGCTGATCTGGATGCAGGAAGGCGTGGTCCACGAGGAGGCGGCCGAGCGAGCGCGGGCGGCCGGGATCGCGGTGGTGATGGACCGGTGTATTCTGAAAGACCACCGTCGGTTGGCGCAGGTATAGCCGCCGGGATCGCTACCTGAGGGTGGCGGCTGGGATGGGCCCATTGAGTTTGGAGTAAATAGCGTGCTCGCCGCGAGGATCCGGGTGGGGTTTATTGGAATGGAACACCGGTCTCCCGGAACCGTTCACGGCGCTTCGATCCCCTCCAGCCCTTCTCTTAGCCGCTTTCGGAACGAGGCCTCCGAGGTGATTCCGTCAAGGATTTGAAACTCGAGAGTCCGCTGGGTTTCCCGCATAGGCAGATTCTGACGTGTGAATTTGAAGCCATCGCGAAATGCGAGGCTTCCCGGGAATCGGAGTTCGCTCAGTTCGACTCCAGGAGGAGGTGAACGGATCAATAAACCATGGGCAAGGTCCCAGCCGGACCAGACGGACCGAACTCCCCCGGCCCGCACGGCCTCGTATGAAAAGAAGACGTCGCCTACGCTGCTCGCATCGAGGGCCGGAATCTCGAGAGCCCGCTGAATCCGCAGAAGCTTCTTTCCAGGCTCGATCGATAAGGTCGGATACTTGTGGCATACATCGAGAAAGGGAATGGCGAGGAATGCACAGACGATGGTTCGTTCAAGGAAGCGGAGGCTGCCAAGCTTACGGTTGAAATTGAGGTTGTATTTCGGCTTGTCGTCGATATGAAAGAAAGGAAGCTTGTCCCGCTCCGTGTGAATCCGCAGCTCGATTATGACTAATACGTCATTTAGCCGCCTGACAAACTGGAAAGGGTGTCCCTGAATTACATCTACGCGCCTGAACGCGTCACAGCCAAATCTGCCTTTACTCTCCGAAGCCGCCACGAAGCCGAAATCGGTCAACACCTCTTTCGCGACATTCAGGAGCAGCGCCGTCCGGCCCTCGATCGGCAGTGATTGGAACGCTGTTTCGCCGCGCTCGATCTCTTCGCGGCTTCGCATCGGCCCGACCAGGTGATCGACGCGAGCCAGGAGCCGGGAGCGGAACTGGAGATCCCGCGGGTGCTCCCAGTGGATCACGTTCTTCATCTGCAGATCAAAGTGGAGGCGGTAGTCTATGAACCTGTTGCCCGCTCCGGGTGTCAGGTGGTCCCTGCGAATCGTATAGATGACCGGAATGGCTCGCTCAGCGAATCCCGCTTCGTAGTATACCGAGGGACGGGCGTAGGTCAGATCGGCGATGGCGAAATTGGCGCCGTTGATTTCCTGGATGATGCGGTCGTCGATGTCCTCATTGTGTTCGACGCGATCCACGCGCACCGCTTGGACGCCGCGGCTGCGCAGGACATCGGTGATCGCGACATCGTATAGCTGGTCAGTATCCGATTGTCCAAACGCCATGGCGATGAAGCACTTCACATCGTTGTTCCCCTTCCTGAGATTTTAGATCCGACCGCAATGCGAAGGGGGGATCTGGGAAGTAGAGGAACGCCGTCCTGAACTGGGGCGGCGGTGTTTTTTTTCAGGGAGGGTGGGGCCGGCCTTCAGCCGGCCCCTGGACAGGCTGAAGGCCTGTCCCACCAAACCTACTCCTCCTTCACCACGATTACGGTGATCTCGGCGGTCACATCCTTGTGGAGTTTTACCGGCACCTTGTACTCGCCGAGTTGCTTGATGGGTTCGTCCAACTGGATCTTGCGCCGGTCCACCGCGGTGAAGTCTTTGGCGGCCAGTGCGTCGGCCACGTCTTTGGCGGTTACGGAGCCGAATAACTGGTCGTTTTCGCCGGCTTTTTGCGCAATCGTTACGGTGACGCCGGTGAGTTGCTGGGAGAGGTCGAGAGCCTCGTCCTTCTGCTTGGCCTCCCGGCGCACGTGCGCCTGGCGCTCCTGTTCCACGATCTTCCGGTTGCCCTCGGTGGCGGGAACGGCCAGCCGCTTGGGGAGGAGGAAGTTGCGGGCGTATCCGGCGGCCACTTTGACCACCTGGCCGCGGGTGCCCAATTTGTCGATGTCTTCTCTGAGAATCACGTCCATGGAATTTTCTCCCGCCGTCAGATGGCCGCCGCGAAGGGCAGCAGCGCGATGTTGCGGGCCTTCTTGATGGCGTCGGTGAGCCGGCGCTGGTGGGGCGCGCACACGCCCGAAATGCGGCGCGGGATGATCTTGCCCCGCTCCGCCACGAAGGCGTGCAACAGCTTCACGTCCTTGTAGTTGATGTCGTCAATCTTCTCGACGCAGAAACGGCAGACTTTCTTGCGGCGGAAGTATTGTTTCTTCTGGGTGGCGACAGCCTTGTCGCCGCCGGTGGGCCGCTGCGCGGCGCTGCCTGGTCGTCCTTTGGGTTCGGGCATGGGCTAGCTCTCCTTGGGATGGCCGGGCATGGCCGGCATCGCGGGGGCGGCCGGCGCGGGCGCCCCTTCCAATTGTTGCGCCAGCGACGGCTGCGCGGGCGCGGGCGTTGAGGAACCGGCCGCGGCGCGGCGGGCCGCCCGTTTGTCGCGCGACTTTTTGCGCTTGTCCAGGCGCTTCATTACCTGATCGATGCGGACGGTCAGGAACTTCAGCACGATATCCGAAACGCGCAGGCGGCGTTCCAGTTCTTTCACCGTCTCGGGCTGGGCCGTGAACTGCAGCAGCACATAGGCGCCCTCGCGGTACTTATCCACCCGGTAGGCGAGCTTGCGCTTGCCCCATTTGTCGATTTTGTCTACCGTTGCTCCGCCGGCGACCAACTGGGTTCGCAACTGCTCCACGAACTGGTTGGCCTCCTCTTCCGGGGCATCGGGCTTCACGATGAACAGCTCTTCGTAAGTCCTCATGCTTCCTCTGTTGATAAGCCTGGGGCGCGACGATTGAATTTCGTCATGGCCTTTTCGACGCCCTCGGCGATTATGGAACGAACCGCATCGGCCGCGAAGCCGAGAAATTCGTCCAATTCCTTGATTTGCGAGCGCCGGAAAGGCGCCAGCACAAATTCGGCTCCATCCTTCACCGGATGGCCCGGATGAATCCCCATGCGCACGCGCGCGAAATCGCTGGTTCCCAGGCTCGAGATCAACGACTTCATGCCGTTGTGGCCGGCGGCCGATCCCTTGGGCTTGATGCGCAGGGACAGCCAGGGCAGATCCAACTCGTCGTACACCGCCACGAACCGGCTCCGATCGAGTTCGTGCTTCAGCAGGAGCGCCGCGACCGAGCCGCCGCTCAAGTTCATATAGGTTTGCGGTTTCGCCAGCATGACGGCCTGCCCGTCGATCTCGCCCATTCCCACGAGCGCCCTCGAATCCCTGCGGGTGACGCGAATCGAGTGCCGCTCGGCCAGCCGGTCGATGGTGAGGAAGCCCAGGTTGTGCGGCGTAAGCGCATACTCTTCCCCTGGATTCCCCAGGCCGGCCACCAGGAACATGGACAATTATTTCTTCTTGCCCTTGTCTTTCTCTTTTTCTTTGCCCTTGTCCGCGGCGGCGCCCTCTTCCTCCTTCTTGCCCTTCTTGATGACTTCGGGCTCGGCGGGGGTAGCGCCGGCGGCGGGGGTAGCACCGGCGGCGGGAGCACCGGCGGCGGGAGTTTCGGCGGCTGCCGGGGCTTCCTCGACGCGCAGGGCCACCACGTGCGCGATGACGACGTCGGCGGCGCCCACCAGCTTCATGGAACCGCTCAGACCGACATCGCTCGCGCGCTTGCTCTGGCCGATCATCAATTCGCTGACATCCACGGTGAAGTCCTGCGGAATTTCGTCCGGCAGGCAATCGATTTCGACGGCGCGGGTGATGACTTCGAGTAATCCGCCCTGCACTTTCACACCCTTGGGCTCGCCGGAGGTGTGCACCGGGACGGTGACCTTGATGCGCTTGGTGAGATCGATGCGCTTCAGGTCGGCGTGCAGGAGGGTGCCCTTGACGGGGTCGACCTGTTGATCCAAAACCATGGCCGGGGTGGTCTCGCCATCCTTCACTGCCAGGTTGAAGATGGTGTTGTAACCGGTTTTGCTGCGCAGGATTCGGGTGATTTCCCGCGGATCCACGCTGACGCTG
This sequence comes from Bryobacteraceae bacterium, assembly GCA_030038565.1. Lineage (GTDB taxonomy): Bacteria > Acidobacteriota > Terriglobia > Bryobacterales > Bryobacteraceae > JOPF133. Next base: position 9,027 of record JASHSS010000550.1, read on the forward strand.
ATGGGGTCCTTGTATGCGCCGTAAACCACCGCCGGGATCTGCCCGGCGCGTCGGGTACGGCGCGCTTCGTTCTTACCGCGCGAGGCGCGCACCTCGGCGTTGACGGTAATATCCTGTCTCACTACATGCTCCTTCCGGCGGGAATCGAAGTCCGGTTCGCCCTGGGGGGCTGACGTGGGTTCGAGCACCCGCGGCTGTGTGTTCACCACGGAGTCACGGAGAACACAGAGGAAGAACGGAGAAGAATATGAGTCTTCTCCGTTAGCCTCTGCGATCTGGGTGCCTCCGTGGCGAACCCATCGCTACTCAAATAAACAACACACTCACCGAAGTCTCATCGTGAATCGACCGGATGGCTTCCGCGAGCAGCTTGGCCACCGACAACGATTTGATCCGGCACGATTTCCGGGCCTCTTGCGAGAGCGGAATCGAATTCGTAAACACCACTTCCTTCAAACACGAGGCCTCGATCCGGTTGACCGAGGAACCCGACAGCACAGCGTGCGTGGCGCAGGCGGAAACACTCGCCGCGCCCTTGGCCAAGAGCGCCTCCGCGCCCTTCACCAGCGTCCCACCGGTATCGATGAGATCGTCCACAATCAGGCAGTTGCGCCCGGCCACGTTGCCCACCACATTCATCACTTCGGCGACATTGGCTTCCTCGCGCCGCTTATCGATGATCGCCAACGGGGAATTCAGCCGCTTGGCGAACGCGCGGGCCCGCTCCACGCCTCCCGCGTCCGGCGAAACCACCGTCAGGTCCGGAACGTTGAGCGCCTTGAAATGCTCGATCAACACCGGGGTAGCGAACAGGTGGTCCACCGGAATATCGAAAAAACCCTGGATCTGCGCGGCGTGCAAATCGAGCGCCAGCACACGATCCGCTCCCGCCGTTTCCAGCAGCGCCGCCACTACGCGGGCCGAGATCGGAACGCGCGGCTTATCCTTGCGGTCCTGACGGGCGTATCCATAATAGGGTAACACCGCGGTGATGCGTTCCGCTGAGGCGCGCTTCAACGCGTCCATCATGAGGAGCAATTCCATGAGGTGGCGATCCACCGGCGTACAGGTCGGCTGGATGATGAAAACGTCGGCGCCGCGCACGTTTTCCTGAATCTGCAAGTGGATCTCGCCGTCGGCAAACTGGCGGATGGCGGGGTCGCCCAGAGGTTTTTCCAGGTGCTCGGCAATTTCCCGCGCCAGCTCCGGATTGGCGTTACCCGAAAAAAGTTGGAGAGACTCTCGATTTTTCATGCGTACAGGCTGCGGGGAGGCCATACGTTCCCGTGGCAGTGCTCCTTGAGCCAGCGCCACCAGAAAGCCCGGTAGCGCGCCCGGTTGACCAGCGTAAACCGAAACACTCTTGGCGTACCGGCGGCCGGCTCACCCGTGGATACCTCGCCCCCCGGCGACTTACCGAATGCCCCCAGCGCCCGCGAAACCGCCCTGGGGTCGCGGAAAAGTCCGAACACTGCGGAGCCGCTGCCCGTCATCATGGCCCGCACGGCACCCGCCCGGAGCAGGCTTTCTTTCACCTCGGCCAACTCCGGATGCCGCTCGAAAACGGCCGGCTCGAAATCGTTCCCGGCGGGGACGGCAGTACTTACATCCCACACCTGCGCCTGGAAACTAAACATTTTATTTTGTTGTAATTCAGTTGTCAAACGAGGGCTCAGGGCCTGATACGCCTCGACGGTGGAAACATGCACCTGGGGAGCCACCAGCAGACCGCGGGCGGCGCCGCGGTCGGGCAGCGGGAAGATCTCCGTGCCGCGGCCGATGCCCACGGCGCAGCCTCCCATCAGGAAAAACGGCACGTCGCTGCCCAGTTCGCGCGCCAGCGCCGCGAGGGTTGGCCAATCGAGCGAACCACCGGCCAGCACGGGCAGGGCCAGAAGCACCGCGGCCGCATCCGATGATCCCCCGCCCAGCCCGGCGCCCATGGGAATGCGCTTGGCCAGCCGCATGCGGACGTGCCCGCGGGCGCCCATCGCTTCGAGCGCCAGGCGGGCGGCGCGCCCGGCGAGGTTATCCGGAATGCCCAGGGCGTCCTGCAGCTCGACGGTGGTTTGGCCGCCCGGGGTGAAAGCGATTTCCAGGGAATCGGCGAGCGAAATGGTGTGGAAAATGGTGCGCAGCTCATGGTAGCCATCGGGGCGCTTCTCCAGCACCCGAAGATCGAGATTGATTTTGGCCAGGGCGCCCACCCGCGCCCGGCGAACGCGCGGAGCGCTCATTTGTCGTATTGGATCAGGGAAAAGACGTCGTACCCGGCAAGTTTCCGCCGGCCTTCGAGGAAGCTCAGCTCGACCACGAACCCGATGCCCGCCACTGTCCCACCCGCGCCGGTCACCATGCGGGCCACCGCCGCGGCGGTACCTCCAGTGGCCAGCAGATCGTCCACAATCAGCACTCGTGTACCGTCGGTGACGGCATCGCGATGCATCTCGAGCGAATCGGAACCGTACTCCAGATCGTAGGTCACGCGCACGCATTCGGCGGGCAGTTTTTTGGGCTTGCGCACGGGGACGAAGCCGGCTCCCAGGGCATACGCCAGGGCCGGCGCGAAGATGAAGCCGCGCGCCTCCACCCCCACCACGGCATCCACGTGGGCATCGCGGTAGTGCGAGCACAGGGCGTCGATCACCGATCGCAGCCCGGCGGGGTCCTTGAGCAAGGTGGTGATGTCGTAGAACAGGATGCCGGGTTTGGGAAAGCCGGGCACCTCTCGGATCAGCTTCTTCAGTTCTTCCATAGGCGAACTTCCGTTATACAACAGCCGGGAAGGGTTGCCAGGAACGGGTGGCGGTTTTTCTAAGGTTCTTTATTTCGTTTGGGCAGGCATCTTGCCTCTTCAACCGGGAGGGATTCTGATTTCCCCGTTCAAGGGTAGCGTGTTCCAATAAATGCGCGATGATGAATTACATCGGGTGCGCTCTTTTCGGGGTGCTGTTCCTGGTGATGACGGCCCAGACAAACGGCAGCCTGCAGGCACGCATGGGGCAGGTTCTGGCGTGGATTCACGGATGGGCCCCCTTCTCGTATCTCATCATCCTGATCATGGTGGGTTCGGCGGTAGTCTCGATCAAGACGATGCAGACCTGGCCAAAAACCGTGGTGCCGGAAGATCCCATGGCAAAATACCGGCGCCAGGCTGCAGGACTGGAAAACGCGCCGGGAGACGCGCCGGAAGATTAGCCCACGGAAGAGGGCTGCCCCGGAACCGCCGTCAGTTTACGAACAGGCTCTGAAACTCCGTGCTGCCGATGAAGCCCTGGTTCGGCGTGCCCGGCCCCAGAATCTGGATTCGCGTACCGTAGCCCGTTGCTCCCTGGAACAGCAGGCCCGGACCGCCGGTGTTGGCCACCCCGACCCAGAAGGAGAAGCCGCTCGCGTCCGGGTCACGGTCCAGCGTCACATAATAGACCATCTGCACGTACAGCGCGTTGGTGTGGTCGGCCGCCAGCGTGGTGTGGTAACTCCCCGTGCTTTGGAACTCGTTGTTCGCGGCCCCCACCGGAGTGGTGCTCGACGGGT
>JASHSS010000551.1 GCA_030038565.1 Bryobacteraceae bacterium
TCGCTGTTCAAGAGTTTCAAGCCCATCGAGCGGCTCACCGTGGAGTTTCGCGCCGAAGCTTACAATCTGCTCAATCAGGTGGTTTTCGGAGGGCCGGGCACCGGCATCAATTCCAACTCTTTCGGCGTCATAAGCTCGCAGGCGAATGCATCTCGCGAGATCCAATTCGGCCTTAAGCTGCTGTTTTAATCGGAACGGCGGGTGCGGCCCGGTCCAGGTGGTCTCGATGAAGAATTCGAGTGAATCGGGGCGCGCGGGCGGGGCAATCCTCTAAAAATCCGCCGCAACGAACCTCAAGCGAGGGGCAATGCTTGAGTTACCTTGGTTTCGCGATCGTGAAAATCGATCACCTCCCGGAACTCGTCCGCGTCGTATCCGGTTCCCAGATCGGCCAGGAAGTGGCATGTCGCAAACGCCGTGGTTTTGGCGTTGTACTCGCTCTCCCAATGTGTGTATTGGTTCCAAGCCTCGCTGGTTTCATAAGGAAACTCCCCCGGTGGAACCCGCATATCACAGCGCCAAGGCTTCGGCGTCAGGCGCGCGCGAAACGATTCCTGGAGGCGGCAAAGCCTGACGTACAGCGGATCTGCGTGGTACTGGGCGAGCAAGGCCTCTGTCTCCGGACTGCCCGGCTTGTAACGGGCGTCAGTGATCATGAGCCGGTAGCCGGCAGCCGTCCGATAGAGGCGCGCCTTCCTACCGTGGCTCATCGTGACAGCGTTTAGTCCCTGGATGAACGGGTCCCCCGCCGGCGATGGGAGCTTCGTCTTCCCAAACAGCGCCGAGAATGCCCTACCCAAAGATCCGGCGGAAGTCTTGCGCGCCGGTTGGTCATCAATGTCGGCAAAGAGGAGATGGTCGGCATTCAGGACCAGGGACCCATATGCATTCCGGGTCACTATGGCGCTGGTGCTGGTGAATTCCCGAATGACCGGCTCCGGTAGCGGACGATCGCCATAGGGGTATCGCTTCTTATCGATATCACCGGCTGCAATGCGCTCGGCTACCCGGCGAGCGATGTCGCGAGCGCAGTTGCCTGCCGATTCCACGCTATCGTCTGCCCAGCCGCGGGCCCGCGCGTGAATCCGTTCCCCTCCCGGGCGCCAGGCCTCGGCCTCGGCTCGAGTCCAGTAACGCGCAATTTTCATTGAGATCCCCGCCACACCATCACAGCGCCAATCGCCACAAGCAGCAGCGGCCAGGGGCGATATAAACTAATGTGGGCCGCCCCGAAGTAGGACAACTGCAGCCAGACTCCAAGGAACACAACCGCAAACCCCTCGACTTTCGCTCCCGTGCTCCGACCCGCCGCCAGTTCCCAGATACCTGCAAGCACGACCGTGAGCGGCCAGTGTCGCACCACCTCGCGTCCGGGCAAGACATAGAGGCCGAGGTTTGCAAGCTGCACCGCGCCGCCTACGATGAGCAAGACCCAGCCTGCAGGACGACTGGATTGCTCAGCGATCCGGATCACGCCAAACCCCACCACGAGCATCGGCCAGTAGCGCGCGATGCTCCAGGTGTCGTGGGCGGTGAAGCTCAGTACAGTAAGGACAATGCCGAGGGCCGCGATGGCCAACCCCGCGGGAACACGAGAGTCGATGTGGGAGAATTGCCTCCGCGTCATCACCGCCCGCCCATCCCAGGCCGATCCGCACCCGCCGCGTTTTTCGGCGTCGAGAGCCGCTGGGCGCCGCGCCGTACACCCGGGTCCTCTGGTGGCGGGCGGTGGCCTGAGAACCGCCGCGGTCCCACGTAGGGCGAAACTGCGCCCGGCCGCCACGCCAACTGCGAGCAGGCTAAGACCCTCGCAACGATTACCATGCGTCGCGGTTGGTGATGGTGACGCGGAAGAAGGGCTTCTCTTTTTCCGCGGAATCCATCGTGAATTCCTGTGAGGTCTTGACGGGGTCGTACCCGCGCCACAGCCAGGTGAGCGACTCCGGCAAATCCAGCGCGGCCTGTGCTCCGCCGTGGGCCGCGGTGCCGAACCGGAAATGGAAGTCGTATTCGCGGAACTTGAGCGAGTTGGCCATCTGGATGTTTTGCATAGGCCACGAGCCGTGGTTGTTCTCCAGGTCGTCCGACCCGTCGCTCATCCACACGCGGATGTTCCGTTTGGGGTCTTTGCGCACCATGAACGGGTAGACGTTGCCGCCGTCCACGTTCTCCTTGGAGCGCCACTGAATAGACGTGAAGCTGCCCACCGCCGAGTGCACACGCGAGAATCTGTCGGGCATTACCCACGCGGCGTTGAACGCGCAGATGCCGCCTGACGACTCGCCGGCGATCGCACGGCTGTACCCATCCTGCCGTAACTTGTACTCCTTCTCAACCTCGGGCAGCACCTCTTCCATGAGGAACCGCGGATACCGGCTGCTCACGGTGTCGTACTCGATGGAGCGCATGGCGCGGCCTTCGGGCGATGTGCCCGGAGCGATCATTACGTGCACGATCGGCGGCAGCAGTCCTTGTTGCACCAGATTCTCCGTCACCGTAATCAGCCGGATTCCGCTCAGTTCCCCGGTAAGGTTCTGCCCGTCCTGCCACACCATCAGAGGTGACGGCACGTTGGGATCGACGCCCGGTGAGGCGTAGACCCAGTAGTCGGCCTTCATCCCGTCGTAGATCTTGCTGGTGATGGTGTGCTTTTCGCTGAGCTTGCCGTGTGGCACGCCGGGTTTGGGGTAAGAGTCGGGATTGTAACCGACTGCATCGCCGCGCGTCCCGAGCGTTTTCCCGGCGGCATAGAACTGATACTGATGCAAGACACCGGTCCGCATCTTGGCGAGCAGCATCCAGTGATTCGCGTCCACCGGTTCGAGCGGCGCCGGAGGCTGCAAATCGATGGACACAGTCACCGGGGACGGCGAGGTGGCCAGGAAGAGATAATCCTGACCCCAGACGACGACCTGCGTGGTTGCGCTGAGCGTAGCAACGCGCTCCTTCATCTCGGCGCTGCCCGGCCCTTTGCGCGCTGCGTCGATCAGATCGGCGGGTTTCGGAGCCTGGGCCCAAATGGCAAATGCAACCCCAATGTAGACAGCGATGATCTTCATAGAGCGCCAGTATACACCGCCTCGAAGGCCACGAAGACGCGAGGGGCGCGGCCCACCCCCGCCGGCGAACTCCGCGGTGGAAAACGGCCGCCCGAATCCTGCCGCCTCCTCCTGGTCCATGAGAAGAATTCCGCGGCCTAAAAGGGCCTTGGGGCGCGTGAATCGTCCGGCCTGCGATCCCCGGTGCGGCCGCCCGATCCGCGCCGAGGGCCATGCGAGCGGCGATGCGGGGTAGGCGCGGCGGCCGGCGATGCTGAAAACAGGATCCTTCCGGACCGGAAGATCCTTTGGAGGATCCTTCGCGTTTGGCGACTTACTTCGTTATAATCTGTCCACCAATGAGTGCAGAATTCAGCGAGGTATT
>JASHSS010000552.1 GCA_030038565.1 Bryobacteraceae bacterium
CTGGCTCGCAGGGCGAGTGGCCCACGCACCCCGAACTGCTCGACTGGCTGGCCTCCGAATTCATGCAGCCCGAGTGGAACGCCCAAGGCACGCACCCGTGGGATGTGCGCCATCTTATCCGCACCATCGTGCTCAGCCGCACCTACCGGCAATCCTCCATGCCCCGCGCGGACCTGGAGGAGCACGACCCCTATAACCGGCTGCTGGGGCGGCAGAGCCGCTTCCGCGTGGATGCCGAAAACGTGCGCGACATCGCGCTGTCGGCTTCCGGCCTGCTGGTGGAGGAATTCGGCGGCCCCAGCGTCAAACCGTATCAGCCGGATGGGTATCTGGCGCCGCTCAACTTCCCCAAGCGCGAATACTCCGCCAGCCATGGCCCCGATTTGTATCGCCGCGGCATCTACACCTTCTGGCAGCGCACTTTTCTGCACCCCAGCCTGGCGGCCTTCGACGCTCCCACGCGCGAAGAGTGCACCATCAACCGCATCAATTCCAACACCCCGCTGCAAGCCCTGGTGCTGTTGAACGACCCGATCTACGTGGAAGCCGCGCGCGTGTTCGCCCAGAACCTGCTCGTCCAGGAGCGCACTTTGGATGCCCGCATCGATCGCGCCTTCGAGCGTACCGTGAGCCGCCCGGCCACCGCCGCCGAACATCGTACGCTGGCCGATCTGTACCGCAAGAGCCTGGCGGAGTATCGCCAGTCGCCCGCCGAAGCCAACGCCCTGATCCACTCCGGCGAAGCCACCCTGTCCGCTGCCGCGCTGAAGGCGCCGCCCGCCCAATTCGCGGCCCTCACCGTAGTCACGCGGGCCATTCTCAACATGCACGAAACCATCACCCGGAATTAAGGAAACCCATGGATAGCCCTGATCGCAACTGCCTCTGCTGCCGCCGCACCTTTCTGGGACGCGGCATCGCCTCGCTCGGCCTGCTGGGCCTCAACGCTCTGCTCGACCCACGCCTCTTCGCCGCCGATTCCAAAGGCGTGGTCAACCCGCTGCACCATCCGGCCAAGGCCAAGCGGGTGATCTTTCTCTACCAGGCCGGCGGGCCCTCGCACCTCGAGACCTTCGATTACAAGCCCAAGCTGGCGGAGATGAACGGCCAGCCCATGCCCGATTCGCTCACCAAGGGCCAGCAGATCGCGCAGCTTCAGGGCAAACAGCTCACCTGTTTCGGTCCGCAACACAAGTTTCGCAAATTCGGCAAATCCGGCCAGGAGATTTGCGAGCTGTTTCCGCACATCGGCGGCGTGGCCGACGACATTTGCATCGTGCGCTCGATGTGGACCGAGCAGATTAATCACGATCCGGCCCACACTATCATGAACACCGGCTCGATCATTGCCGGCCGCCCCAGCATGGGGTCGTGGATCTTCTACGGCCTCGGCGCGGAGGCCGAGGATCTGCCCGGTTTCGTGGTCCTGCTCTCCTCCGGGCGCGGCGGCCAGAATCAGCCTCTTTCGGCGCGGCAATGGTCGGCCGGACTGCTGCCCAGCCGTTTCCAAGGGGTCAAGCTCAACTCCATGGGCGACCCGGTTCTGTACATCAAAAACCCCGGGGGCGTCAGCCCAACCATTCAGCGCGAGTCCATGGACGCCATCAATGCGCTCAACCGCGAGCAGAGCGCGACGCTTCAGGATCCCGAAATCCAAACCCGCATCGCGCAGTACGAAATGGCCTTCAAGATGCAAACCAGCGTGCCGGGCCTGGTGGACATGAGCCAGGAGCCCAAGGAAGTGCTGGATCTTTACGGCGCGCAGCCCGGCGACGGCTCCTTCGCTTCCAATTGTCTGCTGGCCCGGCGCCTGGCCGAGCGCGGTGTGCGCTTCATCCAGCTATACCATCGCGATTGGGATCACCACAGCGCCGTGAAGGCCAACGTGGTGCTGAAGGCCGAAGAAGTAGACCGGGCCACCGCGGCGCTGATTACCGATCTGAAACGGCGCGGCATGCTCGACGACACCCTGATCGTGTGGGGAGGCGAGTTCGGCCGCACGCCCATGTCGCAGGGCGGCGATGGCCGCGACCACCACATCAAGGGCTTTTCCTTTGTGCTGGCGGGCGGCGGCATCAAGGGCGGGTTGAGCTATGGATCCACCGACGATTTCGGTTACGCGGCCCAGGAAAACCCCGTCAGCGTGCACGATTTCCACGCCACCATGCTGCACCTGCTGGGCATCGACCACAAGCGCCTGTTCGTGAAATTCCAGGGCCTGGACGTGCGGCTGACGGGAATTTCAGGCGACGTGGTGAAGGACATTCTGGTCTGACGGCGATCGGCCGGCGCAGGAGCATCCGATGATGCGCAGTGTACTTCTCATGGCAGCGTTGGCCGCGCTGCCCGCCTGGTCACAGGCCGGCGTACACCCCGTTCGGGAGCGGCTGAACTTCGACGCGGGTTGGCGCTTTTACAAAGGCGATGCAGACGGCGCCGAGCGCACCGGCTTCGACGATTCCTCCTGGCGCAAGCTCAACCTGCCGCACGACTGGTCGATTGAAGGACCCTACAGCACCGCAAACGCCAGCGGCACGGGCTACCTGCCGGGCGGAATCGGGTGGTACCGCAAAGCGTTCCCGTTAGACAGGACGCTCGCCAGGCGGAAGATCCGCATTGAGTTCGACGGTGTTTACCGCGATAGCGACGTCTGGATAAATGGACATCATCTGGGTCATCGGCCCTACGGCTATTCGTCTTTCGAGTACGATCTCACGCCCTTCGTGGCCTTCGGCGCGGTCAATGTGGTTGCTGTCCGGGTGGACCACAGCGTAGCGGCGGATTCACGCTTCTACACCGGATCCGGCATCTACCGGCACGTCTGGCTCACGTTCCTGCAGCCGGTGCACGTGGCGCAGTGGGGAACCTACGTGTATACACCACTGACCGGCGCCGGGGAGGCGCTGGTGTCGGTGGAGACGCGGGTGCAGAACGAATCGGACGGAGCGGCGGCGGTGCGCGTGGTCACCGCGATCGAAGACGCCGCCGGGACAGAGGCAGGCAGCGCGGCGTCCGAGGAGCGTATCGCGCCCGGCGGCGATTACCGCTTTGCGCAGCAGACTGCCGTGCCCAAGCCCAAACTCTGGTCCACCGAAGAGCCGAACCTTTACACCGCGGTGACGCGAGTTTACTCGGGCGACGCTCTGCTGGACGAATACCGCACGCCGTTCGGCATCCGCTCCATCCGCTTCGATGCCAATCACGGCTTTTTTCTGAATGGAAAGGCGGAGAAACTTCGCGGTGTCTGCCTGCATCACGATCTGGGCGGGCTGGGGGCGGCGTTCTCCGCGGCCGCGCTGGAGCGCCGCCTGAAAGCGCTGAAAGGCCTTGGAGTAAACGCGATTCGCTGTTCCCACAATCCCATGGCGCCCGAGGAATACGATCTCTGCGACCGCCTGGGCTTGCTGGTCATGGACGAAGCTTTCGACGAATGGACCGGCGGCAAGCACAAATGGATCGAGGGATGGAACGTAGGAACACCCGGGACACACGGCTACCATGAGGTGTTCGACGAGTGGGCCACGCGCGACATTCAGGACATGGTGCTGCGGGACCGCAACCACCCCAGCATCGTCCTGTGGAGCATCGGCAACGAAATCGACTATCCCGGCGATCCCTTCGGCCACCCGCGGGGCCGCGATGGGTTGAAGCCCGGCATGCAGGATGCCGATTTGCTGCCGCCGGTCGCCCGCCGCTTGATTGCGGCAGTCAAAGGACTGGACGGAACGCGTCCGGTCACCCAGGCGCTCGCCGATACCCTGGCATCCAATGCCACCGGCCTGGCGAGCCTGCTGGACGTGGTGGGCTACAACTATCTGGAGCAGTATTATTCGCGGGATCACGAAACCTACCCCGAACGAATCATCCTTGGCAGCGAGAACGCACATTCATTGGCCGCCTGGCGCGCGGTCGAGGCGAACGATTACGTGGCCGGACAGTTCCTCTGGACCGGCGTCGACTACCTGGGCGAAGCCGGCCGTTACCCGAGCCGCGGCAGCGGCGCCGGCCTGCTCGATCTTTGCGGTTTCCGCAAGCCGCAATCTTACCTGCGGGAGGCGCTTTGGAATATACGCCCGATGGTGTACGCCGCCGCCCAGGCTGCCGGAGGGCGCGGCCTCATCGAACACTGGAACTGGGAGAAGGACCAGCGGACGAGTATCCCGGTTACGGTGTACACCAACTGCGATTCCGCCGAATTGTTTCTCAATGGGGGTTCGCTAGGCAGCCAGCCGGTGACGGACCGGCTGCAGCCGGAGCTGCATTGGGATGTTCCCAACCAGCGCGGCGTGCTTCGCGCAGTCGGCAAACTGGAAGGACGGGAAGCCGCGCATTTCGAGTTGGCCACGGCCGGCCCGGCCGGACGGCTGGAAATCGCCGCAGATCCGGAGGCGCTGGTCCCGGCTGCTGGCGAAGTGGCAAATTTCGAGATCCGCGTGGTTGACCGCGAGGGTCGAACGGTTTACGGGGCCGATCAGGAGATCCGCGTGGGGGTTTCCGGCCCCGCCGAACTGGCGGCGTTCGACACGGGCAATCTGAGGGACATGACGCCGGTACAATCGAGCCGCCGCAAACCTTATCAGGGCCGGGCACTGGCGATGGTTCGCGCGGCCGGCCCCGGCCCGATCACACTGCGGGCCTTCGCCCCTGGTCTCGCCGGCGCCCAGGCAACCATCCGCGCGAAATAACCCGCCGCGCAGGCCGCAGCAGGCCGCACAGGCCGCAGGGGAAAGTTGACCCCCACCCACCCAGCACGCTAACCTGTGGATGCAGCCGCGGGCGCTGGCGTAGCTCAGTTGGTAGAGCATCTGATTTGTAATCAGATGGTCGGGGGTTCAAATCCCTCCGCCAGCTCCAACAAAATAAGCCACTTACGAATCAATGAACGGCTCCGGGAACGGGCTTGGTAGCAAAACTGGTAGCAAAACCGTTTTCGGCTGGCTTTTCGGTGGCCGTGGGCCTCAGAGCCGCGTCCATCTTCTCGGCGGCATCCTTTTGAAGCGCCGGGATGAGGTGGGAGTACAGGTTCATCGTGATCGCGATTTGGCTGTGCCCCAACAACTCCATCACCACGCGCGGGTGAACACCTTTGGCGAGCAGCAGCGTCGCTGCGGTATGGCGCAGATCGTGGACGCGGATGCGCGGCAACCCTGCGGCATCCACGATGTGGAAGAACGCGCGCTCCAGGTTTCGCGGTTCAATAGGTGTGCCAATTCCAGACGTGAACACGAATCCCGTATCATGCCATCGGCTGCCAGCCTCGACGCGCTCTTGATCCT
>JASHSS010000553.1 GCA_030038565.1 Bryobacteraceae bacterium
CGCCGCCGCTGCTTCGGCACTGACCGCGGCCCAGCACCTGTGCTGGTGGGCGCTCCGCTGCCAGCCGCCGCGGTCAGGTGCCTGGGCGGCCGCAGCGCCGGTGGCGCGAGCGCGACGCTAGCAGCCGTTCCGGCGACCGGGGACAGGGATCTTGCTGCCTTTTCGGCCGCGTGGAGTTGCCTGCCGCACGATCGGCAAGGGGAAGGGAACCGGGCGACCCGGCGAAGGAACTTCCGCTTACTCGCCTTCGCCGGCGGCTTCGGCCTCGGCAGCCGCTTCGGGCCCGGCTGCCTGGGCTTCTTCCAGAAGACGGCGTGCCTCCTCGGCCTGCCGCCGCGGCACCTGCACCTGGTACCCCAAGTTGGGTAGGGGCGAGCCGATTACGAGGGCCGGAATGCCGTTCGATTCCAGCAGGCTGCTGAGCAGGCCGGCTTCCATCTCGGAATCGATCGTCGTGGCGGTGTACAAGGTCACCATGTCGAGATCCTGCGACGGGTCCAGTTCTTCGGCGGGTTCTTCCGGGCGCTCGTCATGCTCGTCATGCTCGGGATCTTGCGCCATGACTCAAGGATATCGCAGAATAAAAGGGGACCGTTCCCAAACAGGTTTCCGTGGCGGAGGATACAAATGGCCGACCAGACGCAAGACAACGAAGGCACCAGCGCCCTGGCGTGGTTTATTACGGGTGCGGTAATCGGCGCGACCATCGCGGTGCTGTATACACCGCGCAGCGGTAAGGACACCCGCCGTCTTCTGACTGAGCGGACCCAGCAGAGCTGCGATGCGATCAGCGGGACCGGCAAGAACCTGATGGACGCCGGCAAGGACATGTTCGAGCGCGGGCGAAAGCTGATCGACGACGCTTCGGACCTGTTCGAGCAGGGCCGCAAACTGGTGCGCGGATAGCCGCCGATGGCGGGCGTCGGAGTGGGCGAATTCCGGATTGCCCGCGTTCTGGACCACGTCCACTGGTGGGATGGGGGAACTTTCTTCGGGGTGGTCCCCAAGACTCTGTGGAGCCGGAAGACCCAGGCGGACGATCTCAACCGCATCCCGCTGGCCTTCAACTGCTACTTGATCCAGGGCCGCGGCCACACCATCCTGGTGGAGACCGGTTGCGGCGACAAGCCCGACGAGCGCATGCGCGAGCGGATGAGCCTTCCACCCGGCGCGGCTCCGTTGACCGAAGTGATCGCCGGCCACGGGTTCGACCCCGGCTCCATCGACGTGGTCATCAACAGCCATCTGCACTGGGATCACTGCGGGGGCAACACCATCCTGGAAGGAACCGCCGCGCGCGCGGCGTTCCCGCGGGCACGCTACTTTGCCAGCCGTGGCGAATGGGAGCACGCGCACGAACGCCTCGCGCGCGACGGTGTCAGTTACAACGATCTGAACTATGATCCGCTGGTTGCCTCCGGCCAGATGACCCTGGTGGACGGCGACTGCGAGGTTGCGCCCGGCGTGTGGATGCGGCGCGCGCCCGGGCACAACCGCGATATGTGCGTGATCGTTGTGGAGAGCGGCGGCGAGACCTTCTGTTTCTTCTCGGACCTGGTGCCGACGGCCGCCCACACGCAACCCACCTGGGTGTTGGCGTTCGACCTGTATCCGCTGGAGAGCATCGAGAACAAGCACCGCTGGCTGGGCGCGGCCGCCGACGGCAACTGGATCTGCGGCTTCAGCCACGAAGTGGAGATGGCCTTCGCGCGCATTCGCCGCCACCCCAAGACGCACTTTGCGGCCGAAGCGATGCTGTAAGGCGGGCGGCGCCAGGGGGCCACCGCGTTCTTTCCGAGCTCGGGCGAGCGGTTTCCGGACTCGGGCGAGCGGCGTCCTCACCGCGGGCGTGCCCTCAGGGCCCGGCGCCGCGGAGGCAGCGTGGAGAAAGCCGCGTGCGATGGCCGCGCGAGGCACCTAGTAAGATGGTAGAGATGGCTACCGCAACCCTCACGCAATTCCGCAACGAGCCGTATACCGATTTCTCCCAGCCCGCCGGACGGCAGGCGATGGAGCAGGCCCTGGAAAAGGTGCGTTCGGAGTTGGGGCGCGAGTACCTGCTGCGCATCGGCGGCGAGTGGATCGCGACCGGCGACAAACTGGTGTCGGTGAATCCGTCGCGCACCGCGGAGGTGGTGGGCGTCCACCACAGAGCCACCGCGCAACTGGCCAATCGGGCCATCGAGAGCGCTTACGCCGCGTTTCCGGGATGGAGCCGCACACCGGCGGGCGAGCGCGTCCGGCTGGCGCGCGAAGCGGCGCGCATCCTGCGCTCGCGCAAGCTCGAGTTTGACGCGTGGCTGGTTCTGGAAGCGGGCAAGACGTGGCCCGAAGCCGACGCGGACGTTTCCGAGGCCATCGATTTCTGCGAATACTACGCCTGCGAGATGGAGCGCATGGCGGCGCCGCAGCCGGTGCTGCAATTGCCGGGCGAGCACGACGAAATGATCTACCTGCCGCTGGGCGTGGGGGTGGTGATTCCGCCGTGGAATTTTCCGCTGGCCATTCTGGCGGGAATGACTGTCGCCTCGCTGGTCACCGGCAACACGGCGGTGGTGAAGCCTTCGAGCGAGACCCCCACCATCGCGGCGAAGTTCGCGGAAGTGCTGCTGGAAGCCGGCTTTCCGGAATCCAGCTTCACCCTGCTGACCGGCAGCGGCGGCGCGGTGGGGGACACATTGGTGGAGCATCCCAAGACGCGCTTTGTGAGCTTCACCGGCTCGCGCGACGTGGGGTTGCGCATCAACGAACTGGCCGCCCGGCCGCGGGCGGGGCAGGTGTGGATCAAGCGCGTGATCGCCGAAATGGGCGGCAAGGACGCCATCGTGGTGGATGGCGATTCCGATGTCGAAAAAGCAGTGGATGGCGTGCTGGCCTCCGCCTTCGGCTACCAGGGGCAAAAATGCTCGGCGTGCTCGCGCGCCATTGTGGATGAGCGCGTGTACGACGAATTTCTGGAGAAGCTCACCGCCAAGGCGAAACAGATCCGCGTGGGTCCGTCCGACGATCC
>JASHSS010000554.1 GCA_030038565.1 Bryobacteraceae bacterium
GGGCAAATTGAAGCTCCGGCTCGTAATTCATCCTTTCCATGATGCCCCGAAAAGGGTGCGGGCGGGAGGCGGGGGAAAACCACGGAATCAGGGACACGCGGTGCGGGCCGAAGTGCGGGGAAAAACTCGCTCGTTTGCCGGGCGATCATACGCGAGTCGCGTATACTGACAGAGTGAGCGGCTTCAAACTCGAAATCGAATGGGATACCACGAAAGCGGAGTAACCTCCGCAAGCATGGCGTATCTTTCATTCTGGCTTCGAGTATCTTGGGCGATCCCCTTTCGGTGACGACGTTCGATGACGCCAGCGAAACTGAGGAACGGTGGATTACCATCGGCCGCGCCGTCACCGGTGAATGTCTCGTGGTGGTCCACACCTGGGTAGAAATCGACGCGAGCCAAGCGAAGGCTCGCATCATCTCCGCGCGGCAGGCCGACAACTCCGAGCGGTTGGCATATGAGGAAGGGTTATGAACGACGATCCACTCGACAGTTCGATTGATTTTTCAAAAGGCGTGCGCGGCAAGTTTTACCGTCCCGGCATGGAGCTCCACATCCCCGTATACCTGGACAGCGGGGTGCTGGACAAACTCACCGAAATTGCCCATCGTAAAGGTATCCCGTTAGATGCCTTGGTAAGCGATCTCTTGCGCAGGGATCTCGCCATAGCGGAGCAGCTTCAATGAAGGCCTCAAAGGCTGCCGTTGACGTGCGCAAAGTACGGGAGAAGCTCAACCTCAGCCAAAATGAATTCGCGGCCAGGTTTGGGTTTTCCCCCGCGTGTATACGCAACCGGGAACAGGGCCGTAATCGCCCGGCTGGAGCGGCGCGGATTCTATTGGCGGTCATCGACAGGAACCCGCGGGCGGTCGAGGAAGCACTTCGGTAGATGGCCGGGCTGTCCCGAGGTCTCGTGAAGTGCGGGGCCTAAGGAATCAGTGCCACCCGCGGGGGACGCCGGCTCTCGGCGTATTCGATGGCCTCATTTACGGCGCTTAAGGGGAAGCACGGGCCGGCCAGCTCTGCGAAGGGAAAGCGCTCCGCCGCCGGAGAGAGAAAGGCGAGCGCGTTCTCCAGGTCTTCCGGCGCATAGTTGTAGACGCCCAGGATCTGGATCATGCGGCGCACAATTTGCTCGGCCGCCAACTGCACGGGCCGGCCCGGGAAGGTGGCTCCCGCCAGGACGAACCGGCCGCCCGCGCGCAGCAGTTCCACGCCGAGTTCGATGGATTCCGGGTAGCCGGCTACCTCCAGGCCGACATCGGCGCCCCGGCCGGCGCTCAGCTCCCGAATGCGGGCGAGAATGTGGCCGCGAGGCTGCGCGCTGTCGAGCGCCTCGGTGGCGCCGAAATCGAAAGCCCGGGCGCGCCGCCGGGCGTCCGGTTCCAGGGCCACCACCTGGGCCGCGCCGCCCACCGCCGCCATGGCGCACGCCGTCAGGCCCAGCATTCCGGCGCCGTGCACCGTCACTACCTGGCCGGCGACCGGGCCGGCGTAGCGGAAAAGCGCCGCCACCGTGGCGGTGGCGCAATTGGCCGGGCTGGCCACCACATCCGCAAGATTGCCGGGGACGCGGAAAATGGCGGTCCCGGCGGGCAGATGGCAGTGCGTGGCCATGCCGCCGGAGAGTTCCCGGCCGGGCGCGAGGGCCTGGTGGCCGAACTTCATCAGCCTCTCGCACTGGGACCGCAGACCGCGCCGGCAATAGAAGCAGGCGCCGCAGCTCCACACCATCGACCAGGTGATCCGGTCTCCCGGCGCCAGCGGGCGTCCGCGAAAATCCCGCGCGCCGTCCGAACCGATGGCCTGCACCAGGCCCACCATCTCGTGTCCCAGCACACTCGGCGCGGGCGCCGGACGCCGCCCGTAGCAGGAGTGCAGATCGCTTCCGCAAATCGTGGCGCAGAGGATGCGGGCCACGATTTCGCCACCTTGCGGCTGGGGAATGGGGAACCGCTCGAGCGCCAGGGGCTGCCCCACCGCCCGAAATACGGCCGCCGTGGAAATCGCGGAGGCGGCCTCGGAAGCACTCATGGCCGCTTCTATTGCGCCAGCGGAGCCGCGATGGTGGTCGGCACCGAGGTGAAGGTTCCAAAGGGACTGAATCGCAGGCCCAGACCCGAAAGGCCTCCGGTGCCGGTGAATTGCATGATCCCCAGCTTTCCGGCGGTCACCGGGAATTCTGTGGGCAGCACGAAATCGGTGTGGCCGTTGGCCGGTATGGAGATGGTCTGGTCGCCCAGGGACACGCCATTCCCATCCATGATCGAAACCATGATGGTTTCAGGCGTGGGCGAGAGATTCGCCAGGGCCACGCCCATGATAAATCCAGCGGTGTTGTCGTACGGAAGGATGAGAGAATACGGAAACCGCATTTCCAGGGGCACCGTGCCCTCGGAGGGCGAGCCGGATTGCGGCGTCTGGCGGAAGATGGCATAGCCGCTGAGCGGGCCGGTGCTGTACACGGCGGCCGAACCCACCACGATGGTTCCAGCTACGCCTCCCATGGAGATCTGCAAGGTGGTATTGGGGTTCAGGATCTCCGATATCTGCTGCGCGGTATAGCTCTGCGCTACGCCCTGGAGCGTGGTGGTGAGCGCCAGGTTCAGGGGGCTGCCGTCATCGGCGGAGAGGTTTACCAGAAGCTGGATTTGGGTGGCCGAAGTGTTCACCAGGGTGATCACGGTGGTCCAACCGCCGCCGGCGGCGATGTGCGAAAGGGCCCCCAGGCGGCTCATGGAGACGCTGAAGGCCGGCTGGGTGGCTATGATCCCGGTGAGGGTTTGCCAGCCGGAACCATAATTCGCCATAGCGCCATTGAGTCCCAGGATGTTGGTGTACCACAGCGCATAAGTGCCGGATGCCATAGGCTGCACGATCACCCAGTAGGCCTGTCCCGCGGTGAGCGTCAGGTTGAGCGAGTCGTTCAGAACCGTGAGCGGCGGCGCGGTGCCGGAAGGGAGATTGGTGAGGGTCCAGCTTTCCAGGACATTCCCCGGCGTGCCGCTGGAGTCCTGCGCGACGGAGACCATCACGCCGTTGACGCCGCTGCCGCCCGAGGCCAACGCCAGGCTGATACTTTGCATGCCCGCGGTGGCGGTGGGTTTGAAAGACGCGGCCACTTCGCGGAAGCCGGCCGGTCCGCACCCCGGGCTGGATGCGCCGGTAATGCACTGGTAATTGGTGGAGAAGGCAGCAGGCGGAAACGCGCCTCCGGGGTTGGCGCCGAAACTGGTGTAAAAGGTTCCGCTATAGACTTGGGCGGTTAAGGGCGCGGCCCATACCGCCAGGGTAAGCAGACATCCGATCCGCGCCGTCAGACGTTCGAGTTTTTCCACGTTAACTCCAGTCCTCTTCGAGGGCGCGGCTGGGTGAATTATAGCGCTTTTTGGGTGGCCGGCACGTGAGCCATCCGGCTGCGAACTGTTGGGCGGCGTCCGGCCGTGTCCGGCTGCCTTCCTCGCGCCAGCTGCCTTCCGCGCGCATCGGCTGCCTTCCGCGCGCCGGCTACCTTCCTCGCGCGCCCGGCTGCCTTCCGCGCGCCGACTGCCTTCCGCGCCGGCTGCCTTCCGCGCGCGCCGACTGCCTTCCGCGTGCGCCGGCTGCCTTCCCCATGCGCCGGCGGCTTTCCGCGCCCCGGCTGCATTCCGCGTGCGCCGGTTGCCTTTCGTGCGCCGGCTGCATTCCGCGCGCCGGCTGCCTTCCGCGCGCCAGCTGCCTTCCGCGCCCCGGCTGCCTT